>CAUZJR010000279.1:0-7253 GCA_963580005.1 Planctomycetota bacterium
GGGCCGGTCGGGCTGGTGGTCGCTGAGTGTTCCCTTCTCTTCGGGCTGACCCGAGTCCTGGCTGGGCCGGTCCATCAGCAGCAGTCCACCGATGGTCAGGCCGGTGCCGACGATCATCCAGCGAGTCATCGGTTCTTCGAACAGCATGACTCCGGCCAGCGAGGTGAGTGCGATCTGCGAGGCGTTGATCAGGTTGGCTCGTACGATCGAGATGTGTTTCAGTGCCGCGGTGAGTGCGAAGAAGGCGGCGGAGGTGAATCCGCCGGCGACCATCGAGATCCAGAACTCTCGGGGCGAGGTCTGTTCGAGAAACCAGTCGGGCCCCTGTCTCAGCAGCACGCCTCCCCCCAGCACGACGATGGCGGTGGAGGAGAGCAGCAGGATGGTCACCGCGGTACTGACTCCACTCAAGGCGGCCTGCCGGATCACGACCCCTGCCTGGCCCCAGCCGACTCCCGCGGTCAGTCCCATGGCGACCGTCAGCAGGATCAGGCCGCTGCCCCCCTGCCCCGTCTTCGAGCCGGCGAATGGCTCGGCATCGATCGACAGCAGGACGATGGCTGCGATCAGCACACTCATCGCCAGGGTCGAACGGCGGCTGACTCGTTCGCCGATCATCACCACCCCCAGCACGGCGCCGCTGATCAGCAAGGCGGCCTGCGAGAGTGGCACGGTGAGAGTCATGCCGCCCAGGGCCAGTCCCCATTGGAAGCCGACGTTGCCCATCAATTGCATCGCGGTGCCCGAGAGCAGCAGTGCGAGGATCATGCGTCGTGACGGCCAGGAAATCGAGCCGCGCTGTGCCTTGAAGGCGAGCACCAGCAGTGCTGCGGTGACGGTGGGGATGGCCTTGAGGCACGAGACCCAGGCCGCCCAGTCGACACCATCCTTGGTCACCGCTCGCAGTGCGATGATCGAGGCGGTGTAGCAGAACGACGAGAAGACGGCCAGCAGCGTGCCTCGCCACAGCAGGTCGGCGGCCCCCGCCTGGTGCAGGGCGGGGGCGAGTTGTCCGTCGGGCGTGTTGGTTGAGTCGGTCACGGTGCGGCTGGGGTCAGGATCTCTGGGGAGTCAACACGCGGCCCGGACGCACCTCGGTATGTTCCCCGCCCAGGATCACAGCACGACCGTTGACCACGACGGTGTCGATGCCTTCGGGGTACTGGTGGGGTGCCGAAAAAGTGGCCTTGTCGATGATCGTCTTGAAGTCGAAGACAACAACGTCGGCGGCGTGTCCCTGTTTCAGTAGTCCGCGATCGGCGAGGCCCAGCTGCGAGGCGGGCATGGCGGTCATCTTGCGGATCTCGGTTTCCAGGGGAAACAGTTTCAGTTGTCGGCAGTATCGGCCCAGCACCCGGGGGAAGCAGCCGTAGTACCGCGGGTGCGGCATGCCTCGAGCGGTGTCGGCACTGACGGCACGTCCGTCGGATCCGATCATCGAGAGCGGATGCCGGAGCACTCGCTGCACCTCACGTTCATCCATGATGAAGTTGATCATGCCCACCTTGCCGTTGCCTTCGATCAGCAGGTCGATGCAGGCCTGGACCCCGCCGCACTTCCTGGACCTCGCCACGTCGGCCACTTTCTTGCCGATCCACTTGCGATTGGCGGCATTGCCGACGGTGGTGATCTGGATGTCGTCCCATTCGATCTTGAAGAAGTTGGGCCAGTTGTCGGTGCCGCGGACCATGTCGCGGGCGATTCGTCGTCTTTGGACAGGGTCCTTG
This sequence comes from Planctomycetota bacterium, assembly GCA_963580005.1. Classification (GTDB taxonomy): domain Bacteria; phylum Planctomycetota; class Planctomycetia; order Planctomycetales; family Planctomycetaceae; genus UBA8437. The sequence goes on from CAUZJR010000279.1 coordinate 1,728, forward strand.
AGCCTGGCGAGCATTTCGCCGCCTCCTCCTTCGTGGGCCCAAGGCGGCACCAGTTGTGCCAGTCCGGCGCTGCCTGCGTGGTAGGGGTAGACGTCGACCCGCACGCGGTGTCCGTCTCGGTTGGCCGCTTCGATCAGCGGCAGCGTCTTGCGAGTCGTGCCCCAGTTCTCGCGGCCGGCCGCCTTGTGGTGCGAGATCTGGACCGGCAACCCGGCCTCGCGTCCCACCTGGATCGCCTCACGAACCGCCTCGAGCAGCGTCGAGGCCTCGCCTCGGATGTGAGAGGAATACTGTCCTCCGTGTCGAGCCGCCACGCGGGCCAGGGCCACGATCTCGGGTGTCTCGCTGTAGGTGCCCGGCGGGGAGACGAGTCCGGTGGAGAGTCCCACGGCTCCGGATCTCATGGCCTCGTCGACGTGGTCCTGCATCCGCCGCAATTCTGCGGCGGTCGGCTTACGGTCCTGGCTGCCCATCACTGCACGGCGGATGGTGTTGTGGCCGACCAGTCCGCAGACATTGATCGAAGTCCCGTTCTTGCCCAGGGCCTGCAGGTAGTCGCCGTAGGTACTGAGCCTGTGTCCGGAGAGTTCCACGGGTGAGGAGACCGGTGCCGGGGAGCTGCCGCAGTTGCCGATCACGTGAGTCGTCGCACCCTGGCGGATGGCACTTTGAGCCAGGCCGTCCGAGAGCAGCGAGCGGTCGCTGTGCGTGTGCATGTCGATGAAGCCGGGGCAGACGATCTTCCCGCTGGCATCGATGACCTGCCTGGCGGCCGCGTCGGCCAGGTCGCCGATGACCGCGATGCGATCGCCGCGGACACCCAGGTCGTTTCGGGTCCCCCTCTGGCCGCTGCCGTCGACGATCGTGCCACCGCGGATCACCAGGTCGAACCGCTTCGAGTCTTGTGCCGCGTGGCCCCCCTGCGCCGAAGCTGCCACCAGGCCTCCGGCGGCCACTTGCAGGAACCCGCGTCGTGTCGTGCGGCCGGTCATCTGGCTGTCCTCTTGCCGGGTTGTCTTTACGTGGCCAATTAAAGAGGAAGCGGCATCGACCTTCAACGACCGGCACTCGGATTGGCTCGCGAGGCGGGATGCGGCTAGACTGCCCGGCGATTCCATGCAGGACATTGTCTTCGAGGACCGGTACGAGTTTACAGCACCGCACCGTGGCACGTGGTGGCCGCGGGTGCTGGGCCGCTTCGTCGCCTGGCGTCTGTGCCGGCGCTACAAGATCTCGTCGATCGACATTCGAGGGGTCGATCATCTGAAGAGTTCGATGGAAGCCGGCCACGGGATCATCGTGGCTCCCAATCACTGCCGGATCCGGGATGCGGTGGTGGCGGCCGAGCTCCCGTTGCGAGTCGGGTCCCCGATGTTCGCCCTGGCCAGTTGGAACGTGTTCAAGGTCAGCTGGTTGCAGACGTTCCTGATCCGGCGGCTGGGGACGTTCAGTATCTACCGCGAGGGAATGGACCGTGCGGCGTTGAATTGTGCGATCGGGATCCTGGCAACCGCCGAGCGGCCGCTGGTGATTTTTCCCGAGGGGGTGATTTCGCGAACCAACGATCGGCTCAGCGTCTTGCAGGAAGGCGTGTCGATGATGGCCTGCTCGGCCGCCCGAAAGCGTGCGGACGGGAACCCGGATGACAAGGTTGTGATCCACCCGGTCGCTGTGAAGTACCGTTTTGACGGCGAGATGGAATCGAGCGTGGAGAGGGTGCTTGGCGAGATCGAGTCGCGGTTGAGTTGGCAGTCGCAGGCCCGGCGGCCGTTGTTGGAGCGGATCGAGAGGGTGGGCCAGGCGTTGTTGAGTCTGAAGGAGGTCGAGTACCTGGGAGCGGCCCAGAGCGGGTCGATTTTCACACGTCGGGACCGGCTGATCGACACGGTGCTGGGTCCACTCGAGGACGAGTGGTGTGGAGGCCGCGGTGAAGGGGATCCGGTGGCTCGTGTCAAGCGGTTGCGGACCGCGATCCTGCCGGAGATGGTGGAGCAGGAACTGCCCGAGGAGGAACGCCAGCGGAGATGGCGGCAGCTGGCTGATTGCTACCTGGCCCAGCAGATGTCGCTGTACCCGATCGACTACATTGGTCCGGAGCGTCCGGTCGAGAGGATCCTGGAGACGGTCGAGCGATTCGAGGAGGACCTGACCGACGTGGCCACGATGCACGGCCCGATGTCCGTGCTGGTGGAGGTCGGTGAGGCGATCGAAGTGCCGACGCGGCGGTCACGCAACGGTGACGAGGATCCGTTGATGCTGGAGCTGGAGCAGAGACTGGGAGGGATGCTCGAGGGTCTGGCATCGGAGATCGATGAATCGAGGCGCGAGTCGGTGTCGCAGGAGAGAACCTGATGCCGGATGTCGAGAGCCCTGTGCTGGGGCGTCGCCCGGGCGTGGCCGAACGGTGTGCGCGCGTGGCCGTGGTGGCGGTGGGTATCGGCCTGTGGCTGGGGACCCAGTCGTTGTTGGGGGCTCGAGACGTCGGTGTCGACGAGGCCACGATGGAGGCGGCTTCCCGGACCCTGACCGTGGGGGATCGTGTTCACGAGTGGACTGCGGATTGGAATGCGGCCCTCGACCGCGACCGACGCAAGGCCTCGGGACTGCTGATCGCCAGTTCGGTTTTGATCGACCTGGTGGCGTGCTGGATGTTTGCGGCGACGATTTTCGGAGCGTCGATCCGCCCGTTCCTGGGCCTATTGATCCTGTTTTCGCTGCGTCAGCTCTGCCAGTGGCTCTCTGCGCTGCCGGCTCCGGTGGGCATGCTGTGGTACGACCCCGGCTTCCCGTCTCTGCTGGTGACCTATGAAGTTGCCAACGACTTCTTCTTTTCCGGTCACACGGCCCTGGCGGTTTACGGTGGCATCGAAGTGGCACGCCGCTTCGGTCGGGTTGGGATGCTGCTGGGCGTGGTGGTCGGGGTGTTCCAGGTGACGACGGTGCTGGTGCTGCGAGCTCATTACACGATCGACGTGTTCACCGGTGCGGTGGTGGCGGTGCTGGCGGCCGTGGTGGCGGGTTGGTTGGCCGGGCCGTTGGATCGCTGGGTGGCGAAGGTGGTCGGCTCGGAGCAGCCCTAGCAGCCTCGGCGGCTCATTGCAGCAGCACGTGCTGATCGAGGAACTTCTCGACGGCCCGGTAGAAGTGGTCGATCGTCTCCTGCATCCGCCACCCATGCCCTTCGCCTTCGTAGAGGTGATAGACGTGGGGCGTGCCGGTCTTTTTGAGTGCGGCGACGACGTCGTCGGACTGTTGCCTGGGCACCACCCGGTCGATGTCGCCCTGGAAGACGGCGATCGGTCGGTTGATCTTGTGTGCGTGGAAACCCGGAGACCGTTCGTGGTAGACGGCCGCGGTCTCGGGCAACGGTCCGATCATCGTGTCGGTGTAGCGGCTCTCGAACTTGTGCGTGTCGCTGGCGAGGTGGAACTGGTTGGCGACTCCGTAGAGATTGACACCGGCTGTGAATTCGTCGGGGTGATGTGCCATCACCTGCAGCACGGTAAATCCTCCGGCGCTGCCGCCCATGATGACTTTCCGGTCCGGGTCGACCTGCCCGCCTTCGACCAGGTGTCTCACGCCGCTGATCGCATCTTCGACATCGCAGATGCCCCAGTTGCCGCGCAGCTTGAGCATGTATTCGCGTCCGTAGCCGGTGCTGCCCCGGTAGTTGACCTGCAGCACGGCCCAGCCCCGCGTGGCGAAGTACTGGACATCGGCTTTCCAGCCGGCTCGGGACTGCGAGGTTGGTCCTCCGTGGATCATGGCGATCACCGGGGGTAGTCCGGTGCCCTGGAACGCCTGGCTGGCGGGTGGATAAAACAGCCCGTGAGCGGTTTCGCCGCCGGCCGATTCCCAGCTGATCGCTTCGGGGTTCGAGAGACTTTCTGAGGCGAGCATTTCTCCGGTGGACCGAGCCACGATGCGTGACGTGTTCTGTGCGAGGTCGCAGGTGAGGACCTGGGGTGTCTGCACCGCGCTGCTGCCGATCACGGCGATACGAGACCCGTTGTCTGCGGCGACGATGGTCGAGATGTCACTCAGCGAGGCCAGCGGTTCGACGGCCGCTTGCGTGCCGGATTCCAGGTCGATGCTCGTGACCGACAGGAAGCCACGTTGGCTGGCGACCGCGGCGAGGGTCTTGCCGTCGCCGCAGACGGCATAGGTTCTCATGTCCTGTGCCCAGGCCGGGGTGCCGAACTCGGTCCCCTCGGAGGTCAGCCAGTCGGTGGTGCTGGTTTCCAGGTTGCAGCGGCCCAGTCGGCCCCAGCCGGACTCGTCGGAGACGAAGAACAGTGTCGAGCCGTCGGTGGAGAATTCGGGTTGAAACACCGCGATCTCATCACCTCCGGCCACCACCCGCGGCTGTCCCGCCCTGGGCAGCGGTCCGGTCGTATCGAGGTCGGCGACGTACAGCGTGGTGCCATCCCAGGGCATGTTGGGGTGGTCCCAGGCAATGAAGGCCAGGCGGGATCCGTCGGGGCTGATCCTGGGCTGCATGTAGAAGTCGTGTCCCGAGGCCAGGATGCCGGGCCAGTGGGTCCCGTCGCAGTCGACGACGGCGATGCGATCGACGTCTTCGTCGGTGTGGACGTAGGCGACGAAGCGACCGTCGGCCGAGACGCAGGGTGAGGAGGCGTGTCCGAAGCAGGGTGTGATGGGCTGGGGTGAGCCGCCGCTGAGTGCGACCCGGAACAGGCGTCCGGTCTTGTGCACCACGAAGTAGGCCACTCCGCCTTGTACCGTGAAGTCGCCTCCGCCGTAGCCCACCTCGGCCCTGACACTGTGCTGGCTGGTCAGGTCGCGGGGCGCGTTGCCGCTGCCGTCGTCGACGACGAGCACGCCCTGGCCCGAGCGGCCTTCGAGCCATACCAGGCTGGTGCCGTCGCTGTCGATGGCGACGCCGTCCAGGCGTCGTCCGGCGGCGACCACCGCGGGTGTCAGAGGACTGGGCCAGCGTCCGTATTGCCGCGTTGTCTTGTTCATGATGCAGATTCTGACCGTTCCGGCCTCCCGCGGCAAACAACCCGGGGGAAGGCCGCGGTGATTCGAGAGGTCTGCCAGGAGGTGAGTGGGTATAACTGTAGCGAGCCAGACACAAGGCAGCCCCAGCGGGTTGGCTTGGGAGCCGTGAAGGCTCCGGGCATGTCTTTATCACCTCACATCACTGGTCTCGATCCAAGGAGAACCCGATGAAATCCAGTCAGAAGAATGTCGCCATGGGCTTTGCGGCGGGGATGGTCCTTGGGGCCGTCGTCCTGACGTCGTTCGGCCAAAACAGCGCACCGGCGAAGAAGGCTACCCAGGCAAAGAAGAACACTGCCACCAAGACGACGGCCGCTCGCAACTTCACCGTACCGCGTTATTCGGTGCAGTACGATTCGTCCCAGAGGCTGTTGCTGGTGACCGACAATGCCTACAGCCAGTTGTATCTCTACGACACCGGAGGCAGCGGCGGTTCGACACTGCAGAGCCGGATCGACCTGAGGCAGACCGGTGCCCGGCAATTGCGAGCGGTGACGCCTC
>CAUZJR010000280.1:0-7238 GCA_963580005.1 Planctomycetota bacterium
GCGGGTGGTCGAGGAGGAGGCCAACCAGTTCCGGGGACGTTGCGGCCAGGTCGACAGCCTGTTGCAGCGCGATCTGCCTCGCATGGCCGGGCTGCTCGACCGGATCCTGGTCTCGCTTGAAGCCTATGTGGCGATCGACGCACCGACCACGGCTCCGCCTCCGGTTCGCGACGAGACGACCGCTTCGCAGGAGGAGTCCTGATGAGGGTGGTCGACCTGCACACCGGAGCGGTGCAACTGACCGATGCGCTGGTTCAGCTCGATGCAGCCTGGGGCCAGGTCCGCCTGTCGTGGAACGACCCGGCACGGCATTATTTCGAGTCCGAGCACATCGAACCGATCACCCCGACCGTCCGCATGACTCTCGACGCGATCAACCGCTTGGCCGAGGTGCTGGGCCGGGTCGAGCGTGAATGCACCGACGAGGAACGCTAACCCCACCCCGATGTCCCATTCCACTCCCCCCACCGATCCGGTTCCTCCCGGTCCGCCGGACTCGCCGGACGTGCCGGTGCGGCTCAATCATGAGCGTCAGCGTGAGTTGCTGGGGGGCCTGTTGCAGGCAGTCGCTCAGCGGGTGCATGACGAGGAGACTCTATCCGAGGATCACTCGGGTGCGAGCGAGTCGGAGGATTCGGGTTACATGGCGGCCTGCGTGGCTCTGGACCAGAAGCGTGAGGACGCTCGAGCCACCGTCATCAGGCAATACGACATGGTCCGCGATGAGAGCCTGTCGCGAATCGAAGCGGAGATCTCTTCGATCCAGATCGAGTACGACGACCGGGTGGCGGTGTTGCAGGAGCAGGTGGAGGATGAGCAGGCTCGGATCGACCAGCGACGGGACGACGACCGCTGGATGGTACAGACCCTGCTCGACGACACTGCCGAGGACAGTCCCAAGCACAAGTTCGAGAGTTACAAGGCGAGGCTGAAGTCCAGCCACGAGCGGCGGATGGCCGACTGGGAGGAATTGGCGGATCGGGTCGAACGGGCAGCCACCCGGCTGGCCGACTGGCGACTGCCTCAGTCTCCCTCGACCAGCTCCGGCAGCCGTCCTCCCAGCGACCCCGACGAGTGCCTGAACCATTTTGTCGAGTGTGTCGACCGGGCCAACGCGGACATCCGGTCGATCGAGCATCTGTGGCTGCCTCGGCTGCTGTTTGGCTCGCGGCTGCTGGTGTTGTGGCTGCTGTTGGCCACGGCGATGGGCGTGCCGCTGGTCCTGGGCGAGGCGGCCTGGCGGCTGAAGCTGCTGGAGAATCGCTCTCAATTGGAACTCTCGATCGGCATCTCACTGGGAGCGGCCCTGGTCGTGTCGTTGAGCCTGATCGGCGTGCTGATGCTGGTCGCTCGATCCGGTTGCCGTCGCTTGTGGGAGCGGTTGGGAGGCCACACCGCCGACGCCCGACGTGCCCGGCAATACTGGTTGAAGCTGTCGCACGAGGAACTGGAGGACCGGCAGGAGGAGTTCATCGGTGAACACGGGCCGATCGTGAGCCAGCGTGAGGACGCGATGGGTCGAATCGAGGATTTCCAGGCGGACCGCGCTACGGAGCTGGCCAATCGATACGAGGCCGAACTGGCATCGGTGCACACCAGTTTCCCCGAGAATCTTAAGCGACTGGCCGCTGAACGGGAGCAGCAGTCGAGTGAGTGCGAGGCGGAGCGGACCGAGCGGTTGGATGAGATTGAGCGTGAGCATCGGGGTGTGCGTGATCAGCTGGATCGCGAACACGGTCACCGTTCGGCCGTGGGTCGCGAGCATTTCCAGCGTTCCTTCGCCGACCTCAGCAGGAACTGGCAGACAGCCTGCAGTGAATTCGACACCTCGACCCGCGCGATGGTCTCGGATTGCGACTCACGGTTTTTGCCCTGGTCGGAGCTGGCCGAGGGCGGCTACCGGGCTCCGGAATCGGTGCCTCCCGCGGTCCCGCTGGGAACATTTGACGTCAACCTGGCCCAGGTGCCGGGTGGGATTTCCGAGGACTCGAGGCTTCAGCCGGCCCGCAGCGTGATGTCGATGCCGGCGGTCCTGTCGTTTCCCGAGAAGGTCAGCCTGTTGCTGGAGGCGGACCGGGAGGGTCGGGAACTGGCGGTCAGCGTATTGCAGACGGCGATGCTGAGGCTGTTGACGAGTCTGCCGCCGGGCAAGTTGCGGCTGACGATCATCGATCCAGTCGGTTTGGGTGACAACTTCTCGGCCTTCATGCACCTGGCCGACTTCGACGAACTGCTCGTCTCGGGCCGGATCTGGACCGAGTCGTCTCATATCGACCAGCAGTTGACCAACCTGACCGAGCACATGGAGGACGTGTTCCAGACCTACCTGCGGAACCAGTTCGCGACGATCGAGGAGTACAACGAGTACGCCGGTGAGGTGGCCGAGCCGTATCACGTGGTGGTGGTTGCCAGTTTCCCGGTCAATTTCAGCGACAACGCGGTTCGCCGGCTGGTGAGCATCGCATCCAGCGGCGCCCGCTGCGGCGTCTACACTCTGGTCAGCGTCGACAGCCACCAGCAACTGCCTCACAACTTCGACCTCGAAGATCTCCGCAGCCACGCCAATTGTCTCGAGTGGAACGGCGGGATGTTCCGGTGGCGGGACCCGGAGCTGGCCTGGCTGCCGTTGACTCTCGAGCTGCCTCCCGAGCCGTCGGACTTCGTCAAGATCGTGCGGGACGTGGGCGAAGAGGCCAGGGACACGCGGCGGGTCGAGGTTCCCTTTGACCGGATTGCTCCCGGGCCGGATGAGTACTGGTGCCGTGACAGCCGCCGCAGTCTCGACGTGCCCCTGGGCCGCGCCGGTGCGACCAAGCTGCAGGACCTGCACCTGGGCAGCGGGACCTCGCAGCACGTGCTGATCGCCGGGAAGACCGGGTCGGGCAAGTCAAGTTTCCTGCACACCCTGATCACCAACATCTCGCTGTACTACGGCCCCGACCAGGTCGAGTTCTACCTGATCGATTTCAAGAAGGGTGTCGAGTTTAAGACCTACGTCACCAACCGATTGCCTCACGTGCGGGTGGTGGCGATCGAGAGTGACCGTGAGTTTGGCCTGAGCGTACTCGAGCGTCTCGACGAGATGCTCTCGGAGCGAGGCAATCTCTTTCGCACTCACCACGTGCAGGACGTGGCCGGATACCGCGACGCGATGCCCGAGGAGCCGTTGCCGAGGGTGCTGTTGATCATCGACGAATTCCAGGAGTTCTTTGTCGAGGACGACCGGGTGCACCAGCAGTCGTCTCTGCTGCTGGACCGCCTGGTCCGGCAGGGCCGAGCGTTTGGCATCCACGTGCTGCTCGGATCGCAGACCCTTGGTGGAGCCTACTCGCTGGCCCGCAGCACTCTGGGCCAGGTGGCGGTACGGGTGGCACTGCAGTGCAGCGAATCGGACGCCCACCTGATTCTCAGCGAAGACAACACCGCCGCCCGGCTGCTGACTCGACCCGGCGAGGCCATCTACAACGACGCCAACGGGCTCCTGGAGGGCAACCACCCGTTCCAGATCGCCTGGCTGGACGCGGCGGCTCGGGAGGAGAAGCTGGGTGCGTTGCGCGAGAAGGCTGTGGCCGAGGGCCTGGCGGGGGGGGAGATGGTGGTGTTCGAGGGCAACATGCCGGCGGACGTGACCTCCAGTGCCCCCCTGGCCACGTGCCTGGCCGAGGCACCTCCCTTGGCGTCGTCGAGGTCCCCGTTGGCATGGGTGGGTGAGTCGGTCCAGATCAAGGCCTCTCCGCAGGTACGGTTCCGCCGGCAAAGCGGTACGAACATGGTCGTGGTCGGGCAGCAGCACGAGGAGGCCCTGGGGGTGCTCGGATCGGTGGTGTTGGCCCTGGCCGCTCAGCAGGCACCCGGAGAGGGTGGCAAGTTCGTGGTCTGCGATGGCAGCTCGAAGGATGAACCGCTGGGCGAGGCGTGGCAGCGGCTGGCCGACGAGTTGCCTCACGAGGTCGAGCTGATCCGACCGAGAAAGGTGGCCGAGGCACTGGAGGGTCTGGCTGCGGAGGTGGCACGGCGGGACCAGGACGACGACGAGGCGGCTCCACCGATCTTCCTGGTCATCCATGACCTGGGCCGGTTCCGTGACGTCCGCCGCAGCGATGACGACTTCGGGTTCGGCTCGAGCCTGGGTGAGTCGGCGGCGGCCAGCCCCAGCCAGCAGCTGGTCTCGATCCTCCGCGATGGACCCGCCCTGGGTGTGCATACTCTCTGCTGGTGCGACAGCTACAACAACCTCAGCCGCTGGCTCAGCACTCAGACTCTCCGCGAATTCGAAATCCGGGTGGCGTTCCAGATGAGTGCCGCCGATTCGAGCAACCTGATCGATTCAGCCGCCGCCAGCCGACTGGGCAACCACCGGGCGTTGTTGTACCTGGGTGAGCAGGGAGGTGTGGAGAAGTTCCGCCCGTTTGCTCCGCTGCCAGACGAGTGGTTGATCGAGGTGGCCGGGGGGATGCGGGGTGCGGCCACGGCCTAGGGCTCAGAGCCATGGCAATCGCTTCTTGTGAGAGCCAGATGGGGCAGGTAGGATCGGAAAGATGCTGATGCCGGGCCACGGCCAAAGCCGTGAAGCGATCCTGTGTGGGTGGCTTGCGGGACCCGGTTGCATCCGTTCCACTCCGTCCCGCTGAACCGCACCGGGACGCATTCAGACTCACCGTCTGCAGGAGACGCCCGATGCCGGCTCCGATCGAAGTCCATTGCCCCGAATGCCAGGCCACCTTGAAGCTGAAGAACCGCGATGCGGTCGGACGACGAGTGCCCTGCCCGAAGTGCAGCCAGCCGTTTGTGATCGAGCTTCCCGAGGAAGACGAATTCGAGGTGCTCGAGGACTTCAGCGAAATCGACGAGTTTGACGAGTTCGATGAAGGGGACGACTTCGGGGACCTGAACCAAAGACCGGCTACGGCCGCAAAGGCCCCGCCCGCGGCGAAGAAGTCGTCGGGCAAGATGGTCTGGATCATCCTCGGCTCGGTGCTCGGTGTCGGGCTGCTGGGTGTCGGAGGATTCTTCGGTGCCAAGTCGATGGGTTGGATCGGCGGATCCGAAGCGGTGGTGGCCGAAGGGGCCGGCCAGAACAACGCCGGTGGGGGTGGCATGCCGGCTGGTATGCCCGGTGGTGCTCCTGCCGGTGCACCGGATGCCAAGACAGCTGATGCGGCTACCGGATCGACCGGTGGTGCATCGACGCAGGCTGACGCGAGTGAGAACGAGGAGTTTGACACGCACTGGTTGCCGGCGGACGCCCAGATCGTGGCGTCAGCCAACCTGGGCAAGATGTGGGAATCTCCCGAGGCCCAGGAGGCACTCAAGAACCCGGCGATCGGTCCCGGTCTCAAGCAGGCACTGGACCAGTTGAAGCAGGAGACTGTGTTTGGATTCGACGAGGTCTCGAAGGTCACGTTGGGGATCAGCGGGATTTCGGACATGGCCAAGCTGGTGGCCTCGTCGCCAAATGGCGAAGTGGATGAGGCGGCGATGACGAAGCTGGTGCTGGAAAAAGTCGTACCCGCGGCGGTGCTTCACCTGAAGTCGGCGGTGACGACCGAGCAATTGGCGGCGATCGAGGGCAAGCTCGAGAAGACGACGCTGGATGGGAAGACGGTGTATGCCTTTCCGATCGATCAACCGGGTGTGCCTCGTGTGCTGGTGTACCAGGCCGACGAGAAGACGCTGGTCTTCAGCATCGAGCGATTCATCAAGCAGTTGATCGCCACCGGCGACCCGTACACACCTCGCCCCGACCTGGCATTTGTCGACGGTGGCCAGGACCTGGTCGTGGCGGTGACGTTGCCCGAGCCGGTGACGATTCCGTTGCCCGCGGACGTGAAGAACGCGCCGGCGGCTCAGCATCCGACCATCCAGGCCCTGTTGGGTCTCAACGGCAAGCTCAAGGGCCTGGGTTTTGGCATCGAGAGTCTCAGTGGTGGAGTCGGTTCGATTAAGCTGCAGGGATTGACCTCCGATGAGGCCGGAGCCCAGTTGGCCAAGACGGCTCTCGAGGGTGCCGTGGTTCTGGGCAAGGAGCAGATCGCTCAACTCAAGCAGCAAAACCCTCTGGCCGCGGCGATGCTGGGTCCGATTGAGGCGGCTCTGAACGGTTCGAAGGTCACCCAGGCGGGCCCCGAATTCGGTTTCGGCGCGGCGATCCAGGCTCCTCCGGGCCAGAGCAGCCTGGTGCAGGGAGCGGCCTTGTTGCTGCCTGCGATCCAGCAGGCCCGCGAGGCGGCTCGTGCCACCGCCTGCCGCAACAACCTGAAACAGATCGGCGTGGCGATGGACAGTCACCGCACTGCCAAGGACGCGCTGCCTGGTGTGGCGATCAGTTCATCCGACGGCAAGCCGTTGTTGAGTTGGCGGGTGGCGATTCTGCCGTACCTGGGCGAGAACGAGTTGTACTCGAAATTCAAGCTCGACGAGCCGTGGGACAGCCCGGCCAACCAGGCATTGATTGCTTCGATTCCCACGGTGTATGCCTGTCCCAGTGGCGAGTTGGCAGAGGGCAAGACCACCTACCGGCTGATTTCTTCGGGCAAGTCGGCCTACAAGGATGGCAAGCCGGTGGCGGCCACCGCTCTGACGGCCCTGGGCGGTGCGGCGGCGGTGCCGCTGGTCGTCGATGCCGGCGACGAGCACGCGGTGGCCTGGACGGCTCCGGATCTGTTCGACGCCAGCCAGGACATCGGCAGCAATCACCAAGCCGGTGTCAACATGCTGTTTGCCGATGGCCACGTGTCGCTGGAGCTGGATTCCGAGGAGGCCCTGGCTGCTGCCGAGGACCCCAACGACGACGGTTCGAAGGACCAGTCGAGGTTCCAGGGCGAGTGGACGGTGACCTCCGCGAGAGTCAACGGTGACTCGGTGGCGGCGATGGTCAACCAGGTCTTCACCTTCCAGAACAACAGCATGTTGCAGCAGGTCAAGCCGGGACAGCAGCCCCTGAGGTCGACATTCAAGATCATGTCCAGCTCTCAGCCCAGGACGTTTGACTGGGTGCAGACGGCAAACAGCAGGTTGCTGGGCGTGTACAGGTTCCGGGGCCAGACTTTGAAGCTGACCGTGGCTCAGCCGAGCCAGCCTCGTCCGCAAGCGGTGAATGCCTCGGGTGCCTCGGTGCTGCAGCTGTCACTGAAACGCCGTGGTGCTGCTGTGACGGCCGCTGCAACGCCGGGTGCCAAGAAGAAGGCAGGTCCGCCGGCGAAGTCGCCGGGCGCCAACCTGCAGGGTTCGGCCAAGGC
>CAUZJR010000281.1:0-7223 GCA_963580005.1 Planctomycetota bacterium
CACCAGCAGTCAGGTCGATCGCAAACAGATCGGTTTCATGAAGGGTGGTGCGGTAGTGCAGATCCACGACACTGAAATCGATGTCGAAGTTGGCGGCGGCTGAAAGGCTGTCACCGGCGACCGATGTGGTGTTGGGGTGCACCAGCAGTGCATTGAAGACGTCGGTTCCTGTCGGCAATGAGCCGTTGGAGCGAGCCTGGCTCTGGTAATGCCAGAAGTCGGCCGAGAGGCTTGAATCGCTGGTCCGGTTTTCGGTCAGACCGACTCGGAATCCAGGTTGGTGCGACGGGTCAACGAACAATGTCGGACCGGTCGGGACGGCAAGCCCACCGAAACCGTCGACCGGTGTCGCAAAGGGAATGTCGAGAGTCTGGGCTTGAAGGTACAGGTAGGTCCCGCTGATTCCCGTACGATGACTTGTTCGAGCGTTTTCCTGAGAACTGGGATCGCAACTCGCGAATACTGTTCGAAGGTCAGTGCCACTGACCAGTTGGATCGTTTTGGGTGTGTGAAAGATCGGGCGTGCGGCCGAGGGCTTCGTCGTTGTGAAAATTGAGTTGGGAGGAAACTGGTCCGAATTCTCCTCTACCCGCAATGACCGAAGGTGATTCTGCAGGGACCTGCCAGTTTCGGTCGCAGAGGTCTCCCTGGGTATGCCCGGATTGGCAGCGACCACCATTTCGGTTTCCGTCATCAGGACGGAAGCGAAAAAGAGTATTGCCAGCTTGGAGTTAGTGAATTCCATTGCCATCGCACTTTGGATGGTTTGTTTTGCAGCGACCGCGCAGTGCCAGCACCCCCCGGACGTCGGTTTGTATCGGTTACAGCGACAATACGGATGTATACAATTCTCGAAATAAGCGAAGTTGGAGTGCCGGTCTTTCCATTGGCCGGGAGGAGGATGGGGGGGGCGCCCCGGGAATTGAGTGACCCTCCACGGGGCCAACTTGGCCGAGGCAGAGTCAATCAACCGGTAAAGCGTGGTTGAGATCGCAGGCGTCAACGTGCCGGCAGGGCCTCTACGGCCTGGTCGATGTGTTCGGGGTGGCTAAAACCGATGATGGCTGACGACATGGCCTGGTGGTCCAGTGAGAAGCGGACGGCGGCCTGCTGGACAGTTGTACCGGGGGAGAGTTGTCCAGCCAGTTCTTCGGCGCGGCGTGTGTCTCGTTCGTAGAGATCCATCGGAAAGAACGTCGTGGTGTAGGTGTGCTCGGCCGGCGGACGGCCCAGCAATGCGCCTCCGGCGTAGACCCGGATCGCAAACACGCCCATCCCCGCCACGCCGCAGTCGTTGATCACACCGCCGTGGTCGGTCTCGATCCAATCGGACGCCGCGGGATCTGCGGCGGTCGGGTTCAGCAGATGGTAGGGCACCTGCATTGTCGCGAAGTGCCCCGAGGTGAAGAGCTGTCTCAGCGACTCGGGGTCGCCCAGGCCGGTGAGGCCCAGGTGTCCGACCAGGCCCTCGGATTGCAACTCGCACATCGCCTCGAGGATCCCGCCGGGGTCGAGCACATCGCCGGGCGTCAGCGACGTCGGCAGGTCGCCTCGGGATGGCGTAACCGAATTGTGCAGCTGCAGCAGTGCGGCTTTCGAGACCCCCAGTCGAGCCAGGCTGCCCTCGACCGACTCGCGGACGATGTCCCGGATCGGCCGCCTCGCCAGTTGTTCGGGCATCAGCCGCACCTTGGTCGCGATGTGGAACTGACCGGCCGCGTCCAGATCGGCCAGGGCCCTTCCGATCCCACTTTCCGAACGGCCGTCTCCATAACTGGCCGCGGTGTCGATCCAGTTGATCCCGTGCTCGAGTGCCCGGGCCAGCACCTTGCGCTGAGCCGCGGCATCGTCGCGGGTCATTAATTCGGGGATCGGCCCGGCTCCGAGTGCGAGAACCGAAACCTCCAGGCCGGTCCGGCCGAGTGGTCGTAGAGGGATCATGGCGAGGAGAATTCTACAGTGTCGCCGTCGTGACCTCGATGGTATGCTCCCTCGCGATCGGGGCCGACCCCGACCACCACGGATCGGACAGGGGACAGGACCAGGGAGACGGTCGTGATGAAGCGGGGGCGGGCTGTGGGGGTGATCCCCGCCAGGCTGCAGTCGACCCGGTTGCCGCGGAAGCTGCTGCTGGAGGAGACCGGCCGCGTGCTGTTGGAGTACGCCTGGGCGGCTGCCTGCCGTGCCAGGCGGCTCGATGAGGTCCTGGTCGCCGCCGACTGTCGCGAGATCGTCACCGCGGTCGAGGCGTTTGGGGGTCGGGCCGTGCTGACCGGTGAGCACTCAAGCGGTACAGACCGGGTGGCCGAGGTCGTGGCCCGCTGCTGCGGCGAGGCCACGACGATCGTCAACGTGCAGGGAGACGAGCCCGAACTGGACCCGGATCACATCGACAGCCTCGTCGAGGCGCTCGAGACCGACCCGGCGCTGCAGATGGCGACGCTGGCCTGCCCGATTCGTGATCGACGCACGCTGGAGGATCCGTCGTGCGTCAAGGTTGTGACCGGCAGCGACGGCAGGGCGTTGTACTTCAGCCGACATCCGATTCCCTGCGTGCGTGATGGCGAGCCCGACGAGTTGCTGGCTGGCGACTCGCCCTGGCTGCTGCACGTGGGACTGTATGCCTACCGCCGCGAATTTCTGCTCGAATTGACCCAGCTGCCGCCCTCGCCCCTGGAACAACTTGAATGCCTCGAACAACTGCGGGCCTTGCAGCACGGTGCGGTGATCGGGGTGAGCGTGGCAGAACATTCGGCGGTTGGAATCGACACGCCCGATGACTATGCTCGGTTCGTTGCTCGGACCTCGCAGGCCGATGGTCTGGAAGGGCGAGCGGCATGATGAGCGGCGGGGTGAGCCGGGCACGGATGTCGGGTGGCTGTCGCGATCAGGATGGCTCCAGGACAGGATGAACAGGGGAGCATGGCGAAGCACATTTTCGTGACCGGGGGCGTGGTCAGTTCACTCGGAAAGGGACTGACCTCCGCATCGATCGGCCTGTTGCTCGAGCAGCGGGGCCTGAGCGTGCGGATGCAGAAGCTCGACCCCTACATCAACGTCGATCCCGGCACGATGAGTCCCTACCAGCACGGCGAAGTCTACGTGCTCGATGACGGGGCCGAGACCGACCTGGACCTGGGTCACTACGAGCGGTTCACCAGCAGCCCGCTCTCACGCGACTCGAACTACACCACCGGCCAGATCTACCAGAGCGTGATCGCCAAGGAGCGGCGGGGCGAGTTCCTGGGCAAGACGGTCCAGGTTGTGCCGCACATCACCAACGAGATCAAGGAGGCGATCTTCAGCCTGGCGACTCCGGATGTCGACGTGGTGATCACTGAGCTGGGTGGCACGGTGGGCGACATCGAGGGCATGCCGTTCCTGGAGGCGATCCGGCAGTTTCCTCGTGATGTCGGCAAAGAGAATTGCCTGTTCATCCACCTGACGCTGGCCCCCTACCTGAAGGCGGCCGGAGAACTGAAGACGAAGCCGACGCAGCAGAGTGTCGGCCAGTTGCGGCAGATCGGCATCCACCCCGACATCCTGGTCGTGCGGACCGAGCGTCCGCTGGGCCACGAGAACATCGAGAAGATCGCGCTGTTCTGCAACGTTGAACAGTCCGAGGTGATCGAGGAGATCGACAAGGAGTTCTCGATCTACGAGGTGCCGCTGGGACTGGTCGAGCATCGGCTGGACCAGTTGATCGTCGACAAGCTGTCGCTGCCGGCCGGGACGCTGGACATGAGTGACTGGCGGGCGATGCTGCAGCGGATGCGGTCGCCCGAGCACGAGGTGACGATCGGTGTGGTCGGGAAGTACATCGAACACCGCGACGCCTACAAGTCGATCTACGAAGCACTCGATCATGGCGGAGTGGCGAACCGGACCCGGGTGATGATCAAGCGGATCGAGGCCGAGGAGTTGGAGAGCCAGGATCCGGAGGTGATTCTCAGCGGACTGGACGGCATCCTGGTCCCCGGCGGTTTCGGCAGCCGTGGTGTCGAGGGCAAGGTGCAGGCGATTCGGTTTGCTCGCGAAAACGATATCCCCTTCTTTGGCATCTGCCTGGGCATGCAATGTGCCGTGATCGAGTTCGCTCGAAACGTGCTCGGTCTCCAGGATGCCCACAGCTCAGAATTCGTGGCCGATACTCCCAACCCGGTGATCTGCATGCTCGAGGAGCAGAAGAAGATCACCTTCAAGGGAGGCACGATGCGGCTGGGAGCTCAACCGTGCACGCTGCAGGCGGATTCGACCGCGGCACAGTGCTACCAGGTGACCGAAGTCAACGAGCGGCACCGGCACCGCTACGAGTTCAACCCCGAGTTCCTCAACCCGTTTGCCGCAGCGGGCATGCTGGCGTCGGGAACCAGCCCCGACGGGAACCTGGTCGAAATCGTCGAGGTCCCCGAGCACCCGTGGTTTGTCGCCGTGCAGTTCCATCCCGAGTTCAAGTCGAAGCCACTGGCTCCTCATTCGCTGTTCACAGGATTCGTCGACGCGGCTCGGACACGGCACCAGGAACGGATGTCGATGCGGCTGTAGTCCGGCTGACGTGAATCGAAGTCGGGCGGGGCGAACCAAGATGACGTGCGGGTTCCTGGTACTCGACAAGCCCACCGGGATGACCTCGAGGCGAGCCGTCGATCGCGTGAAGCGATTGGTCAAGCCTCATAAGACCGGTCACTGCGGGACACTGGATCCGCTGGCCAGCGGTGTACTGGTGGTTGCCGTCGGCAAGGCGACACGCCTGGTGCCCCAGGTCCACGCACTGACCAAGACCTACCAGGCCACGTTTCTGCTGGGCCGACGCAGCGAGTCGGACGACACCGAGCTGGAGGTCGAGGTGCTCGAGCAGACTCCTGCACTGGACCGAGCCACGATCGAGTCGGCTCTTGAGGAATTCGTCGGCACGATCAGCCAGGTGCCACCGGCCTATTCGGCCGTCAAGGTCGGTGGCCGGCGTGCCTACAGCCTGGCCCGGGCCGGTGAGGAGGTGGAGTTGAAGTCGCGGACCGTCGAGATCGACTCGATCCGGCTGCTCGACTGGCAGTCTCCGGCGCTCGACGTTGAGATCGTCTGCAGCGGTGGCACCTACATCCGCTCGATCGGCCGCGACCTGGGTCGGCGGCTTGGTAGCGGGGCGGTCATGAGTGCCCTGGTGCGGACCCGTGTCGGCCCGTTCTCGATCGAAGCGGCCCCCGCGCCCGATGCACTCGACTCGGACACGCTGGCAGAGCAGTTGCTCTCACCGCTGCTGGCGGTTGAGGCGTTGCCGCGGCAGAGTGCCACGGTCGGGGAGTTGATCGAGATCTTCCACGGACGCCGGGTGGAGTGGTCGGAGCGGACCGTGGACGACCTGGAGCAGGTGGTGCTGGTTGATGCGGAGGGTCGCCTGGCGGCCCTGGGCGAATTTCACGCCGGGACCGGCGAGTTTGCTCCGCGGCAGGTCTTCCTCGACAGCCTTCCGGTTGAAGACAGCTGAAGGATGGCTGCGGGACGGCGAGTCACTTGCCGCTGGTCGTGGGGGTGACCGAGATAGCCGGTGCCGGGGTCGTCGGGGCGGTTGGGGCAGGCCGGGTGCGTTCCCGGTACAGCACCAGTCCGTGCAGCGCGTGGTACAGCGGCCCGCACTGCACGGTGGTGTCGGCGTGGCGGTTCAGGTCACCGGCCACCGCGGCCACTCCGCGTCGCATCCAGTCAGAGCGAAGCTGCTGGTCGCTGGCACCCTGGACGAGCCATTCGAGGGTGTGTCCGGAGGTTTCGACCCGTTCCTGGAACTGGTGGCTCTGGTGCGGGCCCAGGAAGTAGCTGGCTGAAAACGTGCCGTCTTCGTTCTGGTAGGCCCGAGCTTCCTCGATGTAACGCCGGATCTTCTGATCGGCCTCGAGCCACGCTCCCCGGACCTGGCCCCGGTGGGTATCACGGTAGCGGTTGCGGGCGTAGGTCAGAGCGTAGAGTCCGTGAGTCCCACCGCAGGCGGCTTCGTCGAGATCCTCGGAGGTCTGGATCTGCACCAGTCGCTCGATGCTCCACGGCTCACCCGCGGCGTTGACCCACCTGGCCTCGGGAGGCAGGTAGTGCGAGAGTGCCCAGAGAGTCCAGGTGATCTCCTCGAGGTCGTTGACCTTAGCCTGGGCGTGTTTGAGGAGTTCTGCGATCGAGACTTTGTGCTGGTCGGGGCTTCCGGCGACGGCGAATTGATGGGCCACGGGCAACCGCGACATGGTCAGGATGGCGAGGAACTGGTTGGGGTGCCCTTCGAATTCGTAGGGTTGTGTGAACGGCTGAGCCTCGGCACCGTACGGGGTGCGTCGAAACAGCGGGGTGCCGCGGTAACTGGCCCCCCGGGTGATCCAGTCCAAGGCGCGAACCCGCTCGCCCGGTTGGCCTCCCGGCTGGTTGATCACGAAATCCTGTCGCAGCGCGAGCACTCCGTGCAGGATCTGCCAGGGCGAGTGGTGCTCGATGGTCAGGAACCGGCGGCTCGACACGTCGATCGCACGATCCACCTGTACGGCCAACGGGTCGACGGTCCGGGCAGTCGGACCGGCTTTCGGGCTGGCCGAGTCCTGTGCGGCCAGCGGCAGCGTGGAGACCACACACGTCAGGCTCATCAGGACGGCGGAAAACGCCGTGCGGCGGGCAGAGCAACTCATGGGGGTGGGACCTGGGACGGCCTGTCGGAGTGGTGGCGGCGCAGCGGCAGAGAGCGCGCGATGACCCGGAGGATCGCGGTGTCTTTGGGGATCAGTCGGATTGCGAGCCCCGCTGACTGCATGGGCAGGAGGTTGGTGTGAGTGACTTGGCCGAGGCGGATCCGGTTGTGACGAAAATGCGGATTGCACGATTCGAACAACTCAATAACAATCCCCGAGCCGTGCCCGGTGCGGGTCGCCTGTGCGACCCGGATTGGTCATGAGCGCGCGTCGCCATCCACTTGCGGAAGCCACCGGATGATCCGAGCTGCTCTGAAAAACCCCTACCTGGTGATCGTGCACGTGTTGATCGTCACGATCATCGGCATGGTCAGCCTGGCGAGGATCCCGGCGGACCTCCTGCCGACGTTCACCACCTCGGCGGCCCAGATCGTCTGCTTCTACCCCGGAATGCCTCCGGAGGTGATGGAGCAGGACATCATGAGTCGGCTGCAGAGGTGGACGGGTCAGAGTTCCGGGATCGAGCACCAGGAGGCCAAGGCGCTGCAGGGAGTCTGCATCGTC
>CAUZJR010000282.1:0-7217 GCA_963580005.1 Planctomycetota bacterium
GAAGGCGGCCACCAAGAAGGCCGCTCCTCAGTCACAGGTCCCCCGGCGTGCTCCGGCCAAGTCTGTGGCCAACAACCGCAGGCGGGGTCCGTCAACTCCACGGCCGCCGCCGCAGGGTGCACGGCCCGGCGATACAGTGACCGCGAATCTCCAGTCTCCCCCCCAGGCAGCTCGTCCCGGTCCGCGGGGTGAACCCAAACAAAACGCCGTTGCCGATCCGACCTCGAGTCGTAACGCATCGACATTGCCGAAGATGTTTGAGCCCTCGTCGGGATTCCAAGCCGGCCAGGGGGCCCAGAGTGCTGGCGTACTGGTTGTGAGCGACGGCACCACGAAGAGTGGCGAGGGTCGTGACAGCCGGGGTGCGGTGATGTCGCTGGCTCTGGATCTCAGGCCACCGGCGGGCACCGTGAAGCGTGAGTTCTATTTCCTGGGCAGCCGCGAAGCCTCGACCGGCTCGGATCTCGACATCGCCTACCAGGACTACGAGTCTCAATCGACCGGTCGCAGTTTCTTCATCATGCTGGTCGTGATCGCCTGCTGGTTCTGCAGGCATCGTCGGGTGGTTGAGAGGATGATGGGCGTGATCGGCGGGCTGGTGGCTCCGCTGGCCCTGGTCACGATCCTGCCTCCCTGGACCCACATGTACCTCGACGGACTCTTCCTGGGCGCCGCGGCCGGCACCGGTCTGTGGCTGTCGATTGCTTCGATGGGCTGGATCCGCTCGAGCATGAACTGGGTGATGTCCAACCTGACACGCGACGTGATCCGAACCGGCAGCCTGCTGCTGGCCGTTTCGTTGATGCCCGGGCCCCTGTGGGCCCAGGCGAAGGCCAAGCCGAAGTCGTCGTCGTTTGAGTTGCCACCCCTGGCGGCACCGCTGGAGGTGGTGCCCCTGGCACCCGGCCAGGATCCTCGCAATGCCAACCGCGTGCTGGTGCCTCGAGGCGAGTTCCAGCGGCTGTGGAACCTGGCCTATCCCGAGCGTCGGGTGTTGCCGGCGGCACCTCGTCCGGGAGTCGTCTCGCATGCTTCGTGGACGGCTCGCGTGCTGCCCGCGGGCAAGGGGGCCCCGGCACGGGTGGCGATCCGGGGCGATCTGCAGTTGTACAGTTTCCGCGACGGGCAGGTCGTGTTGTCGATTCCGATCGGCAAGGTGGCCATCGGCGGTGCTCGCCTGGACGGCAAGCCCGCTCCGCTGGTGACCCGTACCAAGCCCGGTCCCTACCCACTGGCGGTGGTGCTCAACGGGCAGGGATCTCACAGGTTCGAAATCGACTGCGAGGTCCCGCTGTCTCAGACCGGCCCGGCCGGCCAGTTCACGCTGACCCTGGGACCAGCACCGGTGGGTCGCTTCAGTTTCGAGTTGCCCGACAGTGATCTGCTGGTTCGAGTCAATGGCTCGACCACGCGTCACCGTCGCAAGGTGGTCGATGACACCGAGTCGATCGAGTTGGGCGTGGACACCGGAGGCGTCTTGCGTGTGGCCTGGCAGCCGAAGCAGGCGGCCGAGGCGGCCGAGGCGGCCGAGGGGGTGGTGCAGCTTGAGTCCTACACATCGATCCACGTTTCCGATCCCGGTGTGCAGCACCGGGGTCACTACCGGTTCCGAGTTCGCCAGGGCAGCCTGCCCGAGGTGTCGTTCGAGTTGCCTGCCAGCGTCAGGGTGCAGCGGGTGAGCGGTGCGGACGTGGGGGGCTGGGACGTGGAGACCCAGGACGACGAGCGACGTCTGAAGGTGTTCTTCCGCCGCCGGGTCGATGACGAGACGGTGGTCGAAGTCGAGCTGTTCCAGGACCGTCGCGTGGGCGAGCGGCCCAGTGAGCTGGTTGTCGATTCGATGGGCGTGGTGGGTTTTGGTCGAGACAAGGGGCAACTGGCGATCTTTGTTGACGAGCAGTTCCTGTCGCGAACCGTTTCGAATTCGAACCTGCGTCAGGTCGACGTGGCCAAGTCGATTCGTCCGGCGTGGTGTGGCAAGGCGACGCCGCTGGCCAATGCCAAGGTCGTGGTGCCGCCTCGACTGGTGTACAGCTACATCACAAGGCCCTTTGCCCTGACGCTGCGGCTGACTCGGCGGACACCCGAGGCCAACGCGGTGGCACGTCATGCGGTTCGGATCGAGCACCGCAAGGTACGGATGGCCTCGCGGATCGCCTGGCAGCTGAGCCAGGCGGCTCGGGCCAGCGTCACATTTTCCCTGCCGGTGGACTACCTGCCTGTGAGTGTCGAGGCGACGGCGTTGGCCGACTGGTTTGTGCATGTCGACGAGGACGGGAACCGGCGATTGACGGTCGAGTTCGACGGGCCACGTACCGGCGCGATCGAGGTCGCGCTGGAGGGCGTCCTGCCTCGCGCGACCGACATCGAGGAGCTCGAGCTGGCCTTGCCGGTTCCTCTGGGCCTGGGCCGTCTGACGAGCCAGATCATGGTCTGGCTCGACGAGGCCTTTTCGGCGTCGATCGCCGAAGGGGGCGGCTGGCGTTCGATCGACCCCTTGAGTGCCGATCGAGATCTCAGGCAACTCGATCCACGCAAGGCGCGGTTTGCCTTCGTGCAGGGTGGGACCAATACCGAACTGGTGGTGTTGAAGGTCAAGCGTGCGGTACCGGGCTTAAAGGCCACGGCGGTCTCACTGGTCACGGTCACCGACACGCTGGTCGATCATTCCCTGGCGCTGTCGTGGCAGATCACCCAGGCGGCCGCCGACGAGTTCGTGTTCACCACTCCCGGATGGCTCAGAAAGAGTCTGCAGCTGAACGACCCGCGGATTCGCGAGGTCCGCAGCCAGAGGGTCGGCAACGACCCCGACGGCCCGGTTCGCTGGATCGTGACGCTCAATGAACCGGCCCGCGAGAAGCTGTTCCTGATCGCCCAGGCCATCCTGCCGCCGCCGTCGGCCGAGTCGGTGGTGGTCGAATCGCCGCGGGTTGTTTTCGAGCAGTCGGTGGTGAGTCGTGATGCGGACGGAGACGAGAGTGTGTCGTACAAGTTGGTCGAGACCCAGGAGCGGTACTCGATGCTGATCAACCAGTCGACCGGGACGCTGTCGTTGACGGACGCCTCGGGAGTCGAGCGTGTTGAGAAGGAGGA
Organism: Planctomycetota bacterium; assembly: GCA_963580005.1. Taxonomy (GTDB): domain Bacteria; phylum Planctomycetota; class Planctomycetia; order Planctomycetales; family Planctomycetaceae; genus UBA8437. The sequence continues at coordinate 3,094 of CAUZJR010000282.1, forward strand.
CCTGGGTCGACTGACGGTGCGGATCGAGACGTCGTTGTACGACCAGGCGACGGAGATGTGGCGGGTCCTGCCCAGGGCCCAGGCGATGCCGGTCTGGAACTACGTCCGCTCGTCGGCGCTGAAACAGACCACCGCCAAGGTGCAGTTGGCCGAGCTGGTGAGTGTGCTGTCTGCCGACGGCAGCTGGCGGACCCAGGCGATCTACACGATCCGCAACCGCGCCCAGCAGTTCCTGGCGGTTCGGATTCCCGAGGGATCCCGCGTGCTGTCGGTCAGCGTCAACGGAGTGGCGTCGCGGCCGGTTGACTCGGACGCAGCCCGGGCCGAGCACGTGGTGCTGGTCGCCTTGCCCAACACCAGCGAAGGAGATCTCTCGTTCCCGGTCCGGATGATCGTGGCAGGCCAATTCGGCCAGGCGGGGAAATTGCCCTCGGGGTTCCACCTGTTTGCCGACGCGCGAGCGATCCCGGTCCCCAGCGTGGTGGCACCGGGCACCGAGCAGGATGACGACTCGGAACCGAGTCCATTTGCCGAGCACGGGATGAAGGTCGAGGAGACCTCGTGGACGGTGCACCTGCCCAGCGAGCTGGACGTGGTGCCGGTCGAGGGCGACGGGACCAACCTGGCCCTGGTGGGGAGTGAACGGATCGAGTTGAACCAGAGGCGGGCGGCACTCGATGATGCCAATTACCTGCTGGGCGTCCTCGAGAGCAAGTCGAGTGAGAAGGCCAAGTACAACGCGGTCAATAATCTCAAGGGTCTCGGAGTCGACCTCCGCAGCTACCAGCGTCTGGGCGGCAGCCGCCGTTCCGGCCAGCAGCCCGAACAACGCGACGGCGGGTTTGAGTTCGAGAGGCAGAACGAGGATTTCCAGGCCCGATATCGCAAGACGCTCGACAAGCTCCTGGTCGATGACTCGAAGCAACGGGTGACGATCCAGGACGAGTCGGGGAGCATGGAGGGCCAGGACGAGCAGGCTCAGAAGGCTCAGATCTTCCGCAACAACTACGAGTTGCAGCGGGGCAACACGATCAGTACTCCTCAGCAGAACCAGCGGGAGTCTGGCCGTGATGGCCAGGACTTCAACTTCAAGCTGAAGATGCCCGCCTCGAAGCCGACTGCCAAGAACGACAGTCCCCTGCAAAAGGGCGGCGGCAAGAAGGGTGGTAAGGGGAAATCGTCCAGCGGCCTCGTGAGCGGCAAGTTGGCCACGCGGGAGCTGAGGAAGCGACGTCAGCAGCAGAGTCTCAGCCAGATCGCCGGCCTGAACGCCGCGGCCGTGAAGGAGGAGCAGAAGCAGGTCACGCTGGAAACCGGTGCCAGTAGGCCGGGCCTGGCGCAGCAGGGCCAGCAGCGGTTCTCGGGAGTTGCCAACGCGATGCCCCGCCAGCCCAATACTGCGGCGGCCGGAGGTCGAGGCGGTCAGCAGGCGGACATGGACAGCCTGGTGTCGCTCAACCTCGTTACGGATGCCGGGGGCGAGTTCGTCGCGGTTGTCGCCGGAGGTCTCTCGGTCGACTTCGAAATTCCCACCGGTGGCCAGACTCTGCAGTTCGCCACCACAGGCGACAACCCGAAGCTCGAATTGTCGATGAGGCCGCGTGAGTCGATCCAGCAGGGACTGAACTTCCTGTGGACGATTGCCTGGCTGGCTGTCGGCAGCGGAGTGATCGTCGCACTGCGGCGGCGGGGAACGATGGACCTGCTGAAACGGCACCTGGCCAAGGGGCTGATCGGCGTGGGGCTGATCAGCTACCTTCTGCTGCCCGGCGGCTGGGTCGCGTTGGGATTCCTGCTGTTCGTGGCCGGCCTGATCGTCTTCGCCGTCCAGAACCGGGTGGCCGCCGGTACCGAGGGTACCTGAAGCGATTGTGGGCCGAGCTGGGCCGAGCCTGTTTGGGGTTTGGGTTTGGTCCCTGGTGTCAGTCGTCGGAAGCGGCCGCGGCCAGGGGCCAGCGTTTGAAGTCCAGGGGGACGGTCACCTTGAGGATCTGTGTGGGGGCTTCGTAGACGAACTTCCAGCCGGTTTTTGGTCCCGAGATGTTCTTGAAGAGGTAGACCAGTTCTGCGGTGCCGTCGCCCAGCCTTGGAGTCTCGAAGCGGTCGTAGGCAATTCGTCGAGGCGTCTTGGAGCTGGTGGGAACCAGCAGGTGGGCCCGGTTGTAGAGCATCCAGAGCCGATGCGACTCGAAGGATGGGCCTCCCGATTCGTACTGCACGGTGATCGTCACCCTGGCATCGTGTCGGAGGTTTGCGGCTGAGGTGATTTCTGTGGAGGTCATCACGACGGCGACGCCGGCTCGTCTGAGGACACTCGGCCGTGAGGCGGGGCGGGCGGGGAAGGCGAAGGCCTGGGTGTCGGCCGCCAGCCAGACGTCGACGGTACCGGTGAGACTGATCTGGCGGGGCAGTTCCTTCGACAGTGTTTCGAAGTCGAGTCGCAGTTTCAACTGCGGGTCGTCGCCGGCGAGCGGGAGTTCGAGCGTTGCGGCGGGGCTGCGGGGCTTGAGTGGTTTGGTGCGGTTGTTCCTGAATCGGCCCAGGGCGCGGAAGTTGGCGGGTCGGCAGACGAGATACAGTGGCCTGAGCCGCGGTTCGGCCATCCACTCGAGTCTCAATGGAACCAGCTGCCGCTGGCTGCCGGGGATCGCCCGGGGTGGGTTCGAGGTGGCGATGACCCGAAACGGTCCCGAGAGGGCGACTGATCCCCGGGGGGGCCGGTTCGAGCCGGGGACCAGGGTCCCGATGCCGTCCTGGTGGACGAGCTTGAGTCGAGTCAGCGACAGCATGCTGTCGATCGCCTGCCAGTAGGTGGCCCGGTCGAGCTCGATGTCGATCCGCTGTCTTCGTTGCCCGGGCGAGAGCGGCCCGAGTTCCAGGCGGTTGCCGGTTTGCTTGGAGATCGCGGCGACGAGTTCTTCGAGTCGTGGCCGGTTTCGGATTGTGATCCGTGAGGCCTGTGCGGATCGGTTCGCGGCGGTGCGCTCGAGTGTCCGTCTCACGCGGCGGACCGCGGTCCGGGCGGCGGCGTTCTTGATCGTTGTGGGTGCGGGGAGGTGTTCGAGGATGCGTGGTCCCAGTGACAGCAGCCGACGTCGGGCACTCTCGCGCCGGGCTCTCTGGTTGCTGCCGAGGTCGGTGATTAGCTGAGCGACGGTGTCGGCCAGCTTGCCCGGTGTGCGGGCCGGGGGATCAGCCGAGGAGGCCTGTTGGCTGAGCGGGACCAGGACCGCGACCGGTAGCACGACCAGGAGCAGAGATCGGCAGAAACGCTCTCGCATGGGGGGTGGGTCCGGGATGACTGGAACGAAGGCCGTGTCGGGGGCGAGGCGTAATTGAGAAGGAAGGAAGGGGGGGGCGAGGGGGGGGCCGAGGTGAGGTCGTATTCAGTGTACGTGAGGCGAAGGTGGGTTGCACGAGGTGTCGCGGCAGGTCGATTGACGCGAGAGGGGTCCGGGGCTGTAATCGAATCCGAAGGAGCCCCGCGGATGCCGAGTCTGACCGTCGAGAACTATCTCAAGGCGATCCTGCAGATTTGTGTTCGCGAGGGAATCGATTGGGTATCGGCCGGGCAGGTGTCTTCGGCCCTGGGCGTGTCGCCGGGCACGGTGACCAGCATGCACCAGACCCTGGGCGAGGCGGACCTGGTTGAGTACCGGCCGTACGAGGGCGTGTGCTTGACCGAAGCGGGTCGGATGCTGGGCATGAGGATGTTGCGTCGTCATCGGTTGATCGAGCAGTTCCTGGTCCAGACGCTGGGCCTGTCGTGGGACCAGGTCCACGAGGAGGCCGAGCACATGGAGCACGCTGTCAGCGACGACCTGGTTGAGCGGATCGATGAGTTCCTCGGCCGGCCCGGCTTCGACCCTCACGGTGATCCGATCCCCACCGCGGACGGGAAGTGGCCCGAGTCGATGGCCGATGGCACGATGCTGGCCAGTTGTCCGTCGGGCTCGCGGGTGAGGGTCGTGCGGGTGACCGACCAGGGTGCCGAGTTCCTGAAGTTCCTGACTCACAACGGAGTCGCCCTGGGGGTTGAGGGCCAGGTGGTGTCGAACAACCGCGAGTCGGGGACGGTGATGCTTGAGATCGACGGGTCGGCGGTTTCGCTGGGCGAGCGGGCG
>CAUZJR010000283.1:0-7136 GCA_963580005.1 Planctomycetota bacterium
ATCCGAGACCTACAGCGGCGGCGGATCCTCGCTCCCGCTCTCTCCGAATCAATCGCATGGTGGCAGCGTGTTCTGCTACGAGGGGGGCACCCGCTGGCGTGACTGCGGCAAGATCGCTGATGTGCGCAGCGTCAGCGGCCTGGCTGTCTACAAGGGAAAACTGTACGCGGGCACCGGAACGTCGAGTGCCTGGCGAAACGACGCCAACGGCGGCGGCTATGAAGAGAAGCCTCGTACGCGTGGCATGTACCGTTACGACGGGGATGGCCGCTGGACATCCTGTGGGTGTCCGGGCCTGCGGGTCGTGCACCTCAGCGTCTACAACGGAAGTCTCTATGGGCTGAGCTACGACGGCGGCGGGTTTTTCCGTTACGAGGGGGGCACGAAGTGGTCGCGTCAGGGCCCGGTGACCGACACGACCCAGGTCTACGGCACGGCGATCTACGAGGGTGGCCTGTATGCCGGGACCTGGCCCACCGGCTCGGTCTTCCGATTCGAGGGTCCTCAAAAATGGGTCCATGCCGGGCGGCTGGGACGGGAAAAGGAAGTGATGGGGATGGCTGTCTACAACGGCAAGCTCTACGCCGGCACGCTGCCATTTGCCGATGTCTATCGCTACGACGGCGGCAGCACCTGGACCTCAACCGGACGCCTGGACAACACCCCCGATGTGACCTACCGCCGGGCCTGGTCGATGGCCGTCTTCGATGGCAAGCTCTTTTGCGGCGTGCTTCCCTCGGGCCACGTGTTGTCGCTTGAGGCCGGCAAGAGTGCCACCTACGACCGGGCACTCTCGGCCGGTTGGCACCACCTGGCGGCGATCAAGAAGGACAACCGGCTGCGGCTTTACATCGATGGCAAGCGGGTTGCCCAGAGCAGCCGGTTTCTTCCGGCCGCCTTCAACCTGACGACGAAGGGGCCGCTGAAGATCGGACTGGGACAGCACGACTTCTTCAACGGCAAGATGAAGGACGTACGGATCTACCGGCGAGCTCTTTCTCGCGGTGAAATCAACGACGTACGAAAGGCCGGTCGCTGAGGGCATCGGCCGTGGAACGGGTCTGACACGAGTCCTCTTCGGTGGCACGAGTCCGTTTCACCCGCCAGTCGCCAAGGATATCATGACGGACCGGGCGCCCTGGCCATCGCCTTGATGGCACTCGTGCAAGAGTCGAAGTGATGGGCGGCCTGGTTGATTGGCGAGATGGACCCCGACCTGGAATTTGCATCATGAATGTCAGGACACCGAGCCTGCTGGCTTCCCTGCTGGCTTCCCTGCTGGTTCCCTTGCCTCCAGGGATCGCATCGGGGGCCGAGACCACGACCATCACGGTCACCATCGACCGGGGCCGTGATGTGGGGCAGAGTTTTGGGTCGTTGTTCGAGGCGACCAGTTCGGACGGGTCTCTGGTCGTGGGGGCCGGCTTCCAAAACGCCTACAACACTCACTACCAGGCCGACCGACACGCTCTGCAGTTCTTCATTCGGCCTACCAGTGGGCAACGGTCGTTCAAGACCGAGGAATTGCCTCGACCGAATCTCAAGCTTACCGGCTCGTATCTCTTTGGTCGAAACGGCCAGGTGTTTTCGGCCTACGGCGGTGTCAAGTTGTGGGACCCCTCGACACGTGGCTGGAAGGGGGCGAGCAGTTCGTATGAACAGATGCGACTGGGCCACGGCACGCTGGCCTTTGGTACCAATATGGTCAAGTACCAGGGCAAGACGGTTCTCGGGCCACCGTCGGAGGGCGACTACCGAAAGTTCTTCTACGCCCAGGGCCACCTCTGCTTTTATCACGTCACGCGTCGCGGCAAGCCTTACCACGAGTACATCAGTGACGAGGACGGCTACTGTCGCCTTTATGCCTGTCCCTGGACTTCCGAAGAGGACCGGGTGGACCTGTCGAAGGCGGTAACACTGAGGCTACCGGTTGTCGGCGAGACGACATTTGCCTGGGGCCAACTCGGGTCCCAGATCGTGACCGGTTCCAATATCGGGGGGTTTTACGTCTTTGAGAAGGGCCGCTGGCGGATGTTGCTCGCCCCGGTGCTCAACAAGAGCTACCAGCTGTATTCGAGTCTCGGGTTGGGAGACCGGTTGCTGATGGGCCAGTACCCCACCGGTCGCGTGTTCGAGTTCGATGGCAAGGAGATCAAGGACCAGGCCGGTTGGCCTCCGGTGATGCCCGGCGTATCGAGAAGTTCACGCGAGGCGCAGACGACCGTGATCTACGGCGGCGACCTCTTTGTTGGCGTCTGGCCATGGGCCGAGGTCTGGCGATACAACCTCGACAGCAAACGCTGGATATTCATGCGTCGGATGTTTGACCATCCGAAATTGACCGACAAGCTGACGCATCCCTACGAGGTCGAGAACCGTGACCATCCGGTGGCCAACCTGTGGGGCCAGCGGGTCACCAGCCTGATTCCCAACGGCCCGGATCTCTTCCTGTCCACCTCATCCAAGGGTGTCGACACGTGGTTGCCCAAGAAGTTCCCGTTCCTGCTGCCGGAGAAGTGGAAGTCATACGGCAAGATCTACCGGCTCACGATGCCGGGACATCTGTCCGCGTCGGCCAAGTGGACCGACGGACCCTCGAAGATCGAATTCGTAATTCGCGGGCGAGTGGTCTCGATCATCCAGGACGGCACGCCTCTGGCGACCACCAACCTCTCGGGTGACCTGCCCGACCAGGTCGGCCGGCTGAAGACGTTGAAGGACGTCAGGTGGGGTAACGGGACATACGGCAGGTATGGCGGCGAGTCACTGAAGGGCGACATCACCCAGAAGTAGTCTCGTGCTGACTCGAAGCCCCGAGATCTCGGCGGATCAATCCAGGAATTTCCACGAGGTCTTGGCTTCGCCCTGGTGGCGGCCATCCAGCTCGATCATCAGCGGGACCATCAGGTCCAGAGTGCGGGCATTTTCGTTTCCGCCGCAGTCGATCGCTCGAAACCCCGTCTGCGTGATCAAGTCCATCACGCTTCTCTTGGCCTCCTCATCCTGGCTGCAGACGAACACGTCCAGCGGCTGACCTCCGGGGCCCCCCGGTTCATCGAGCGTCTTCCAGAACGTCGTCTTGTAGGCGGCGACCCATCGCGCCCGGGTGGCCGCCCTGCTGTTGTGCTCGATCCCGGCCACCTGGCCCGGCGGGACGGCCCCGAAGGGGTTGGTGATGTCGATGATGATCTTGCCGGCCAGTGAGTCCTCGAGTGGTTCGAGCGTGGCCACGGCATCGGAAAACGGAACTGCCAGAACGACCATCTCGCCCAACTCGGCCGCCTGGGCCAACGAGCCGCCACTCACCGCCCCCCCCTGCTCTGCTGCCGCCTCAGCGGCTCGCTCGGCCGAGCGACTTCCCAGGAAGACCTCGTGTCCCACGGCCGCATAACCGCGTGCCAGTCCGCGTCCCATGCGTCCGGTACCACCCAGGATGCCGATTTTCATTTGCACTCTCTCCGGTTTCACCAGTTCGTCTTCGCGCCGCCGACTGTCACTTCCTGTTCTTCAGCAGTTGGACCATGCCCTGTCCCAGTGCGTTGCCGACCAGCATGTAGGTTTCCGCGTTGCGGTTGTAGTGGTAGCCCTGGTTCCTGGGCGACACCTCGACTCCTCTCCAGAAGCCTCGGATCTCCACCGTCTTCACGTTGTGCTTGAACTCCGGGTACTTGCCTGTCTCGCCACTGACGGCCAGTTGAGCCTTGGCGACGGTCAGGTGCGGCCCGTCCATTTTCCAGCCACCGAAGCCGATGGTGGCCAGCACGAAGGGTGCCCCGGGTGCCTTGAATTCGGTACGCCAGGCCTTGATCAGCCGCACCAGGTTCTGCTCGTAGCGGCCGGCATGAGCCGGATTGCCGTCCTTGTGCCCCTGCCACCAGACGAAGCCGGCGACCTGGTAGCCTTGCTGCTTGTACTGCGGAAAGAGGCTGCCGAACTTGTCGAGCACGCCGTGAACGGCTCGGACGTAGTCGTCGTATTGCTTGCCCGCGTACCAGTTTACCTTCTTTTTGGGCTGACCTTCGATCCACGAGGAGGGAGTGTCCTTGTATCCGGCATAGGTCCGGTCCTTGAAGGTGAAGCGTTTGCTGCCCGGCGGCAGGATGTCCCAGCCGAGGCTGCGGTTGCCGATCGAGGCCTTGATCAGCAGGACCGGCTCGTCGTGGTAATCGCCCAGCACGTGCCCGAATTGCAGTTCCGGCCCGATGGTGTTGCCTTGCAGTCCGACCGTCAGTGGCCCCTGCCCCACCGCGGAGATGACACCCTTGTAGGTCACGTCGTTGCGGACCGTCCACTGGCCCTGCTTGTCGACGAGGTGAGGGAACTTGCTGTCCTGTTTCACCAGGGTGGCCAGGGTGCCGGGGATATCGGTCCGCCCGACCCAGCCCAGCCCATTGGCCTGGCTGGTGAGGAACGTGACCTTGAAGGGGTAGGTCTTTCCGCCGGTGAATGGGAACCCGGTCCGCACCGCCTGCTTGCCGGGCTCGCGTCGATAGACCTCCTGGCCGGCGACTTCCATGATGTTGTAGGACGACGCCTGGTATCCCGGATTGAATCCGTAGGTCCCATCGGTCTCCATCTTGACGAACCCCCGCAAGACAGCCGTACCTCCCTGGGGAAACGGGGTCGGCCGGGTTCCGCCGATCGAGGCCAGCTTCTTCGACTCGACCGGGGTCAGCTTGTCGTAGTCGGCCTTCGGCGAATATTTTCCGGAGTAGATGGAGACCACCGGGTCACGGAACTGTTTTCCCCAGCGGGAGGATCTGCCGGTGACATCACCCATCCCGACCATGTTGGACTGGCCGGACAGGATGTAGACCCGGACCGGCTTCTGAGCGAAGCAGGAGGCCGAGCCCAGCAGCGACAAGGCGACGACGGCGACGGGCAGCACTGATCGAGTTGGCGGCGGGGAGTGTATCGAGCGTCTCCTGTGAGAGAGGTGTCCCAGTACGCGGGGGCCATTTGAACCATCACGAGCGGTCTTCGTGTGGTGTCTCGTATGCGGGCCGGGATCAGTGCTTCCCGTAGGTCGCGTCATCCTTGTCCTGGGACATGGGTGGAAAGAGTGCGTAGTCGGCCAGAGTCGTACGGTAGCGGATCTTGAGCACATCGAAGAGCCGTTCGAGTCGATCGGACTTGTCGCGGCTGAGTTGCAGCGGATCGTGTTCGCGGAAGTACTTGCTGATGTCGGCGACCGCCGTGTCGATTTCCTTGGCGGTGTGAGGGAAGAAGTCGGGCCTGAGGGCCTGGCCCGCGGGGCTGGGGATCCTGGCGGCTGCGGCGCGCGTCTTGGGAAGGTCCAGTTTTCCGGTCCAGGGTTTCCCGCTGAGCAGGAAGTGCTGGTCGTCGGGGACTCCTCGAATCCTGGCGTCGTACAGCAGGTAGATCTGTTCGACTTTTCGCTTCGATCGAATCGGGGGCATGTTGTTTTGCCAGACCGGGTGCGGTGAGCCGAAGACCAGGTGATCAAATCGTCTCAGCCTGGCGGGCAACCAGCCGTTGAACCCCACGATGCCGGTGTCACCGCCGCCGACGTTTCCGCGAGGTCGCCAGAAGACGTTGTGATGGCACGAGTGATTGGGGCCCTGCAGTACGATGCTCCAGTAGCTCCCCGTGCTGAAGTTGCCCGCGATCGTCGCGCTGACCGGCGAGTGCCAGCAGTGAAACGCGTAGCCTTCCCCGGCCACCACCGTGTTGCCCAGCACTCTCAGATTGCGGCTGTTCCACGGCAGGTCGTGACGCACTCCGCCGGCCATGTACATGCTGTGCCCGTGAGTCCCCTTGCCCTGGTGGACCATGCGGTTGTCCTGGAACAACCAGTTGTAGGCCGGGCCACCGGCAAACCCCTGTGCATTGAAAAACGTGCAGCCCACGATTTCGCTGTTCCGCGAACTGTAACTGCCACCTCCGGCCGTGTGAGCATTGGCGTAGCTGCCTCCGATCCACAGGCCCTGGATGCTGAGGTTGTCGGAGAGCGACCAGCTGGGGCTCTTGAACGCCTTGTCGGCGGAGATCACGACCCGCCCACTGCGAAACGACGGGTCGGCTGCACGGTAGAGGGTCTTCTTGTCTTCATTGGGACCGGCCGGTCCGAACCCGCAATGAAACAGGTAGAACCCGGGCATGATATTGACCACGTCGCCGCCGCTGATCGTCTTGGCGGCGTGGGCGAGAGTTTTCCAGGGAGTTTCTCGGGTCCCCTGGGCGGCATCATCACCGCTGGTGGCCACCCAGAACTGGTTGCCCGCCTTTTGGAAGGGGTGCTCGCCCTGTCGGTAGCCCGGATAAAAGAAGCCTCTCTGAGAGGCCTGTGGCTTTGAGTCCTGGGCCTGGGCATCCGGGATCCCTCCCATCACGATCCACAGGCCGAGCATGATGATTCGCATGTCTTTGTCCTTCAATGGCCCCAGAGACTGTCTGGATCTCCCCAGCGACGGTCACTTCTTCTTGCGATTGGCGGCATCCATCGTGGCCCGGGCGTTGGCGATCGACTTTGTGAGATCGAAGCCCAGCGGCTGGTCGGCGTTGTGTTTCTCGCGGGCACGGTGGATGGCCTGCAGGGCACCCCTGGGGGTCGGGACCTGGTGGCCGGATTCCCACCAGCCCATGTGCTCGCTGTACAGCCAGGTGTATTCCTCGGACGACTTCAGCGCGTGGTAGATGTTCTGCTCGAACAACTTCAACCGGTCCTCGGGGGTCATGTAGTAGGCGGGCCAAGAGGTGGGCTTGGATCGATAGACGCCCAGTTGATAGTTGGCAAATATGGCCACACCGGCTTCCATCTTGCTGCGATAGCGAGCCCACAGGTCCCTGGGCACCAGTTCGAGCGCTCGCTGCTTGATGTCGTGATAGCCACGGTAGTAGTCGCCTGGTTCCAGGTAGCCATAGGCCTGCTCCTGTCCGTCGATGAGCCGCACTTTGGGTCCGGCCGCTTCCACGAGGCCGTCGATGAACGCCGGCAGCAGGCCGTAACTGCCCAGTTCGGCGAGCTTGTTGCGGGCCATGGGTGTCCGGTTGACATAACTGTGGGCCAGGGACAGCAGCATGACGATGTCGGGGAATCGCGACTGGATCGCCTCCATCACCTGCCGTCCCCTGAGCCGGATCTGGCTGGCGTACTCGTCGAAGCTCTTCGTCTT
>CAUZJR010000284.1:0-7123 GCA_963580005.1 Planctomycetota bacterium
CAGCAACCCGGCAATGAACTGGGTGGTCCCGGCATCGGCCATCGTCGGAACCAAGGGGTCTTCGCCCTTGGCGTTCTTCTGCTTGGGATCGCCCCCCTTGCTGAGCAGTAACTCGCAGACATCAGCCCGGCCCATGAATGCCGCGCCCGAGAGCGGTGCTCCACCGTCCCGGCTCTTGCCGTTGACGTCGGCACCCGCCGCCAGCAGGATCTCGGCGATCTCGACATTCCCGATCAACGCCGCCCAGTTCAGCGCGATCACACCAAACTCGGAATCCTGCCCGTTGGGATCGGCCTTTTCGGCCAGGGCCTGCTTGACCGCAGCGACATCCTGCTTGCGGATTGCCCCGATGAGCCCCCCACCGGCACTCCCGACGGCACCGACCTTGCCACCACGTTTCGCAAGCAATGCGGCAGACTTGTTACGGCCGGCCTGTACGGACTGCTGGTCAACCTGGATCTGCAACAGCCCGGCAATAAACTGGGTCGTTCCCCAGTCGACCTTCAAGGCATCGGTCGGCGTCTCACCCTTGTTGTTCTTGATGTTGGCGTCGACACCCTTTTCCAGAAGCAACTCAACAACCTCGGTACGGCCCAGGAAGGCGGCAGCGTGCAACGCACTGTTCCCGTCCTTGTCCTTTCCGTTGATGTTGGCTCTCTTCTGGATCAGTGCGTCGACAATATCCCGATGGCCGTAGACAGCCGCCGCATTCAGGATGGGTGCCCCATTGGGGTCCTTGATGTTGGCGTCCGTGCCAGCAGCCAGGTGCTGCTTAACGAACTCCACATTGCCCGTGACCACGGAAGTCCAGACATCGAGATCCGGCGAGGAAGACGGATTTGCAGCAGCCGCTTTTGGCTTGCTCGACCCCTGAGTTCCGTCGACCGGCGCTGCAACAGCCCCCGGCGGGCCCGTACCGGGACCCTCCTCAACCAGCGGCTCTGCGCAACCGGTAATCAACAGCATCGCGAGGGCAACAACTAACGGCCCCTGTACGTCCTTCATCAGATCTTCTTTCGCTCAGGTCCACACCAAGTCCAAACGGCGACCAGCGATCGCTCCGCCGTTCCTGTGGTCCGAATGTAACGGTTTTAAAGGTTGTTAGGGGAAAAAAACGGCCATCGTTGCGATTGCTCATGCAACAAGCCGCTCATTCTCAGTTTCAAGGCAAACCTTCGGTAGTTACCTTGGACACTGACTTTTCTGTCAGCGAAAATGATCCGAATTGTCCGCATGCAGCACGGCCGGCCTAAGCGGTTTGCCACCAGTCTTGTCTGTGAGTGTTGAAGTCGGTGAAACGATCACCGGCGGGTTGCAAAAGGAACTGAAGATGGACCGGAAGGCTGAAGCGTCCTCGCCCTGGAACGAAATCTGGGATTCCCTGCAAACCTCGACGTCTCACGACAGCATCCCCCCGGTCCCAACCATGGCGTTCTACATGGTGATCGGCGGCCTGTTGACGCTCTACATCCGATTCCTTTATCGCCGCTGCAATTCGTCGTTCTCCGGGTCCGACTCGGTCGCTCGGGTCTTCCCGCTGCTGACCGTGGTGACGATCGGAGTGATCTCGGTCGCCAAGACCTCGCCGTCGCTGGCGTTGGGACTGATTGGTACGCTATCGATCATTCGATTTCGAGTGGCTATCAAGGAGCCCGAAGAATTGGTCTACTTGTTCCTGTGTATCGGAATCGGCCTGGCAATGGGGGCCGAACAACCGTTGCTCGCGGTGGCCACGGTGGTCGTGGTCACCGTCTTCGTGCTGGGAATCCACTTCACGACTCGCACCAGGCATCGGCAGAGCCTGTTGCTGACCATCACCGGTGACTCGAAGGCTGACTTCAACGACGGTGAGACTGGCGTGCTGGCGGTTGTCAACGAACTGATCGACCGCTACACGCTGCAACGACTCGACCTCGAACAAGACCGCGGCCAGATGCGAATCGCCATCGGCAGAAACGGTGACACCGAGACATCGGATCTGGTCGCCAGCCTCCGCGAACGGCTGCCCGAGTGCGAGTTCTCCTACGTCAACCTCGAATCGACGCTGTAGCCATGAGTACCCAGACTGTTGTCAATCATGGCCCTCGGGTCGAGGTAGCTGCCAGGCAAGGGCCGGCGTTGCGTCTGGTGCCGCAGGATGGACCGCGAACCGACCTGGCCGCGCGGATGGAAGTCAAGTTCGTCGCCCCGCACCACGACGTGTCCACGCTCCGCAAACTGCTCGAAGGCAACGGCCGCAAGCTGGTCTACAATCAGCCGGTTTCGACTGTCCGCAGCATCTACTTCGATGACGTTCAACTCTCAAACTGCCACGCCAACATCGGTGGCCACGGTATACGCCAGAAGACTCGCCTGAGATGGTACGACTCGCTCGAACCTCAACAGGACATGTTCCTGGAATTCAAGTGGCGCAACTTCGAGATCACCGGCAAGCACCGGCACGCCCTGTTCGCCGAACGGCCCCTGGCCGAAATGACCTACCGGGAAATCGTCGAAGAGCTGATTGCGGTGGCACCGAAAGAGCGAATCGCTGACCTGCTGGGCGGTTGCGAACCGATCGTGATTGTCGAATACAAGCGAGAACATTTCGCAGCGCGGAATTCCCCGCTGCGGGTGACACTCGACTACGACCTGGTCTTCTACGACCAGACCGGCAAGGACCGCATCTCTACGTCCTTCCCCCAGTCCATGGCCGGTTCGGTGGTCATCGAGGGAAAAGCCCCTCCGGGGCACGAACAGGACGTCCGCGAATTCCTGTATCCCCTGGCACCGCGGATTAGCCCTTGCTCCAAGTATTTCCACGGCTGCCAGCACTTGGGTCTCGTCCACGAATGACCCTCCGACGGCGACGCGCCATCGGATCCAACCACGGAGGTTCCACTCCATGCCAGCCGCGTCACCAGATGAACGGCCAACTGGGGTGAATTCTCCCCGCAACCTGACAACCAACCTCCTCTACTACCTCCTCCCGCTGGCCGTCGTCAGCGGGCTGTGCATCGGCGGCGTCATCGCGATCAGCTCGCTCTTCGAAACGCCCCAGGTCGAACCGCAGCCACCCGTGGTCGTCCTCGAGCCGGCGCCGGTCGAACCGGTGACGCCCCAGGTCGAGTTGTTTCCGAGTGAGCGGGTGATGGATGTGCAGATCTCCGTCGAGGAAAAGGACTGGAACAAGATCCGCTTCCAAACGCGCAACTTTTTGGAAGCGCTGCAGACCAAGCGGAAGCAGGAGGTGATCCCCTCGCCGTACGTCTACGTGCCGGCGAAGGTGACGATCGACGAGGTTGAGTACCCCGAGGTGGGGATCCGCAAGAAGGGGTTCATCGGTTCCCAGAACGCCAGCCGACCCTCGTTGAAGGTCAAGCTCAACTTCGTCAACAAGTCGGCCCGGGTCGGTGGCCTGACCAACCTGACCTTCAACAACAACAACCAGGACATCACCCTGATGAGCCAGTTCATGGGGTATGCCCTCTTCAACGCCGCCGGGTCGCCCGCACCTCGCTGCAGCTACGCACGGATCAGCGTCAACGGCAAGCCGATCGGCCTGTACACCCATGTCGAGACGGTTCGCAAATCGCTGCTGAAGCGGGAGTTCGGCAATTCCGACGGCGTACTCTATGAAGGCACCGTGGTCGACTTCTTCGACGGCTGGGAAGGCAGCTTCGAGTTGAAGGTCGGTACGCCCGAGCAGGACCTGGCCAGCCGCAAGAAGATAACACGATTGATCGAAGTCCTGAAGCGTCCCGACCCCGACGCAAAAGCGAACGCCGAGACCCGAACTCAGCAGGGCCTGGCACTCGAGCAGGCCATCGGTGAACTCGTCGACCTCGATTCGTTCTACACCTACTGGGCCGTCGAGAGCCTGCTGGGATTCTGGGACGGCTACACGGCCAACACCAACAACTACTTCGTCTACGACAACCCGGCCACCGGCAAGTTTCACTTCATGCCCTGGGGTGGAGACTGCATGTTCGAGAAGAAAAGCAAGCTCCGCGTGGACCCCGCCGCACCGCTCACGGTCAAGACCAAGGGACTCGTCGCCCACAAGCTCTACCAGATCCCCGCTGCCCGCGAGAGGTTTGCCAGGACGATGCAGGGACTCCTGGACACTCACTGGAAAGAAGACGCGCTGCTGGCCGAAACGCAGCGGATCGAGGCACTGTGCTCACCGCTGATTCCTCCTTCGCAGGCCGCCACCATTCGCTTCGGCAACATCCGCGAATTCATCCGCGAGCGGCGAGGTGACATCGAAAAGGAAACCGCCAACGGCATGCCGCTCTGGGCAGCCAAGCCGTCACCCCCGCCGCTGTTGGGTGTGCCTCCCGGCGGAGGCAAACAGGACACCGATACGATCTTCTTCGCCGTCAAGACCGGCGATGTCGACGCGATCAAGACCTACCTCGACAAGAAAGTCGACGTCAACGATCGCGACTCCTCAGGGACCACCTCGCTGTCACACGCGGTCATGTCCGGACAACTCAAGACCGTCCGATTCCTGATCCAACACGGTGCCGACGTCAGCAAGCCCAACCGCGACCGAAACACCCCGCTGCACGGAGCCGCCTTCCTGGGTTACAGCGAGATCGCAGAGTTGCTGGTCGAGACGGGTGCATCGCTGAACGTCAGGAACGAAAGGGGCGAAACACCGCTCGATTCCAGCTCCGCACCGTGGAGCGGCGAACTCCAGGGCATCGTCCAGTTCATCGCCGGCCTGCTGCAGATCGATGTCGACATGGACCGGGTACGGACCGGACGGCCCCAGGTGGTCGCGATGCTGCGCGAAGGAGGCGGACAACGGGGGGCCGAAGTGGCTGCCGCTTCCAGCATGGACATCTGGCAGGCCGCCAGGAACGGCAACCTCGCGGCACTGAAACTCAGACTCGCCGATTCCACCGATGCCAATTCGCTCGATGCCAAGGGCATCAGCCCTTTAGCCTGGGCGGCGATGGCCGGCAAACCACTGGCCGCCAAGCTCTTGATCGACCAGGGCGCCAACGTGAACCACCAGAACACCGACGGGACCACGCCGCTGCACGGTGCCGCCTTCCTCGGACAATTCGACATGGTCGAATTGCTGCTCGAGAACAAGGCCGACATCAACTCTCGAAACGGACAGGATGAGACCGCGCTCGGTACCGTGGCTCCGAAATGGACCAGCGGAATCCGACAGATCACCCGGTTCTACGCCCGAGTGCTGAAACTGGAGATCGACCTCGAGGCCATCAAGTCCGCCCGACCCCGCATCACCACCCTGCTCCGACTCAACGGAGGCAAGCTGGGAGCCGAGCTGCAATAGAGTCCGGGGCCTGGTCTATCGGACTACCTGGCCGACTGTTGCTTGATGAACTCCAGCGATCGCTTGATCACCTCGTCGGTGATCCCCATGTGTCCCGCCTTGGGGTAGCGGTGAAACGTGTGCGGGACCTTCGTCTTCTTGAGCGCCTCGATCATCAACAGCGCGTTGGCGATCGGGACCGAGCGGTCGTTGTCCGAGTGCAGGACCAGCAGCGGCTTGGTGGTCTTTGAGACGTGGTTGACCGGCGAAGCCAGCTTGCGGGCCGCGATCGCGTCACCACCAGAGGGAGTCCAGATGTTGCCCCAACTCAGAGTGGTCAGCTCGTAGTTAGCCGCAACACTGATCACCGCCCTGACATCATTGCTCGACTTCTCCCAGCCACCGGTCCGAGCGAATGGGCCATCACCAAAGGTGGCTGCCAGCGAGACCATGTGACCTCCCGCCGACTGGCCGATCAGGAAGATCCGACTGGTGTCGATGTTGTACTGCTTGGCGTGAGCGTGCACGTAGCGGATGGCACACTGCACGTCCTGGTAGCAGGCCGGGGCCGGAGTGCAGCCCACCAGCCGGTAGTCGATCGACATTGAAAACAGCCCGAACTGTGCCCACTGCTTGACGACGATCGTCGAGCGGTCGCGCTTGTGCCCGCCTCGCCAGCGGCCGCCGTGGACCGAGATGATCGCCGGGATCGGTTTCTCGGACGCGGGATAAGCAATGTCGGCCAGCAGCCCGGCCCCGTGTACGCGACCATAAACGACATCCTGTTGCTCCACGATCTTCGCCCCCTTTTTGTCCTGGGCAGCAGCAGCACTCGCCCCGAGTGCGACGAGCGTCAAGGACACAAGCCAACACGTGGCAGAGAGTCGGGATCTGAACATCGGGCTGCCTTTCTGAACAAGAATCAACACGTCGGAGTCGGTGCTGGATTATGACCGCCAGCCATGCTGCCGTCGAACCGACGGCCTGCCTGATGGCGTCGACGGGAAACGCTGGCTGAGACGCGATTGAGTCAAGCGGCCAAATGAGTCATGCTAGCCACCTGCACGATCTCTGCTCCCAGGATGCCACCCCGTTGAAGTTTGCCCAGCATGACGACGCCTTCGTAGCCGCCTTGCGGCTGCGGGTCGACGAGATGTTCAGCAGCACCGGCCTGCGCCGTCGCGACTGTGCCGCGATGTACCTCAAGACCGCGATCATTATCGCCTGGTTCGCCGCCTCCTACGTGTTGCTGGTCGGTTTCAGCGAGACGTGGTGGCAGTCGCTGCTGGCCGCCGTGTCACTGGGCCTCTCGATGGCCTCGATCGGCTTCAACATCCAGCACGACGGATCTCACTCGGCCTACTCGAATCGTCCGTGGATCAACTCGCTGATGGCCATGTCACTCGATCTGCTCGGCGGCAGCTCGTACTACTGGAAGAGAACCCACAACCAGATCCACCACACCTACACCAACATCACCGGTCACGACGGTGACATCGACATGGGGTTCCTCGGCCGGCTCTCGCCTCACGAACCACCCCTGAAATTCCACCGGCTCCAGCACTTCTACCTCTGGTTCCTCTACGGATTCCTGCCCATCAAGTGGCAGTTCTACGACGACATCAAAGGAGTGGTGACCGGGCGGATCGGCTGCAACCGCTTTCCCCGGCCCCGCCGAGGCCAGATGGCAGTCTTCGTCGGCGGCAAGCTGCTGTTCATCTCGCTGGCCTTCGTGATCCCGATGCTGCTGCACACCTGGTACGTGGCCCTGGCCTTCTTCTGCGTGGCCTCGTTCGTCCAGGGAATCACGCTCAGCGTGGTCTTCCAACTGGCTCACTGCCTCGAAGAAGC
>CAUZJR010000285.1:0-7105 GCA_963580005.1 Planctomycetota bacterium
ATTGACGAGCCGTTTCAGACGAAGCACTACGGCATGCGGGTCTTGCGGTACGAGGGGACGCTGCTGGGGTTTTTGTCGGCCTACCACGGCGAGACGATTCGCCCGATCCCTGCCGACCAGTTGTGGAGGGACCGCACCAACGTGCAACTGGCGTTCAGTCGCAATGGGCTGAACTGGGGACGTGTCGGGCACTCGGGCGTGATCGCCGGCGGAGCCAGGCAAGACACGAAACGCGACTGGAAGCAGGTTGCCGCCCAGGCGACATTTCTTCCGTATGGGGCGTCACGCAAGACCGACTGGGACTGGGGACAGGTCTACCCGTTTGACTCTCCGTTGATCGTGGGTGATCGGATCTTGATCTACTACCAGGGAATGAAGGGCCGGCACTGGTTCAAATACCACAAGGATCCACTCGAGAGCGGATTTGGACTGGCCACATTGCGGCTCGACGGATTTGTGTCGGTGGAAGCCGAGCAGGCCGGGACACTACAGACCCGTCGGTTCATTGCGATTGGAGACACGTTGGTCATCAACGCGAAAGTCGATGGAGGCGAGATTCGCGTTGAGGCGATTGATGCCCTGGGCCGGGTGATCAAGGGCTTTTCGAAGGACGAGTGCACACCGATCCGGGGAGACAGCGTGCGGCACGTGGTCTCATGGAAGGGGGGGGCCAATTGTCATCCGCTGCAGGCCCGGCCGATCAAACTGCGGTTTTACCTGAAGCGGGCCAGCCTGTATTCCTTCGCATTCCAGATCCGACGCAATCATTTCGTACCGCTCTCGTTCCGACAGTAACCCGCCGGTACGATCGTGGAGTCCTGTGGAGACCGGTCCGATGGTGGACGCACAGGATGCTCGTGCGGGCGCTGAGGCCAGCGTGGGGATCGGTGAGCGGGGGGGCAGAGGCGCTGGCCTGGGTTGTGACCCGGTGCCGACCGGGGTGCCGAGGCGTTTGCCGGTCCTCTAGAAGAGCTCTGCGATCGGTTCGCCTTCTTCGACCACGTAGCGGGGACGGCCGCGGGGATCGAGATACGTGGCGTCCAGCGGGACATCCATGTGTCGGTAAATCGTGGCCGCCAGGTCGCCGGGCGTGACGGGCCGTTCCTTGATGTGACCACCATCTCGCTCGCTGGCCCCGATCACCTGCCCGTGACGCAAGCCGCCACCGGCCATCGAGAGACCACTGATTGACGTGTAGTGGTTGCGTCCGTCGGTGCTGCCCTGGGTGCCCATGTTCGGAGTTCGACCGAATTCACCCATCGCGATCACCAGGCAGTCGTCGAGCAGGCCGTGATCATCGAGATCGGAGACCAGCGTCGTGATCAGGTGATCAAACAGCGGCAACAGTGGTCCCAGCCCCTTGGAGATGCCTCCGTAAGGCGGGATGTTGTCACCGTGTGTGTCCCAGGTGCCCGAGGCGGTGTGGTAACTGAGATCGAGCGTTATGAAGCTGACGCCGGCCTGGACCAGCCGTCGTGCCAGCAGGGTCTGCTGGCACCAGAGGTGTTTGCCGTAGCGGTCGCGGACGCGGGTGGGTTCCTTGCGAATGTCGAGTGCTCGCTGGGCCCGTCGTCCGAGCACCATGTCGACGGCCTTCTGCTGGTACGAATCCAGCGCGTCCATCGACCCGGACTGGTCGAGGTCCTTGCGAAGGCGGTCGAACTGCTGGACCAGTGACTGGCGGGTTGTCAGTCGGCCGGCGTTGAGACCGGCAGGGATTCTCAGCAGATCTGCCCCACTGGCCTTCCCCGTATCGACGCCCACCTTGGTGTACACGGGAAGACGCGTAGCGTAATTGGCGATGAACGGGTCGTATTGTTTACCGAGATACCCGGCAAAGGCCAGGTGAGACCGGGATCGCATGAACGCGGAATAAGGCGGCATGCTGGGGTGATTGGGACCGTGGAACTTGGCGACGACCGACCCGATCGCGGGGAAGAGGTGCCCCTTGGGGTTGGTTCGTGGAGCCGCCTCGCGGTTCCCGGTCTGGAACACCATGTTCGGTTCGTGGCTGCTCTTGCGAGGGTCCACCGATCGGATGATCGTGAACTTGTCGAGCATCGCGGCCTGCTTGGGCAGGTGCTCGCAGATGATGACTCCCGGCTGAGCGGTCTGGGTGACCCCAAAGGGGCCCCGGTTGATGAAGGGGCGGTCGGGCTTGGGATCCCAGGTGTCGATGTGGCTGGGACCACCGGCCATCCAGAGCAGGATCACGCTCTTGCCACTTCCCAGCGGCTGTCCCGATTGGGCGGCTTCGGCTCGGAGTTTCAAGAGTTGCGGCAGCGAGAGGCCTGCCATGCCGGCCAGGGATGCCTTGAGCATGCCTCGGCGGTTCTGCATCACAAGACCTTCACGGACACGCGGGTTGAGCCCGGTGAAGGCGTGGTCGTGGCTGTGTAATGGATCCTGCATGCTCTCAGATCATACCATCGGAATTTCGATCGTGTCAGCTTGTGCCTGACCCGCGGCTGAAATATTGATGGGGATGTGCCGGTGTCCTGGGTCGTCGGGGAATCAGCCGAAGACCGGACCCTTCAGCAGTTGGCCGACCACCGCGGCATCTGTGGTGCGGGCATCGGTCAGCGACTCTTCGAGGTTGTTGTGCTTGTAGGTCAGCCGGGTGTGGTCGAGGCCCACCTGGTGCAGGATCGTGGCCAGCAGGTCCAGCACGCTGACCGGGTCGACCTCGGCCTTGTGTCCGAACTCGTCGGTCGAGCCATGCACGTGGCCCTGTTTCAGTCCGCCCCCGGCGGCCAGCGCGGTGAAGGCGTGCATGTTGTGGTCTCGTCCGCTGCCTCCCTGGGATGTCGGCAGACGTCCGAACTCGCCCACCCACACGACCAGGGTCTCATCGAGCAGTCCGCGCTGTTTCAGATCGGCGATCAGGGCTGCTGAGGGCTGATCGGTGGCCAGGCAGGTCTGAGGCAGCCGCGTCTTAATGTTCGAGTGGTGATCCCAGGGGTTGTGCGGCTTGTTCATGATCTGGATGAACCTCACTCCGGCTTCGACCAGCCGGCGTGCCATCAGGCACTGCGTCCCGTACTCGGCGGTCGCGGGGTTTTCGAGACCGTAGAGGTTGCGGGTGGCGGCGGTTTCGGTCGAGAGGTCGAGGTTCTCTTCGGCGGCCAGTTGCATCCTTGCGGCGAGTTCGTAGTTGCGGATCCGCGTCTCGAGATCCGTAGCCTGCGGGTACCTCTGGGCGTACTTCTGGTTCAGCAGTCCGATCAGTTTCAGGTCATCCTGATCGGCACCAGCGGGCAGTTCGCGAGCGGCTCTGAGGTTGAGCACCGGCGATCCCTTGGGCCGAAATTCTGTGCCTCGATACAGTGCAGGCAGCCAGCCGTTGTCCCACAGCGCGGCCCCGGCCGTGTTGTGTCCTTCGATATCGTGCAGGACGACATAGGACGGCAGGTTCTGGTTCTCGGTGCCCAGGGCATACCCGATCCATGTCCCCAGCGTCGGTCGTCCGAAGGCGAGCTTGCCGGTGAGAAAGATCAGCGGCGCACCAGCGTGGCAGGGATCGAAGGTGTACATCGAGCGGATGACACACAGGTCGTCGGCGACCGAGGCGAGGTGAGGCACCAGTTCGGAGAACTCGATGCCGGCCTCGCCGTGCCGGCGGAACCGGAACGGGCTGGCCATCAACGGTTCCGGGGCCCGTCCCTGGAGGCTGGCGATGCCGACGTCCTGTCCGTGCTGTTGTTTTAGTTGGGGTTTTGGGTCGAAGAGGTCCATCTGGCTGGGTGCGCCCGACTGAAAGAGCATGATGACGCTCTTGGCCTGGCCCGGGAAATGGCCGTTGCGGGGCAGCAGATCGACGCGGGTCTTCGAGTCGGCTGCCGAGGCGTTTGGGGCCAGCAGGCCGTCCTGTTCGATCATCGACGCCAGGGCCAGCGAGCCAAACCCGAGTCCCGAGCGTTGCAGGAACCGGCGGCGTGAGAGCGGGGCGGGGTGAATGTCCATGCTGGTGTCACCGGTGGTCGGCGGTATTGAGGGGGTTGGGCCGTGATCGTCCTGGGTCAGTTGTGCGGGGTCACTCGACGTAGAGGAATTCGCTGGAGTTGAACAGGACGCGGCACAGGTGCATCAGTGCCTGGCGCGCCGCCTGGTCGTCCGAGGATCCCTGGCCCCGGTAGCGGGTGGCCTGTTTCTGCAGGAGTTCTGTGCAGAGGTTGAGTTCCTGGCTGTCGGGGCTGCGAGAGAGCGCGATCCGAAAGGCCAGGACGACCTGCTGGTCTGGCGAGCGACCGGCCTGGCTCCAGACTCGCCGGGCAAACTCGTCGGCCTGTTCGAGGGCCAGGGCGTCGTTGAGCATGCTGAGCGACTGCAGGGTTACGGCCGAGGCCGAGCGGCGGCAGACGCTGCCGGCGACAGTGGGCTGGTCGAACACGCCCTGCATGGTCAGGTGGTAGACGCGACGCTGGAACAGGTAGACGCTGCGTCGCCACGGTGAAGCGGGCGAGGCAATTTTCTCGGGGTCAAAACTCGCCACTCCGTCCCGCCGATACTTCAACGGCACCGGCTGCCCGCCCATCGTGGTATTGAACTTCTGGGAGGTGGCTAGCATGGCGTCACGGATCACCTCCGATTCCAGTCGCCTGAGCCTCGCGCGCCACAACAGACGGTTGCCCGGGTCGACGGTCCGAGGATTCGGATCAAGCACCGCCAGCCCGTCTCGACGGGACGCCTGTCGGTAGGTCGAGGAGAGCATGATCGTCCTGATCAGCGGCTTGGTCCTCCATCCGTTCCTGATGAACTCGGTTGCCAGCCAGTCGAGCAGTTCCGGGTGGGTTGGCTTGGCTCCGGACATGCCGAGGTTTTCTGAGGTCGAGACGATTCCGACACCGGCCAGGTGCTGCCAGATGCGGTTGACCACGACTCGTGCCACGAGTCCCGCCGCTCGGGAATCGCCGGACGTCAACCAGCGGGCCAGGGCCGTTCGTCGGCCACTGCTGCCGGTGACGGGGCGGGCCAGGCGGGTGTAGGAGGTGGGGGGTTCGGAGAGGACGCTGAGGAAGCCGGGCTTGACCTCCGGCCCGGGCGTCTTGAACTCGCCCCGCTCCAGCAGGTGAGTGGCCGGTGGTGGCCCCACGTCGTAGACGGCCTGGATCCAGCCGTGCGAGCGGATCTGCTGTTTGAGCGAGGCGATCTGAGCGTTGTGTCTCGCCACGCCGGTCGACTCGTCGGCCGTCAAGGCCCCCGCAACTTCCTCGTCCTTGACCGCCAGCAGCGGGCCCAGTCGCTGGGCGAGGTACTTCTGTACGGCGGTCCGCTTGGCCGTCGGGGTGGCGATGGCCGACTGGGTGTCGGCACGGATCGGTTCGGGGAGTGCCTGCAGCTTTGCGGCGGCAAGTTGTTGCCGCCGTCCGGCGCTGATGGCCTTCAGCAGAGACTGCTGTTGTGCGATCTGCTTGTTGATGGCGGCGTTGGAGCTGTCCTGGGCCTTCTTTTCTGCGGCCGAAATGGAGGGGATGGCCCGCTGCTTGGGGTCCTTCCAGTTCTCGACATTGAAGGCGGGCGTGATCAGCGACAGCAGGCGGTAGTAGTCGCGCTGCGGGATCGGCTCGTGCTTGTGGTCGTGACACCGGGCACATCGAAGCGTGAGACCCAGGACGCCGGTGCCGAAGGTCTGCATGGTGTTGTGGAGGAAGCCCCACTTGTATTCGAGTTCCTTGGCCGATTCGCTGCGGTCTTCGGCATTCCGCCAGAAGCCGGTTGCGGCCAGCAACGCCACGGTTTCGGGCGTGTACTGTGGTGCGTTGCGCCAGTCGACCAGTTCGTCGCCGGCGAGTTGTTCAGACAGGAACCGGTCATACGGCGTGTCGTGATTGAAGGCGTCGACCACGTAGTCGCGGTACCGCCAGCGGCCCTGGATGAACCCGAAGATGCCCGTGGTGTCGCCGTCGTAGCTGACCAGGTCGGTGTAGCCCACCACGTCGAGCCAATGCCGTCCCCAGCGTTCGCCGAAGTGGGGCGAGGCGAGCAGGCGGTCGATCAGCCGCTGGTAGGCACCGGGAGCCGTGTCCTGCAGGTAGGCTTGCGTGTCCTCGGGGCTCGGGGGCAGTCCGAGCAGATCAAAATAGACACGACGCACCAAGCGGGTCGGTGAGGCATCGGGTGAGAAGCCCAGGCGATGCCGGGTGAGTTTTCGGAGGACGAAGGCGTCAACCGGGTTGCGAACCGACCGGTTGTGGCTGCCAGGGACTGGGATGGCCCGGGATGCCAACGGTTGAAATGCCCAGAACGATTGCTCCTCGTTGGTCAATTCCTGCGGAGCATCGGCGGGGTCGGCCGCGGCTGCAAGCGAGAGCTGTCCCAGTAGCAGGACCACGGCGGCGAGCAGTGAACGGGGCATGGTGCGTGGGATTCCAGGCCAGAAGGAACAGGCCATCCTGAATGACAGATCAGACACTCTGGTGACTTTCCCAGCAAGGTCTTCATCCCGTGGGGAGGGTCTTGATCTCGTGGTTTCGAGCGGCGGGGTCGAGGCCTGCCCGGCATCAGCGGGACGATTTCCATATGATGAGACGCGTGCACCGAGTGGCTGGTCTTGTGAGGGGAGTTGACGACCATGGTCCATCGACGAATGAGACCCGCGGGGGCGACCCGCGTGATGGGACTGGCCCTGCTGGTTTGTGCCGCGGCGGGGTGGTCGGTTCTGTTGTCGGAACCTGTTGCTGCGGCTGAGCCGGCTGACCTTGTGGTCCGCGGGGGTCGCGTGGTGACTGTTGACCGCGACTTCCGGATCACCGAGGCGATGGCGATTCGCAAGGGGCGGGTGGTGGCAGTCGGCAGCACCAGGGAGATCAAGAGTCATGTAGGGCCATCGACTCGGGTCGTCGAATTGGGAGGCCGGATGGTGCTGCCGGGCCTGATCGACTCGCACGTTCATGCCACCGGAGCCAGTCGTTACGAGGCCGACCATGAGATCCCGTCCATGGATACGATCGCCGATGTGCTCGAGTACATTCGAGGGCGAACGCGGGTTGTGCCCAAGGGCGAGTGGATCACGCTCAGGCAGGTGTTCATCACCCGGCTGAAGGAGCAGCGGTATCCGTCTCGGGTCGAGCTCGATTCGGTGGCACCCGATCATCCGGTCGCCTTT
>CAUZJR010000286.1:0-7083 GCA_963580005.1 Planctomycetota bacterium
ACACGGCCAACTACGACAGCAAGGTGCTGGAACGCAACGGGCTCCGGGCCGGAACAGCCGACCCGGCGCTCCAGAAACTCATCGACCAGGGAAACGACCCGCCCAGGGTTGTCGTCCGCGAAGCCCACAAGCGGAAACTCGATGTCTTTTACTCGTTCCGAATCAACGACATCCACGACGCGTTTCTGCCCGAGGAACGTGCGACGTTCAAGATCAAGCACCCCGAATGGCTGATCGGCAAGAAGAAATACGGCACGGTCACCAGCTACGAAACCGCGCTCAACTTCGCCGTCAAGGAGGTCCGTGACCTGAAGGTCCGGGTCGTCGATGAGATCTTCGAGAAGTACGATTTCGACGGACTGGAAATCGATTTCCTCCGCAGCGCCCCCTACTTCCTGCCAGGCACCGAACAGAAAAACGCACACCTGCTGACCGGGATGCTCGGGCGGATTCGGAAAATCCTCGATCGGCAGGCTCGCAAGCGAGGACGTCCGATCCGCCTGGCGGTCCGGGTCGACGAGAGCCTGGAAGGCTGCCGGGGAGACGGCTTTGATGTGGCTCGCTGGATCAAGGACGGCCTCGTCGACTACCTGATCCTGGGCAGCGGAGCGATCGAGATCGAGATCGCCGAGTTCAAGGCGCTGGCCGCACCTCGAGGCGTGCCCGTCTACCCCTGCCTGTATGGCTGGCCCAGCCGCTACTCGCCCATCCCACAACCCCTCGCCGCCGGTACCGCACTGACCTACTGGCAACAGGGCGCCGACGGAATCTATCTCTTCAACTGGTTCCCCCATACCAAGAACAACAGCGAAGGAACCGGACCGTGGATGGCCGCGATGCTCGACCACCTCGGCAACCCCCAATCGCTCCGATTGGCCAACCCCCGGTTGATGTTCGCCGTCGATCGAGGTCGGCCAGCCGGTGAATACCCCAACAACTGGCTCCACTGTGTCCTGCCCGCCACGCTGAAAACCAACCAGCCCCTCGCACTCAGACTCCGCGTCGGTGAAGACCTCAGAAGAGTACCGGCCGGGACACGACTGAGTGTGCAGGTCGAGATCGACAACCTGCAGGACGACGATCAACCAGTGCTCTCGCTCGGAACACTCACCATCAGTGACTGGAAGCCGGCCGGCAAGAATCGGCTCGAAGCCTCGATCAAGGCTCAGGCAGTAAGACAAGGCGAAAACCGCATCAGGCTCGAACTGAAACGACAGTCAGCCTCATCGAAAAAACCCCGCATCGCACGCGCCGTCGAACTCCACGTCACCCCAAACAAATGACCCCCATGCCACGACACACCCCCGCCCATTCCATCAGCCTCGCCCTGCTGCTACTCACCACCGCAGCCACCACCGCAGCCACCACCGCAGCCGCACCTGAACTTCCCAGGCCGCGACAGATCGGCAGCCGCACTCAGCTGCTGCTCGACGAACGAGTCATCGCGACCTCGCACAACGTCCGCATGACCATGCACTCGCCACGTCGAGACGGTCGAGTGCTGCTGACCAACGACCAGCCCTGGGAATCCGACCCCGACCAGATGGTGGCCGTCTACTGCAGCCTGCTCTACGAACGAGGCAAGTTCCGGCTCTGGTACGACCTGGGCCACCGCAGCGATCGCACCAGGCGGGTGGTCGCCTATGCCGAGTCAAGCGACGGGATCCACTTCGTCAAACCCAAGCTGGGGCTGGTCGAGTTCGGAGGCTCGAAAGAGAACAACGTGGTGATGCCGGGTGAAATCGGAGGCTGCAGTGTCTGGATCGACCCCCTGGCACCTCCCGAACACCGCTACAAGTCGCAGCAGAAGGTCTACCCCAGCAGCCAGTTCCACATGTACAGCTCACCGGACGGCATCCACTGGAAGATGTACCGTCGCATCACCATCGGCGCCGGCGGCTGGGACACTCAGTCGATCATCTACCACGATTCGGCCAGCCGGAAGTACCTGATGTTCACCCGCTTCTGGCACTCGCACCGGCACGGCACCGGTGTGGATCCGGACAACTACCGTTGTGTCCGCCGTCTCGAGTCAACCGACCTGGTCCGCTGGACGAACCAGTCGATCGTGATGGCCCCCAACGCCGCCGACAAGGCGCTCTACACCACCCCACCGGGCAACCCCGCGGTCGACTACTACGGCGCGGCGGTCTTTCCCTACCGAGACCTCACGATCATGCTGACCCAGGCCTTCTGGCACTGGAAACCACGTCCCGCCGGCCAGAAAGGCCTGGCACCCGCCTCGTTCGACGTCCGACTCGCCGTCAGCACCGACAGCAAGACCTTCCGTCGCGTCGGCAACTGGAGACCATTCATGGCCCAGGGAGCCGACGGCCGCTTCGATTCCCGCTACGTCTGGGCTCTGCCCAACCCGGTCGTTGTCGGAGACGAAATCTGGATCTACTACGCCGGGTCCAACCGCGATCACGACGATCAGCTCGACCCGGCCGCCGGCGGCAGGATCAGGACCGGCATCGGCCGAGCCGTCTTGCGTCGCGACGGCTGGGTCTCGGCCGATGCCGACCTCGCAGGAGGCCGGCTGACAACCTCGCCACTGAAGTTCACAGGCACCCGCCTGGAACTCAACGCCGCCACCGGCGGCGGAGGTTCGATCCACGTCGAACTGCTCGATGAAGACAGCCGCCCACTGCCGGGTTTCTCGAAGGAACTCGCCCTGCCCGCCACGGGGAACTCGGTGAGGATGCCGGTGGCCTGGAAACCAGGCAACGACCTCGCACGACTGGCCGGAAAGACGATCCGCCTGAGGTTCCATCTGAAGGACTGCCGGCTCTACGCATTCCGATTCCGGGACCCGGCACCGCCGAAGCGTTAGTGAGCAGCAAGCTCGAACCGCGGCGTGACATCGGGGTTGACCACCCGGTCCTCGCGTGGCCAACGACCCTCCAGGACGGCGACCAGGTTCTCCACACCACCGACCGCGATGTCCTGTCGAGACTCGGCACCGTAGGCGGCCACGTGAGGAGTCAGCACCACGTTGTCACGGCCCAGTAACGGGTCCCCCGTCGGCGGAACCTCCTCGGGATCATGCACGTTGATCCGCTCGAAGACATCCAGGCCCGCCCCACGCAGCTGACCCGAATCAAGAGCCGCGACCAGCGCGGCTTCATCGACAATGGCTCCGCGTGCGGTGTTGATCAGCACCGCACCGGGCTTCATCCCGGCAATCGCCTCGGCATCCAGCAGGTGGCGGGTTGCCTCGGTCAGTGGCAGGTGCAGCGAGACGTAGTCGGATTCGGCCAACAGCTGTGGCAGCCCGACCAGCCGCACACCCAACTCGTCGGCCTCGGGGGCCTCGAGCTGCATCCTCCGTCGAGTCGCCAATACATTCATGCCGAATCCCCGCGCACGGCGGGCGGTGGCCCGGGCCGAGAGTCCCCAGCCGACCAGGCCCAGTGTCCGACCCGACAGGCGGTGGCTTGTCCCGGCTGTGGCCCGAGACTCCCTCCAGTGACCCGCGACCATGTCTCGAGCCATCCGCGGCAACTGACGTTCGACGGCCAACAGCAACGCCAGGGTGTGATCGGCCTGCTCCTCGACACAGAAGTCCGGCACGTTGGCCACCACGATTCCCGACCCGGTCGCCGCGGCCAAGTCGATCCGGTCGGTTCCGGTTCCCAGCCGCGAGATCACCCGGCAGCGCGTCATGGCCCCGATCACGTCAGAGGGCAGCTTCACGCTGACGGCGAACACCCCATCGGCCTCGGCCACCACCGGGGCCAGCTCCTCGAGCCCATTCGACTCGCATTCGATCGGCACGATCCCCGCCCGCTCGTACTCCGCCCGCTCCTCCAGAGTGACCGGAAACAACTCGGCATTGAGCCTCACGATGCGGCACTGTGGGAGAGGTCTGGGCACGTTTGCAGAATCAGCTGAATCGGTCATGGCAGGAGGCCTAACCGCGGCGGCCGCCGCCGGATTCGAATCCGTCGGCTGACTCGGCTCGCAACCAGCCGGGTGTCCCTCCGGCATTCATCGCCATGTTGCCTCCATCCATCGGGATCAACGCCCCGGTGATCCAGCTGCCCGCGTCGGATCCCAGCAGCAGCGAGAGTCCGCGGATGTCATCAGGCACCCCCATCCTGCCGGCGGGGATCCCGCCCAGGAACATCCGCTCCAGATGCGGGTCGTCCTGCATGCGTTGGGTCAGGCCGGGGTTGATCACCTGTGCGGGCAGGATCGCGTTGACCCGCACTCCCAGTCCGGACCATTCGGTCGAGAGTTCCCGGGTCATCTGCACCACGGCCCCCATGGCCATCGAGTACGAGAGATGTCGGCGGCCCAGGGCACTCAGACTCGCCAACGAACCGATGTTGATGATGCTTCCCCGGCCCGCCGCCAGCATCCTCTTGCCCGCCTCGCGACACGACACGTAGCGCCCGATCACCAGCCCGTTGAAGGCCTCGAGCAACTGCTCGCGAGTCATCTCGACCGGCTCGGCCAACACCCCCTCGCCGGCCACGTTGCCCACGACATCGATCCGCCCAAACTCGGCATCGATCGTCCGATACAACTCCTCGATCGCCTCGCAGTCCGACACATCGCAGGTGACCGGAAGTGCCCGGCGTCCGAGAGCTTCGATCTCCGAGGCCGTCTGCTGATTCGATTCGGTGTCGCGGTCGACCACCACCACGTCGGCACCGGCCCCGGCAAATGCCAGCGCCATCGCCTGGCCCATCCCCCGGCCGGCTCCCGAGACCATCGCCACGCGGTCGGTCATGTCAAAGGTTTCAGACGGTGTCATCAGCGTAAGTCTCCTCGAGAACAACGGGTCGCGGCCCACCACCGGGCAGGACGACGATTCTCCTCGTGCCGCCAATCGGTTGCAACGCAACCCGCTTTCGATCCTGTTATCATCGCCGCCGCGACAGACGTGGGAATTCAGTTGAACCGGGGACCGGACTGATGCGTTTTGCTCTGTGCCTGCTGCTTGCCCTGGCCACGATGGCCGCATCCGCCACCGCCGCCAACTGGCCCCAGTTCCGAGGAGTGGGAGGAAGTGGGCTGGCCGAATCGGGCCGGCCGCTGCCGACCGAGATCGGGCCCGACTCGAAACACATCGCCTGGAAGGTCGCCTTCCCGCCAGGACACTCCTCCCCGATCCTCTTCGGCGACCGGCTGTTCCTGACCGCGGTCCGTGAAAAGACCCTGCTGACGATCGCCGTGTCGAAGACCACCGGCAAGATTCTCTGGGAACGAAAAGCCCCCTACACGTCGCTTGAAGAAATCCACGCCATCGGCAGCCACGCTCAACCCAGCCCCGCCACCGACGGCAAACTGGTGGTCAGCCTGTTCGGATCCAGCGGCATGTACTGCCACGATCTCGACGGCAAGCTCGCCTGGAAGAAGGACATGGGACCCTTCAACAACGACTTCGGCGCCGGCACCTCGCCGGTGATCGTCGATGGACTGGTCATCACCGTCCAGGACCACGACACCGAGAGCTTCCTGGCAGCCTACCACCTGGAGTCCGGCAAGCTGGCCTGGAAGACCGACCGCGGCGAGTTTCCCAGGAACTACTGCTCACCGGTCATCTGGAATGTCGGCGGCAGGAAGCAGGTGATCGTTGCCGCCACGTTGAGAGTGGTGGGCTACGACCTGAAGTCGGGCAAGGAACTCTGGACCGTACGCGGGCTGTCCCGCGCCGTCTGCAATACGCCGGTGGTCGGAGGCGACGGGAAGCTGTACGTCGCCGGCTGGGCACGAGGCGGAGACATCGACGAGCGGATCAGTGTGGAACCGTTTGCCAAGCTGGCCGCCGCTCGTGACAAGAACAACAACGGCACACTCGAACGCCCCGAACTCGAGAAAGGCCACGCGATCGAACGACGGTTTCCCCAGGTCGATCGCGACAAGACCGGTACGATCACTCGCAGCGAATACGAGTACTACCGCAACCTCTTCGACGTCGCCCGCAACGTTGTGCTCGCGATCAAGCCCGGGGCCTCAGGTGATGCCACCAGGACTCACGTCGCCTGGGAGTACCGAAGACACATCCCGTTTTGTGCCTCGCCACTGTTCTTCAACAAGACCCTGTTTACCGTCAAGGACGGCGGCATCCTGACCAGCCTCGATGCTCAAAGCGGCAAGCCGCTGCTGACCAAGCGGGTCCCCGGAGCAGGCAACTACTACAGCTCGCCGGTCGCCGGAGACGGCAAGGTCTACCTGCTGGATCAGAAGGGGCGGCTGAGCGTCATCAGCGGCGAAGGGAAATGGAAGGTCCTGCACCGGGCACAGTTTGGTGAGGAGACCTACGCGACGCCGGCCCTGGTCGACGGGCGGATCTACCTGAGAACCAACGGGCACCTGTACTGCTTCAAGTAGGCTGGCGGCGGAGGCGGAGTGCGAGGGGGCGGGGGGCAAATCCCAAACAGGGAGCCGGACCCCAGCGGTCCCGACTCCCTGTTCGGTTTCCACCCGGTCGCCTGACCCAGCGACTTGGTTTCTCCGTGTTGGTGGGCCCCTCTAGTGAGCCAACCCGGTCAATTGTCCCTGTCCGAGGAACCCGGCGAGGCGGGCTCGACGTCGAGGATCCTGCAGCTTGTCGAACGCCTTGGCCTCGATCTGACGCACACGCTCGCGAGTCACTCCGAAGATCAGGCCGACCTGCTCCAGCGTATAGGGGTACCCGTCGCCGATTCCGTAACGCAGCTTCAGGATCTCCCGCTCACGGTAGGTCAACGTCTCGAGTACCTGGTTGACCTCCTTGCTCAGCATCTTGTTGGCCGCCACTTCGGCCGGACGTGCCGAACCGTTGTCCTCGACAAAATCGCCCAGGTCGGTCTCGTCGGTGTCCGAGATCGGCCGATCGAGGCTGGCCGGCGAGCGGGCCACGGCCAGCATCGCCCGAGCCTCCTCCAACGGCACACCAGCCGCGTCGGCCAGTTCCTCGGTCGTCGGCTCGCGGTAGTATTCGTGCAGGAACGTGTTGCGGGCCTGGTTGAGTGCCCACATGGCCGAGGTCATGTGCACCGGCAGCCGGATGGTCCGGCCCGCGTCGGCGATCGCACGGGTGATCGCCTGGCGGACCCACCAGGTGGCGTAGGTCGAGAACTTGTGACCTCG
>CAUZJR010000287.1:0-7062 GCA_963580005.1 Planctomycetota bacterium
GAGGATGTGGCTCGTCGAGCGTTCGTGACCCAGGTCCTGGCCGGTTCGATTGGAGCGGTGGTTGGCCTGGTCCCGGTGCTCTCGGGGCTGATCTTCTTCCTGGACCCGTTGATCCGTGGCGGGGGGGCCTCGGGAGACGCCACAGCTGGGGGCAGCGTGCAGAAGGACGCCGAGGGCTTCATCAAGCTGCCGGTGGCCCGATCACTATTGCCCTCGGACGGGACCCCTCAGCAGGTGACGGTCGAGGATGATCTGGTCGACGCGTGGAACAAGTTTCCGAATGTACCGATCGGCAGCGTGTGGTTGTTGCGGAGCGAGTCGGACGAGGTGACTGCCTTCAGCACGATTTGTCCTCACCTGGGTTGTGCCGTCGAGTATCGCGGTGCTCGAAGCGACTTTTACTGTCCATGTCATCTGAGTGCCTTCAAGCTCGACGGCAGCAAGGACAACCCGATTCCTCCTCGCGACATGGACAGCCTGGCGGTGAAGCCGGGCATGGGCGAGGAGATCTGGGTGCAGTACAAGAGTTTCCGCGGCGGGATTTCGGAGAAGGTGGAAGTATGATTCGCAGCCTGTTGGCCTGGCTCGATGACCGCACCGGCTACGCCGGTTTCCTGCACGAGGCTCTTTACGAGCGGGTGCCCGGTGGTGCGCGGTGGCGGTATGTGTGGGGCAGCACGCTGGTGTTCACCTTCAGCGTGCAGATGATCACCGGGTTCTTCCTGTGGACTGCCTACAGTCCGAGTGCGAACACGGCCTGGGAGAGCGTTTATTACATCGAGAACGAGATGACCTTCGGGTCGGTGGTCCGGGGCCTGCACCATTTCACGGCCCAGTTGATGATCGTGCTGATGGCGGTGCACCTGGTCCAGGTGATCATCGACGGAGCGTACAAGGCTCCGCGGGAGATGAATTTCTGGCTGGGCCTGGTGCTGATGCAGATCGTGCTGGGTCTGTCTCTGACCGGATACCTGTTGCCCTGGGACCAGAAGGGGTATTACGCCACGCAGGTCTCGACCAAGATCATGGGCAACGCGCCGCTGATCGGCCAGCAGGCTCAGGAGTTGATCCAGGGGGGACCGAAATACGGTCACCACACGCTGACCCGGTTCTTTGCCCTGCACGCCGGCCTGCTGCCGTTTTCGCTGATCGCGTTTCTGGGCCTGCATCTCTACGTGTTTCGTCGTCACGGGTTGACGGTCAAGGACCCCAACCACGCGCCCGAGACCACATTCTGGCCCGAGCAGGTGCTCAAGGACGGAGTCGCCTGCCTGGCGGTGCTGTTGTTGGTCCTGGGCCTGGCGGTTTGGAAGGGGGCCGAGTTGAGTGCCCCGGCGAACCCGTCGGAGAACTATGCGGCGGCACGTCCGGAGTGGTATTTCCTGTTCCTGTTCCGATTTCTGAAGTTCGAGTTCGTCGAGCATTTCGGTTTGGCCTTCGGTTCGATCTATGTCCCGGGTGCGTTGATGGGGGTGGTGGCGGCGATGCCGCTGTTGGGACGTTGGGCGGTCGGTCACAAGTTCAACGTGGCCTTCACATGGACTCTGACGATTTGCATTGGAGGCCTGACCCTGATGGCCTTCTACGAGGACGGACGGGATGAGGATCACCAGGCTGCGATTCTGGAAGCTCACCGCGACGCCGAGCGGATCAAGGAGCTGGCCAGCGGTCCCAACCGGATCCCGGTCAGTGGTGCGGTGACGTTATTGCGTGAGGACCCCTTTACCCAGGGTCCGCGGCTGTTTGCCAAGCATTGCAAGGGCTGCCACAGATACGACGGTCATGACGGACGGGGGCGGCTGATCTACGCCGGAACCCCCGATGGCGGACAGGTCCGTGCCGCAGCGACGGCTGCCGACCTGGGCCAATTCGGGTCACCCGCCTGGATGGAATCGGTCGTCGTTGACTACTCGAACCACTTCTCAGCCCTCAAGAACGCCGGCTGGTTCAAAAACGCCGATGGCCAGGACGTGCTCGATCCCGACGAGTCGGAAATGGCCGACTGGTCCGGTGATGCCGAGTCATTGGGCAGCGAGGAGAACGCGCAGAACGTGGCAGAGCTGGTCGCCTTCCTGGTGGCCCAGGCCGCTCACAACACTCGAGACGGCAAGGCGGTCAAGCACGACACGGCCGCGGTCGATCGGGGTCGAACACTGGCGGTCGAGGGAGATTGGGCCGGAGCGATCAACGGGACCTCGTGTGCCGACTGCCACGCGACGATCGGTGAGTCGTTTACCGAGATCGGTGACGATGACGCCGACGGGTATCCGAATCTCTCGGGCTACGGCTCGGCGGCCTGGCTGAAGAGTTTCCTGTCGAATCCTGCAGCGGGTCAGCATTACGGAGAGAAGAACCAGATGCCGGCCTACGCCAAGCGGATGACTTCCAGCGAGATGGACCTGTTGGTGCGTTGGCTGACGGGCGATTACGTTGAGACGAAGGTGGAACCCTACGCGGCTCAACGCATGCCGCCGGTGGCCCGCTGATCTTCTACGTGCTCACCGCAGGCTGTTCGTCCCGGCCCAGTTGCTCGAGAAACGGAGCAACCCGTCTGAGTCCTTCTTCGGCGGTGACGATTTTCCGGTAGCCGAAGTCGCGAACGGCTGCTTCGATCGAGAAGCTGTGCGAGCGGGCCAGCTGTTCGGCGAGGAAGCGGGTCATCGGAGGTTCACTTTCGAGCCGGAGGATCCGCCACAGGAGTTCCATGGCTGCCCCGAGCCTGCGTGCGTTGCCCGCCGAGATCGAGCGGGTGACGGGGGGCAGCCCGGCGAGTTCCAGCAGCGTGTTGGTCCAGTCCCACAGGTTGACACTGTCGGGTTCGTTGATGAAATACGCACGTCCGGCGTGCGGTGCGTCGAGGTCGAGCAGGTCGGCGGCCTGGATATGCGCGGCCGCAGCGTTTTCGACGTAGGTGGTCGAGATCACGTTGTGTCCGGTTCCCACCTGCCGCAGCCGACCCTGTCGGGCTCGGTTGATCAGCCTCGGCAGCAGGTGGTTGTCTCGGGGACCCCAGATCAGGTGAGGTCGCAGCGCGACGGTGGCCAGGCCGTGCGAGCCGTTGGCCTTCAGCACATCGGTTTCGGCCATCGACTTGGAGCGGGGGTAGGGGCACAGGAACGACTGGGCCAGGGGGGTGGTTTCGTCGGCGTCGATCATGTCGCTGCCGTCGAAGACGACACTGGGGCTGGAGGTGTAGACGAAGCGAGTGGCCCCGGCCTTTGTGGCCGCGGCGATCAGGTTGCGAGTGCCCTGCACATTGATGGACTCGTACAGCGACCACGGGCCCCAGATTCCCGGAACGCTGGCACAATGGTAGATGGTCGTGATGTCGCGGCAGGCCTCGGTGACCGCCTGGGCATCTCGCACGTCACCGCCAAACCAGCTGACTCCTTCGAGTCCCAGGCAACCCGGTTCACTGCGGCAAAAGACCCTCACGTCTTCGCCTCGAGCCACCAGTTGTTCGACGAGGAAGCGGCCCAGAAAGCCGCCACCTCCGGTGACCAGGTTGCTCACGCCAGAGTGCTCGTACCAGTTGATGGATTACCGGGTCGTCTCGGCCGACAGCCCTGTTCCGTCGGCCACTTCAGCGGCCGCCCACCGGGCCAGTTCTTCTCGATTGATCTTCACATTATGCCGGATATCGACCGGGAAGCCGTCATGGAAGAGCACCAATTGGATCGAGTCGGTCAGGGGGTTGTGTTCCGCGAGGCGTTTGAGTTCTTCAACCAGCCTGTCGCCGGGGCTGCTACCGGTTTGGCATTCGATGATGATGAGCGGCTGTTGTCGAGGCCGGTCGCCCAGTCCGACCAGCGCACTGCGTCGGACGTCGGGGTGCTGGTTGAAGATGGCCTCACACGGCACGCTGAAGAGCGTCTCGTGTTCGGTTTCGACCCGGTGGTTCTTGCGTCCACAGAACCAGAGACGTCCGGTGGGGTCGAGGTAGCCGACATCACCCATGCGGTGCCAGGTCGAGTCTCCGTCGCGGACCTTGGCCGCCCGGTTGGCTTCTTCGCGTCGGAAGTAGCTGGTGGTCACCGAGGGACCTCGGACGACGATCTCTCCGATCTGCCCGCTTTCCAGCAGTTTCAGATCTTCGAAGAGTTCGATCGGGCGGTCATCGATTTCGGCGATCCTCACATCGACTTCGGGGAACAGCGTTCCGACGCAGGTGCCGGCTCCGCGTGAGGAGTCCGCCGCGGTGGTTTCGATGATTTCGCGGCCGCTGATCACCGCCACCGGCAGAGCCTCGGTCGCTCCGTAGGGCGTGTGGATGTCGGCTGCTTCGCCGGTGAGCGTCTCGCGGATCGATTCGACGACGCTGGGCGGGACGGGTGCGCCGGCGGAGAGTACACGAGCGAGGCTTGGCAGCGTGACCTGCTGCTGTTGGCAGTATTGTCCGACTCGTTCCCAGAGTGCTGGTGAGCCGAAGGCCTGGGTGACGTGTTGCTTGAGAATCGGAGCCACAACGTGTCGGGGGTCGACGGATGCAGGTTTCGTGGTGTCGATATCGGGAAAGACACTGGTGACGCCCATGGCGACGTTGAAGAGGGCGAACAGCGGGAAGCCGGGCAGGTCGCGTTCGCGGGGTGCGATCTGAAATCGTGATTGGAGCAGGTCGGCCTGGGCACAGAACATCCCGTGTTCGTACTCGACTCCCTTGGCCGGCCCGGTACTGCCGCTGGTGAAGATGATCGCCGCGGGGTCGTCGGCGGCGATGTCTGGGGCGACGAAGCCGTCGGGGTCGGTGGTCTGGAGTGTTGCGTAGCTGGCCAGGGCGGGGGCCAGGCCGCCGACACGGACGTTGAGTCGTGCGTGAGGAAACCGGCGGCGGTAGAGGCAGCGAGCCCAGTGCACCCTGGGGACCGCGACGAAGCCGTGCGGGTCGGCCTGCTGCAGGCAGGTGATGACCTTGCGGAGTCCCATGCCCGGGTCGATCAGCACGACGACGGCTCCGGCTCGAAACAGAGCAAAGGTCAGTGCCAGGAACTCGACACCGGGTCGGACCATCAGCACGATGCGGTGTCCGGGTGCAATGCCCAGGCGGCCGAGTCCGGCGGCGAGCCGGTCGACGAGTTGTTCGAGTTCCAGGAACGTCCTTTGCTCGATCGCTGTCCCGTTTCGGTCACAGACGATCAGTGCCGGTTGATCGGGGACGAGCCCGGCCGAATCGCTCAGCCGTGCGGCGACGTTTCCGCCGGTGGGGGGAGTCGCGGGGGGCATGGTCGGTGTGTTGGCGGCGTGCCGTGAGTGTTGTGACCTAGGCCGAGCGGACCAGCAGTTCGCCCTTGCCCAGTTCCAGGAAGTCTCCATTGTAGCGGCGGTAGTCGGCTTCGAGGGAGCCTGCGGGAACGGGCCAGCCGCGTGCGGCGAGGTGTTTGAGGTAGAGTCTGAGGAACGTGGGGCGGCAGGTGCCGGCGGGCCGGTAGGTGGGCAGCACGTCCGGTGGGCTGGCCGGGTCCAGGAACACGATGCTGCCCCGTTTCATGCCCGCTCCGTGCCGGATGCCCGGTTCTCCGCCCACGAGAATCGTGCCCGCGATCAGGTTGACACCTGCGAGGTCACCAATCGTGCCTGCCACCGCGATCAGCCCGCGTCTCATCGAGTGTCCGATTTCGTTGCCGGCGTTTCCGTCGACGAGGATTTCTCCGCCGGTCATCCCCTTGTGTCCGCCCCGGTAGACGGCACCGAGCTGGTGTCCGACGTTGCCGTGCACGTGGATCCGCCCTCCGTGCATCTCGCCACCCACCCAGTCGGTGGCGTCTCCTTCGACCACAACCTCGCCCCCGGTCATCTCGGCCCCGAGGTGCATGCCGGCATTGCCTTCGACGCGGACACATCCCTGGTCGAGTTTAAGGGCAATCCGCTTGATGCCCTTGCAGTCGCCTTCCCAGACCAGCGTGTTGTCCTCTGCCGCGGAGCCGCTGGCGTCGAAGAACGTGCCCAGGGGTTCTCGCACGTTTCCGTGCAGTACTTCGATCGCCAGCACCTCATCGAGCGAGTGCTGTCGCACGGTGGCCAGCTTCACGGTGTCGACTTCGATCGGCACGGTCGAGTCGTTTCGGAGTGTGAGTCGGAGTGGCATATAGGGATTGCGGCCAGTCGTGGCACAGAGGTGCGGCGTGGTGGGGTGCTTGAGCGCGTCGGTGGCGAGGGCCTAGAATGCGTCTCATCGCAACGGTGATCCGTTTTAGCCGGGCCCGTGTGTCCGATCAACCAAGGCCGCCGGGACGGTGAGACAACAGGTGCGAGGCAAACATGCAGGGATTGTCGGGGAAGGTGGCGTTGGTGACGGGAGCGGGTCGAGGGATCGGGCGTGCAATTTGCCTGGCGTACGCCGAGGCCGGTGTGCGGGTGGCCGCGTCGGCCCGGTCGCGAGACGAGCTCGATTCACTGGTCGAGGAGATCCGTGCTGCGGGCGGTACGGCCGAGTCGTTCCCCGCGGATCTCTCGGATCCCGATGTCCCTGCGAGCCTGCTGGGTTCGGTGGCCGGGTCGCTGGGAAGTGTCGAGGTGCTGGTCAATAACGCGGGGGTTGGCAGCAGTTCGGATCCGCAGCCGCTGGTCGAGTTCGACGACGAGTTCTGGAACCTGACCCTGGAGGTCAACCTGAATGCGCCCTACCGCCTGACGAAGCTGGCGTTGCCATCGATGATCGCCGCCGGCTGGGGCCGGGTGATCACCGTGGCGTCGATCAACAGCCGGGTGGGCAGCTTTCACGGAGCGGCCTATGCGGCGAGCAAGCACGGTGTGCTGGGGCTGATGCGGACCGCGGCGACGGAGACCGCGTCGCTGGGAGTGACGGTCAACTGCATCTGTCCGGGCCCGGTGCGGACGCTGATGAATGACAAGCGGATCGAGTACGACGCCGAGCGATTGGGTCGGGTGCTGGACGAGCACGAGAGTGGCCTGACACCGATCGGCGGTCGCCTGGATCCCGAGGACATTGCTCCGATGGCCGTCTACCTGGCCAGCGACGCCGGGCGGATGGTCACCGGCCAGGCCTACAACATCTGCGGCGGCATCAACATGGCCTAGCAGCTCGCAGTGGCGGGTTACTCGAAG
>CAUZJR010000288.1:0-7051 GCA_963580005.1 Planctomycetota bacterium
AGGTCAAATCGGCCAACGCGATGCCGGGCTGGCGAAGCTCGGCAAGTGCGTCTCGATACCCGGCAAACAACTCGTGCTTCAGAGCGGTCCAGTCGCGGTTGCCCAGCATCGAGGCGACCAGGATGAACTCGGCATCAGGCACCTTCTCGCGGATCATCTCGATCGTCTTTCGAGTGTTGTCGCGGAAGTCTTTCACTGTACGGCCGGTTGAGTCGTTCATACCGAACGCCAGGATCACCAGGTCGGGGCTGGCATCGGCCACGGCGTCGACTTGCGTGAGCCCCCATTTCGTGTCTTTGCCTGAGACCGAGAGGTTCTTCAGATTGACCTTCGACTTGAACCTTGCCACCAGGTGCATCTGCACAAGTTCGGGGTAGGCGGGCTGGAACGGGGGTGCTTTTCCGAGCTTCGAGGCATTCGCTCCGGTGGAGATGCTGTCGCCGAGCACGACGATTGAGAGGGGTTCTTTGCTGAGCAGCTTGCTGACGGTTCGCGGCAGCGAGGTGTCGTCGAACCTGGGAAGGGGCGACTTCCAGTCGGCGGGTCCGTGGCGATAGGTGATCGAGGTTTGCATTGCGGCGTATTCGAGCTTGCCGCCGAAGAAGATCTCGCCCTTGCCGTCGCGATGGGTCAACTTGTACTTCTGCGATCCGGCCGGGCGACGCAACTCGCCGGGGGTGCGGGTGACGATCTTCGACCCCTTCGGGATCACGATCTCTCGAGACCCTCGCTTCCACCGATAGTCTCGTCCTGCCTGGTAGGTCACATCGCCGCCGGAGTTCCTCACCGCGAGGATCTCCTGGATGGGAAACAACACCCTGGCTGTGGCCTCGCCCGACTCCACGTTCCTGATGAACAGCACCGATTCACCTTCGACGGTGTCGCTCTTCCAGAACGGCCGCAGGAATCGCGGCTGGTAGTTCCACTTGGGTGTCGAGGGTTCCTTGGCGCAGAGCACCGGGTGCGTCGATCCATAGCAACACAACCCCAGCACGAGCACTCTTACCACTCTCATCGGCTTGCTCCGTTGATCCGCTCTTCGAGATTCCCAGTCCATCAGCAACAGTCTGCCCCACTGTGCCCCGAGGAGACAAGCACACGGGCCCGAGCGGTGCCCGGCGGCGTCCCGGGCGTTGGAGGCGGGACACGAAAAAGACGGCCCCGGAGCTGTGCTGAAGCTCCGAGGCCGTTCGGGTGGCCCGAAGGACTACCGGCCTGCGAACGCCATGACCTGGGAGAGGTATTCCAAGTCATCGACCAGTCCCACATCTCCTGCCATGAGAGCGGTCGCGTGGAGGTTGGCGACGATGAAGTGAGGGACGATGATCATCAGGTCGTTGTAGGGTCCGGGCGGACGTGGACCTGGTGGGTTCTGCAGCGCGAGCCGGATCCGTTTCACCCAGTCGGGCAGTTCGGGCTTGCTCAATCGCTTCGGGACACGGCGTTGCGTCAGCCGCGACCTGTGGGGGACGGGGTCGGGGCCGAGCGGAAAGTCGACCAGGATGATCTCGATGATCAGCAGGTTTTCGAGTCGATCGAGGATCTTGGGAAGAGTCGCGTAGTCACGATCTTTCTCGAGCTTGCGGATCATCCGCACGTGTCGGTGCACATGCTGCTTCAGTGCTCCGTAGGTGCCACTGGCACGAGACTGTGCCTGGGCCGTTTCGGCGAATGGCAAAACGGCAATAGCCCCCAGACACAAGGCGGCGGTCATCAGGAGATCTCTTCGGCTTGTCATGGTCTTGGTCCTTTCGATTGGGTGTCGAGCGAGTGAGAGAAAAAGGGTGGCGGTCAGTTGAGGTGAGGTTGGAGCAGAGCCTGGGTCGGCATGTCATGCCGAGTCGAGGGACGAGCGTTGTTTCGCAGAGTCCTGCGGTTGTGTTGGTCAAGGAGTCTTGCCGGGTTTCGTTGGTGGCCGCGGATGGTTTCAGTGAGCCTGTCGACAGCAGTCGTTTTCGAGTGATCGAATGTGCGGAAGGCGTCGACCAGGAGTTGTTTCATGTCTTCGAGAGACGGTCCGCGCTTCAGGTCGATTCCACCGTCGAACAGCGACGACATGACGTTGACGGGGACCTGGTTTCGGGAGGTGAGACGAGAGACGGCATCCAGGACACGGGTCCGCAAGGAATTGGAAATCAACTGACATTTGTCCATGGGATCGGGTCCTGGTGACGGGTCGTTCGGATGTGGGCTTCTTGTGTGTTCCCTTTCATGTACTGGGGTGCTGCGATGTGTGACCGGTTTTTTGGGAGAATCTTGAAAGAGAGGGCTATAATCGCTGCCAGAACGGCGGTTTCGTTCTTCCCGGGTACAGTGGAGTACACCGCCTGACCGTCGAATTTGGTTGAAACGGCGTTTGTGCAATGGCCTCGGATTGGCAAGACGCCGAATTGTCAAACCGACCACTTCGCGAGGTCTCGACGATCTGGACGATGGTGCTGTGCGCGCACGGCGGTCCGGTGAATTCGGAAGAGGATGCCCTGCAGCGGTTCATGGACCGCTATCACGTGGCGGTGTACCGCTACTTCATGACGGCATTGAGGAATGTCGAAGCGGCCGAGGAGTTGTTCCAGGAGTTTTCGCTGCGTTTCGTTCGCGGCGACTTCCGTCGCTTTGATCCCCGCCGCGGCCGCTTTCGCGATTTCATCCGCGTGGCACTGATGAACCTGATTCGCGACTATCGTCGGCGTCAGTTCAGTCGACCTGCGACTCTCGAGCCCGATGCTCCAGTGACCGGTGGGGTGGTCGGTGGGGTGGTCGGGTCGTCGGGTGAGGTTGACGAGTCGATGCCGGAGTTCGATGACGCGTGGCGGGCGGAACTGCTGGCCCAGTGCTGGAAGGAGTTGGCGATCCAGCAGGAGCAGGGC
Source organism: Planctomycetota bacterium (assembly GCA_963580005.1). GTDB lineage: Bacteria > Planctomycetota > Planctomycetia > Planctomycetales > Planctomycetaceae > UBA8437. Next base: position 2,868 of record CAUZJR010000288.1, read on the forward strand.
GGCCAACCGCTTCACACGGTGTTGAAGCTTCGGGCTGGTGGAGAGGCGCCGACGGGTGCGGAACTGGCCACGACCCTCAACAGGCAACTCCAACCCGACACCCCCTACAGTGAAGCTGGTGCGAGGAAGCTGTTGCAGCGAGCCCGGGACAAGTTCGCCGATCTGCTGATTGATGAGGTCTCGCGTTCGCTGGACGACCCGAGTCTTGAGGAGGTCGAGTCGGACCTGGTGGCGCTGGGGTTGTTGACTCATTGCCGTCGCGCGCTGGATCGACGCTGGGTGATGACACCCGGACGGGATCTGGGTCAGTCGGATTGAGACGCCTGATTCTCTAAGATGCCAGTTCTCACGGCCTTGCCGAATTGACCTCCTGCCATGCCAGAACTCCAGGCCTCGATGTCAGTGGCGGATTTTCTGGAGCAGGTTGCGGTCAGCGAGTTGCTGTCGTCGGAGCAGATGTCGGCGTTGCGGCAGAAGGCATCGAGTTTTTCGGGGACCGCGCTGGACCTTGGGGCCCGGCTGGTCCAGGGCGAGCACCTGACCGCCTACCAGGTCAAGCACCTGCTGGCCGGGCGAGCGATGGGGTTCTTCCTGGGCAAGTACAAGATCCTGGATCCCCTGGGCCAGGGCGGCATGGGGTTTGTGCTGCGTGCGGAGGACACCGAGACGGCAGGTCCGGTGGCACTGAAGCTGCTTCCTCACGAGGCGACTCGGGACCCCGAACGCGTGGCGAGGTTTCATCGAGAGGCTCGTGCCGCGATGAAGCTCGATCACCCCAACATCGTCCAGACGTTTGAACTGGGCCAGGAGGGTCAACTCCACTACATCGCGATGGAACTCGTCGAAGGACTGAGTCTCAAGGAACTGATCGCCCGGGATGGCCGACTCGATCCCGCATCGGCCGTCAGCATCGTCAGCCAGATCGCCCGCGCACTCGAGTGTGCTGCTTTGCAGGGCATCGTCCATCGTGACATCAAGCCGTCCAATATCGCGGTCACTCCAGCCGGGCACGCCAAGTTGCTCGATCTGGGCCTGGCGAGGGTCTCGGACACGCTGGGCGCCGAGACGTCGTTGGTCAGGACGCTGACACGCACGGGCCACATGTTGGGCACGATCGACTACGTGGCACCGGAACAGGCTGAAGATCCTCGATCAGCTGATGCTCGCAGCGACATCTACTCGCTGGGCTGCACGCTGTACCAGTGCCTGACCGGTCACGTGCCTTTTCCCGAGGGCACATTTGTCCAGAAGCTGTTGAAGCACCGCGAGGATGAGGCGGTGCGGCCGATCCAGCTGGTGCCGGATCTCGATCCGGAACTCTCGCGCGTGGTCGAGCGGATGATGGCCAAGCGGCCCGAGGACCGATTCCCCACCGCCGCCGCCGTCGTCGAGGCCCTGGCAGGATTCTCGGATTCACCGCAACCGGACCGGGTGCCGGTTGCCGACGAAACGGCCAGTGGGGCGAGAGACGAATCTGTCGAGTCGGCTAATCCGGCGGCGGCTGCTTCTTCGAGCGGGCTCGAGGGTGTGCTCCGCTCGATTGCCGAAGCCGAGGATGTGTCACCGCTGGACAACCTGTTGCTGATGCGCAAGCGGCGTCGCTGGTCGCCAAAGAAGACCGTCGCCTGCGTGGCCGTCGTCATCGTCTGGCTGCTGGTGGCCGGGTACTGGAGTTGGTCGGTCGGCGGCCAGGGCACGGTGGTGATCTCGCTTTCGGAGACACCCGATTCAGACATCGAGATTCAGCTTGACGATCGGGGGATCGAGATCGAGGAGATCGGGGGGCAGGAGTTCGAGGTGTCGACCGGTTCTCACCGAATCACGGTTTCGAGCTCGGGCTACAAGAAGCGGACGGTCTCGTTCAAGCTGAAGCGAGACCAGCGGAGGCAGCTGGAAATCGTACTGGAGCCGACCGTCGAGACGCTGCGTCGGCGTGAGCTGACCGGGCTGCTGGCCGCGCTGGAGAACGGTCTCGGCCGGGGGGCTGAAACCGAGTCATTCCTGGATGCCCGGGATGGGCTGAGGGCCTTTCAGCTGAAGTTCCACGGGACGAACGAGGCGACTGGGGCGGAAGAGAAACTTGCGAGCCTGCCGGCGCCGATCGATGCTCTGAAGCGGGAGCAGATTTCGGAGGAGAGCCTGGCAACTGCCGGGATCCAGCTGCCGCAACGACTTCCGAAATCCGTGGTGGCGGTGCTTGGCAACAACCGGCTGAAGCACTGGACCCCGGTGTTGGGTGTCGCCGTGAGCCCCGATGGTCGGTACGTGGCTTCGAGTGATTGGTGCGAATTGCGGTTACACGAAATCGAGTCGGGTCGATTGCTCAGGAGCTTCCCACATGTCAGTCGCGTGGCGGCGGTCGACTTCAATTCCGATGGCACCCGCCTGGTCAGCGTGGACCAGAATCGACATGTCTGGGTCTGGGATTCCAGGACCGGGAAGAACCTCGCCTATTTCCGCGGCATGCGGGGAATGGCGTGGGGTGTTTGTTTCAGTCCGGATGGATCGATGCTGGCCGTGGCCGAACAGGAGCAGACGGTCACCCTTTGGGATCTGAACTCCAAAAAGTCCATCGGGGAATTGACAGGACATGGAGGGAAAGTGGCTTCTGTGGCGTTCGACGACAGGGGAACGCTACTGGCTTCTGCTGACAGCGATGGTGACGTTTCGATTTGGGATGTGGCGACGCGTGCGCGGCGACACCGGCTGACAGCTCACAAGGGCGGAGCGAGCGCGGTCGCCTTCAGCCCCGGATCAAAGACTCTCGTTTCCTGTGGAAACGACGGAACGGTCAAGTTGTGGGATGTCGCATCCGGATCCCAGCGGATCACCATGCGTGGTCATGTTGGTTCGGTCAACTCTGTCTGTTTCGGGTCCGACCAGAACACTGTCTACTCGGCGGGCAGGGACCGGACGATCAGGATCTGGAACGCGCAGACCGGGAAAGAACAGCGGAAGCCGCTTTCTCAGGCTGGTGAAATCACCTCGATGGCGTACAGCCATGACGGCCGTCGGCTCGTCACCGGCAGTAGCGACAATTCGATTGCCGTCTGGGACATGGCGTCGTATTCAAGGCTTCACTCATCTGCCGAACATGACAGCCGGGTCAGGTGCCTGGACATCAGTCGCAGTGGGCTGCACCTGGCCACCGGTGGTGCTGATGGCCGTATCCTGATCTGGGATCTCGGCCGCGGTTCCATCGTACGGTCGCTGGATGCCCATTCGAACTACGTGACCGGCGTCGAGTTTTCCCGTGACGGCAAGACCCTGATGTCGGTCAGCACTGATCGTACCACCAAGATCTGGGATCTCCCCAGCGGCACCGTCCGGCACAACCTCACCGGCGACCACATGGCGACTTCCCTGGCCATGGAAACCGGCCGGCGAAACCTGGCCGTCGGAGACTCGGAGGGAATGATCCGGTTCTGGGACGTGGGTCAGGGAACACGCGTGCGAGAGCTGGATTGCGGCGATCCGTCGATCGGCAGCATCCAGTTCAGTCTTGATGGAAAGACCCTGGTCGTGCTCAGTCGACATTTCGACAAGCTGACTCTGTGGGAAGTTCTCAGCGGTCGCAAGTTGACCTCGCTCGAGGGCGATTCGAGTCCCTTCTACTCGCAGGCGTTCAGTCCCGACGGCTCCACCCTGTGGGCGATCACCGGGGAAGGGACCATCAAGTCGTGGCGGACATCTGACTGGAAGTCGAATTGGCAGGTCAAGACGTCGTCCCGTTATGTGAACAACCTGGCGGTGAGTCCCGACGGACAGAAGTTGTGCACCGTGTCATACGACGGTTTCCTGAAACTCTGGAGTGCAGACAAGGGCAAGCAAATCGGCGAGTTGAAGATGGCGCCGAACAGGTGTTTTGTTGATCAGGCTGCATTTTCCTTCGACGGGCGACACCTGCTGACGGCCAACGGGAATGGCACGGTCTATGTCTTCCGATTGCCGCTGGAGAGTGACGAATAGGCACCGCTCGACGTCGTGAGCTGGTGTCGGGAGTCTGTGGTCGGGAGTCTGTGGTCGGAACCGTGGTCAGCAGGTCGGTGGCCTGGCTCCTGAATCGAGTAACACTGGGCGAGTGATTTTCGTACATTGTGTTGAAGCGACCACAGCATGTTGGGTTCGTGTGCTGGTGTTGTCTTTGCCGGTTCGCCGATGGAGATGACAGGCACGATTTGTCA
>CAUZJR010000289.1:0-7023 GCA_963580005.1 Planctomycetota bacterium
TGGGTTTCGGTGTGGGTTTCGGTGTGGGTTTCGGTGTGGGTTTCGGTGTGGGTTTCGGTGTGGGTTTCGGTGTGGGTTTCGGTGTGGGTTTCGGTGTGGGTTTCGGTGTGGGTTTCGGTTGAGCGGCAGGCTGCTTGTCGAGATCTGTGAGCGGGGCTTTGGGCGAGACGTCGGCCGGGAGTATTGTCACTCGAGGGGGATCGTTGTTTGTGCCGGCTCGTCGGGGAGACTGAGTGGAGTCGGGTGGGCGTTCGGAATCGGAGCGGCTGTCTTGCAGGGGGGCCGCGTCGCTCTTGGGGTTGCCGGAGTCATTTCTGAGGGAGGCGGCTCCGAGGATTCCGACCAGCAGGATTGCCGCTGCCAGGCCGACCTGTGTTTTGCGGTTGATGGTGTTCATTTTCATGGTCTCCTGGGCGTCCGATCCGAGACTCCTGCGGGGAGTCTGGGAACTGGGCGTGTACAATTATGGTGCATGTCCGGGCTTCGAGGCGTCGGAAGTGGTGAGTGATTTCGGTACGGTCGGGAACCGTGTCGGTTGGGATCGTCTGCACCGGCTGGGGAAAGAGGGATGGGTTGCCTTCTGGTCCGGTTGTAGGGCCGGAGAGGGTCGTTGAGCGGGATGAAGTCGGCAGGTGTTGTACCGAGGGGAGAAGGCCAGTTGTCCGTTTCGCAGCATCCCTCGACCAAGGCGATCGAGAGTCTGCTTCGGGAGTGTCAGCAGCGTCAGGTCCGTCGCGGCGGACCCGGTGGTCAGCGTCGCAACAAGGTGGAGACCGGCGTGGTGATCACTCATCAGCCCAGTGGCATCACGGCCGAGGCGAGCGAGCGTCGTCATCTGAAGGACAACCTGCCGCTGGCGATCAGGCGATTGCGGCTGGCGTTGGCGGTATCGGTTCGTGGTAGGAGAGGGGCCGGGGCGGTGGCGGGGCCGTCCTCGCTTTGGTGTTCTCGGTGCCGGGGCGGTCGGCTCGTGGTCAGCGAGTCCCACTGGGACTTCCCGGCGTTGGTGGCCGAGGCCCTGGACGTGCTCGACGGTCTCGACTGGAGCGTGATGGCGGCCGCCGAGAGCCTGGGCTGCAGTTCGTCTCAGCTGGTCCGCTTACTGCGTCGCTGGCGACCGGCTCTGGAATTGTTGAATGGTCACCGGGAGCAGTTGGGAGAGCGGAGGCTGCGTTGAGGGGTCGGTGTGCGGTAAGACTCGTTGACACGCATGGGGACCGAACTAGAATGAGTTTTGACATGGACGTTGCGGCAGGGGGGCCCTCGACCTGCCCACAGCGGACCCGTCTTACCCAGGCTGTTGGAGGACGTCACTGATGTCCCGGACCCGGCGAGGCCCCACGGCGCTGCATTTCACGGCGATCGTGTTGACCATTGCGACCGTGCTGCTGATCGCCGTGGCCTTCCTGTTCTACCGCGAGGGCCAGGAGATGCGGGCGGCGGTGGTCCGGGTGGAGGCCGAGCGGGAGAAGCTGACCCGACAGGTCCGCGACCAGGACGACAGCATCCAGGTGCTCAAGGATGTACTGGGCTACAGCCAGGCTGCCGTCGGCCAGGCCGACGACCAGGACCCCTCGACCGTCGCCGGTGCAGTCCGCAGCGACATCAACCGCGCACTGGGCCGTGCCTCAACCAACCCGGGGCTATCGGCTCGCGAGGCCCTGAGTCGCCTGGCGAGTGAGCGGGACAACCTGGAGATCGAGCGGAACGCGCTGGTCGATTCGAAGTCGACTCTGCTGGCCAATTACCGAGCACTGGAGCGTGTCTGGAAGGCGGTGCTGAGACCCGAGCGGGAGGCACGACTGACGGCCGAGCGGGAGTTGAAGACCAACGTGCGTTCTCGCGAGGAGGTCCTGGCGGCCAAGGAGCGTGAGATTGCCACGCTGCGTGAGTTGGCCTCGGGGCAACGTGACCAGATTGCCGAGTTGCAGAGGGTTGTCGAGGACCAGGACAAGCAGATGGTCCAGAAGTTTGCCCTGCACCGATCGACCGTGCGACGTCTGAACCGGATGCTGCAGAAGCGAGACTCGCACCGCTTCGAACACTCCGACGGCAAGATCACTCTGGTCGACGACTCGGGCCGACTGGTCTGGGTCGACCTCGGTTCAGCTGACAAGCTCAAGGCCGGCATCCGCTTCAGTGTATTCGACCAGTCGGCCCAGCAGATTGGCGGCAGCCGCAAGGGGATCAAGGGCGTGATCGAGGTCTCGCGGGTCACCGGCCCGCACCGCGCCCAGGCTCGAATCATCGATCGCGACCGGCTCAACCCCGTGCTGAAGGGCGACCTGGTGTTTTCTCCGATCTGGTCGGTGGGGCATTCCGAGCGGTTTGCACTGGTCGGACTGATCGATCTCAACGACGACGGCCGCAGTGATATCGAGGGCCTGCGGCGGTACGTCGCCGAGTCGGGCTCACGGATGAGTGTCTGGGTCGACGACACGGGGGCCCGCAACGGGGGCGAGGTCGACATGTCGATCAAGTACCTGGTGGTCGGCAACACTCCCACTCCGGACCAGGCCCGCAACGACGCTCAACGCACGTCCTACAACCGCCTGATCGGTCACCTGACGGCGATGCGAGAGGAGGCCTACGACCATGGTGTGCGGGTGATCCGGCTCAACGACTTCCTGGCCTACATCGGCTACACCAGGGGGTTGGGAACCGGCGTGTCGGTGACCCGCGAGCCGGATGCTTCGGGCGATCGGCCTGCGGCGGTGGGCCCGGGCAAGCGGTCTCCTCTGAAGCGGTCTCCCCGCACGACTCCCCCGGGTGTCAGCGGTCGGTTCCGCAAGTCTCGCGGCGTGAAGTCCTCGAGCGATTCGACACCCGCTGTCGATCCCCCGCGGTGATCGGCCGTCGGGCCAAGCCACGCTCGAACCGGCGTGGGGCGGGACGAGTGGGCGAGTCACGAGCTGGCGTGTCGCTCAACGGGCTGCTCGCCCTGGTCTGCGGCGTGGGCCTGCTGCTGGTCAAGGACGGTCTGGTGTCGATGACCGCGGCCACCTCGCGGACGAGCGTCAGCGTGTTGATGTGGGTCGCTGCGGTGGTGCTGTTGCTGGTGGGAGTGCGTGAGGTCACCGGTCGCGGCATGCGGTCGGGGTACCGACAGGCCGGTCGAGGCGGCCGCCGGGTCCGGCGGGCTCCTCGCGAGGGACTCCTGTACCTGGGCCTGATGGCGTCGTTGCTGGTGGGCAGTTTTCTGGGCGGCGACAACCTGCTGATGCTGGTGGTGGCGTTGATGATCGGACCCTGGCTGCTGAATGCCTGGTCCAGCGGCACGCTGTTGTGGCGGTGCGACGTGCGGCGGGTGGTGCCCGGCCGGGTGATGGCCGGCGAGGTGGTCTCGGTCGAACTGGTCGTGGAGAACCGCAAGCGGCTGTTTCCGTCGTGGCTGGTCCTGGCCAGCGACCAGATCGAGAATGACAGCGAGACGCTCGAGGCACGGGTCCTGTTCGCTCGGGTGCCGGCCGGTGACCGGCGGAGCGGGTATTACCGGTTGAGGCCCGGTCGACGGGGCCGCTATCGACTCGGCCCAATCGAACTCTCGACCCGATTCCCGCTGGGCCTGATCGAGCGGGGCCTGGTGTTTCATCGGCCCGAGGAGATCCGGGTCTATCCCCGGCTGGGCCGCGTGTCGGCGAGTTGGTACCAGGACCCAAGCGAGACCACCGGCAGCGTGTCGCGTCGGGCTCGACGCCGTGGCGGAGCCGACGACCAGTTGCAGACGCTGCGGGAATTCCGTTCCGGCGACAACCCTCGAGCCGTGCACTGGCGGACCACGGCGAGACGGGGGGAATTGATGGTCCGCGAATTCGACGAGCAGCAGCAGCAGAACCTGGACCTGGTGTTGGATCTCTGGCAGCCCGAGCGTCCCGACGAGTCGGACATTCAGCGGGTCGAATTGGCCGCGAGCCTGGCGGCGACGCTGTGTGTTGAGACTCTACGACGGGCCGGTGATGCCCGGGTGCGTCTGAGTGTCTACGGGGCGGGTGTGTCGGAGCTCGCCGAAACAGGCGGCCCGATGGGTGTCACCGAGGTGCTCGACCTGCTGGCGACGGTGCAGGCGGGCAGCGGGCCGGGTCGACCCGGCTCAGCGACCGAGCCTGCCGGCAGCCGATTCCGCGGCGTGCTGGTGACATCGCGGCGACGGACCGACGTGGCTGATGAGGTCGATGTGGGGGGGGGCCGCGAGTGGCCCGGGGGTGCTGAGTTGGAGACAAGAATGGTGGTGTGGGCGGATCCACACGTGTTGCCGAGTTGGTTTGCGATCGAGGGGGCCTGATGCGATTGCGGGACGTGTTCCTGGTCAGCGTCTATGTGCTGTTCGCCCTGGCGACGTTGTTGCTGGTGGTGGGTGAGGACTCGGCATTTCCTCAGGCTGTGGGGTTCCCGTTGTCGGTGATTGCGCTGGTGTTGATCGATGGGCGACGTCAACTGCGGGTCCCGTCGTGGGTTCTGAACATCGGTGCCACGCTGTCGGTGGCTGCTGCGGCGTGGGAGTTCGTCGGTGAGTCTCCGGAGTCGAGGCTGACGGCCGCGGCGCACCTGCTGGTCTATCTCGGCTGGGTGGTCCTGTTGGGTGGCAAGGCGAATCGACAGTACTGGTGGCTGTTGACGCTCTCGGTGCTGCAAGTCGCCGTGGGAGCCGTGCTGGTCGAGGCCTCCGGCGAGCCGCTCTACAGCCTGCTGATGGTTCTCTTCATGGTGACCGCCACCTGGACACTCTCGGTCTTTTCGCTCCAACAGGTCCAGGGACGGTTGGCCGCGGTTCCCGTGGCGGTCCCGGTCCCGGACGGGCCGGACTGGCTGCGACCGACTGCCGCGGGCAGTGGGTGCCAACTGGATGCCGATCAGCAGTGGATCAACTCGCGATTCGTACTCGGCGTGGCCGCCGCGGCGGTGGGAGCGTTGTTCGTGGCGGCCTTGTTCTTTCTGTTGATCCCGCGGCTGTGGCTGCTTGATCCCAGCGGCCAGGACGACGCACAGAACGATCCGTTGCGGCCATTGACGGGGTTCACCGAGACGGTCCAGCTGGGCGAGATCGGCGACATGCTCGAGAGCACCATGCACGTGATGAGCGTGGAGGTGATCGATCGGCAGACCGGCGATCGGCTCGAGGTGGACGATCTCGCGCGGGCCTGGGGCGACACCGAGCCGCTGTTTCGTGGAACGGTGATGGTGAGGTATTCGCGAGGCAAGTGGGAACGTGGGGTGGCCGACTCGAGGTTCAATCGCCTGCGCGGGGTTCCCCAGGGATTGGACGGGATCAGGCAGGACATCCAGCTGGAGACCCTGGGTACGCCGGTGCTCTTCGGGATGCATCCGGTCAACGGCTGCGTGATCGACAGCGCCAGCCGTCACGGCTTGTTTCACCCGTCGACGGGTGTGCTGGTGGGTTCGCGGGACCGGGCGCGGGGTCGTGTGTTGCGGTACAGCCTGTTCTCGCCCTCTCCGAACTCTGCAGCGGGTCAGCGGCCGAGGGTGCCGTCGGTGATGAGCCCGGCGGAGCGGCTCGAATACCTGGAGTTGCCACCACGAGACCTCGACCGTCTCTCGCGGACCGCCCGCCGACTGGTGTCCACTCGCACCGCTGACACCGACAAGGATAAGGCGGATCGCCTGATGGAGTTCCTCTCCGGAGACCAGTTCGGCTATTCGCTGGATGCCTCGGTGAGCGATCCGATGCTGGACCCGGTGGAGGACTTCGTATTCGAGCGTCGTCGGGGTCATTGCGAGTACTTCGCGTCGTCGCTGGCGTTGATGTTGCGGGCGGTGGGGATTCCGTCGCGGCTGGTGTCGGGTTTCAAGGGGGGGGCGCACAACCAGATCAGTGGCCAGTTTGTCGTGCAGCAGCGGCACGCTCATGCCTGGGTCGAAGCCTGGATCGGCTCGCGCTGGGTCACGCTCGATCCGACCCCCGGGAGCCGAGGAGAGTTGATCCGGCGTCTCGAGGCCGACTCGGGGTTCCTGCGTGATGCCGGCCAGGTGATGGAACACTCGTGGCGACGCTACGTGGTGGAGTTGTCGCTGGCGCAGCAGCAGAGTCTGGTCTACCTGCCGTTGCAGGCGGGGTTGCTGGACACGATGACATTTTTCAATTCGCTGGTGACCGATGCCCTGGAGGCCGTGGGGGGATTGGCTGCGGGACGTGGAGCGGGAGACCGATGGCCGGCGCTTCTGGCGGTGATCGGGTTGGTCGGTCTGCTGGTCGTGGCGGTGTGGGTACTGCGTCGCTGGCGGAGCGGATGGCGACCTCGCGTGAGACGACGGGTCCGGGCAGGGCGAACTGCAGCCGTAGTGGTGCCCTTCTACGAACGGTTCTGCCGGATGCTGGCCGCCAGCGGTCGGTTGAGACGCAGCGGGCAGACGGCTCGCGAGTTCGCCACCGACATGGGGCAGGCCGCTGAGGAGTCGCCGGACGGGGCCGGTCTGGAACCGATCGCACGTCAGGTCACCGAGTTGTACTACTCGATCCGGTTCGGAGGACATCGGCCGGAGGCGGAGGTGATTGCCGAAGCCGAGCGAGATCTAGACCGACTCGAGGCAGCCTTGCGTGCCGGTCGGACGAAGGGCTGAGGCGGTGGTTGGGGGCAATTGAGGCTTGTTGGTGTCAGGGTGTTTACAGCGGCCTTTGCCGGTGTCTATTCTGGACGCAACGTGGGCCGAGCGACGTGGGGTCCGTGGCTGTCATCGTCTATTCCGCTCCCTCTCAGGACTCTTGTGATGAACGCTTCATTATGGGCCATTGTCTCGGTCTTTGTCGTACTGGGTCTGGCTCTGCTGTTCCTGTTGGTCAACGTCTTTCTGGATCGGCGGAATTCGAAGATGACCTTGGGAGTGATGGTGGCAGGTCTCTTCGGCGTGGGATTGGGTTGGGGAGCCTTCTACGGAGGCGTCTCGATGACCGGTCAACAGATGCAATTCTCGGTATCGGGATTCGAAGGCGAGACCATCGCGATGCCGATCGCAGCGGATTCGACCCAGCAGCCCGAAGGCGAAGCCGGCCCCCCCGGAGGCGGTGGC
>CAUZJR010000290.1:0-7009 GCA_963580005.1 Planctomycetota bacterium
CAAGGAGAAGCCTGCCGACAAGAAGAAGCCTGCTGAGAAGAAGAAGCAGGGAGAAGAGTGCGGAGCCCAGGAACCGCCTGACAAGAAGACTGACAAGAAGACTGACAAGAAGACTGACAAGAAGACTGACAAGAAGACTGACAAGAAGGCCGACAAGAAGGCCGACAAGAAGACCGACAAGAAGACCGACAAGAAGGCCGACAAGAAGGCTGAGCCGAAACCGCCCGAGCCGAAGCGGGATATCGTGGCCGAGTACGATGCGGCCTTGGCCAGTTTCAAGGCCGACAAGACGAAGTTCGAAGCCGACCTGAAGGCGTTCGAGAAGAAGATCGAAGACAGCCAGGCAGAAGCCAAGAAACTCAACGAGCGGTTTGCAGCCTGGTACTACGTCATCTCCGACGAAGACGTCGCCAAGCTTCGACTCGATCGCGACACGATTGTCAGAGACAAGAAGGCGGACGACGATCCCACGTCGCCCGGCGGTCTCCCTTCAATCCCCGGTCTCCCTTCAATCCCCGGTCTCAACCTTCCGGGCCTCAAGAAGCCGGCCGACACGAACCCAGCCCCCAAGAACAAGGCCGACAAGAAGTCAGATCCCAAGAAATCCGCCGACAAGAAGTCGGACCCCAAGAAACCCGGCGAGAAGAAGAAGGCCGAAAAGAAGTCGGACCCCAAGAAATCCGCTGACAAGAAACCGGCCCCCAAGAAGAAGGCCGAAAAGAAGTCGGACCCCAAGAAACCCGCCAACAAGAAGCCCGCTCCCAAGAAGAAGACCGACAAGAAGACCGACAAGAAGACCGACAAGAAGACCGACAAGAAGGCCGACAAGAAGCCGGCCACCAAGAAGCCGGCTGAAAAAAATCCCGCCCCCAAGAAGAAGGGCTAGAGGCACGAGCCGGACCCTCAAACAGAGCGATCCTTGAAATGTCGCTGATCAGCAGCTAGTTTTGCTGTATGGTAGACAACTCTCCCTCCGGGAAGTCCCCTGAGCAGCCGGAAACTCTTGGCCAAAAAGCAAAGTCGCTGTTGGGTGTGATCCTGAAGCGCCCTGTGGCCCCGCCTCCGCCACTCGAGACCGCAGCCGCCCCGGATGAAGCTGCTGCCTCCGAGAGCGCCCCCGCTGCGGACCCCGACCCGATTCCCTCGGCCGACTCGACTCAGCCCTCCGAGCCTGCCGCGACCGAGCCGACCTCGCCGACTGCCGACGGCGACTCGTCTCAGGACCAGGTACCGCCTCAACAGGACCCATACTGGACGGGTCTCGAGAAGCTGAAAGCCGCTTCGCCGGCTCACATTCCCGGTGGTGGCCGCCCCGATTCACGACGTCGATCTCCCGCCGCACCCGATCCGGTTGCACCTCCGCCCGAGACACCCAAACCGCCGCCCGGACCGGCATTCGGTATGGGCCTCTTCGGTGACGACGCGGCTGCAGAAGAACCAGTTGCCGAACCAGTTGCCGAGCCAGTTGCCGAGCCAGTTGCCGAGCCAGTTGCCGAGCCAGTTGCCGAGCCAGTTGCCGAGCCAGTTGCCGAGCCAGTTGCCGAGCCAGTTGCCGAGCCGGTTGCCGAGCCGGCTGCGGGCTCCTCGTTCGCCTCCGGTCTGCTCGATGAGCCGCCGTCGGCGCCCGACAGTCAGATCACCGACCAGATCACCGACACCGCCTCCGAGGATGTTGCTTCGGATGCTGCACCAGCGACGGGAGACTCGAGCGAGGCCGATGTTTCCGAGCCGGGCACCGGTCGCAAACGGCGTCGTCGACGTCGGCGACGTCGAGGTCGAGGTGGCTCGGGTACCGGTACCGATGCAGTAACCCCCGCAGGCGAGACCGCCGCGGTCGATCCGCTCGCCGCCTGGGGCGATCCCGCCGCCGCCGAGTCTCACCCCCCCGCAGAGCAACCCGCTGGCGGAGAGGTTTCCGGTTCAGACGAAGCCAGCGCCGATGCCGAACCGGCCGAGGGCTCCGAGGGAGAGGGTGGGGAAAAGCGTCCTCGCCGCAGACGAGGGCGAAGACGACGGGGAGGTGACCAGGAGGCCGCCGAAAACTCCGCAACCGAATCGCAGGACCAGGCCGCTGAACCGGCCGACAACTCGACCCAGGTGGTCGCCGCCAGCGATCCGCTGCTGGACTGGGGTAATCCCCAGCCGGCCGAGTCCAGCACGACAGAAACTCCCGCCGAATCAGCCGGTGAAGCGGTACTCGAAGAGGCCCGCGAAGCGGCCGTCCTGGCCGGTTACGACGAAGCGGACTTCGATGACGATCTCGGCGACGCGGGACAGAAATCGACCAAGGACGTCCCCACATGGGAGGACGCACTGTCTCAACTGCCCCGTGGTGGCGGTGGCGGAGGCGGTGGTGGTGGAAGTTCGAGCGGTTCGGCGAAGAACTCGGGAGGCCGAAAGCGACGGCGGCGACGACGCCGGGGAAAGAGCTCAGATGCACCCGATGCCGCGGGCGGCAGCGACGGTGGCAGCGACGGTGGCAGCGACGGTGGCAGCGACGGTGGTAGCGACGGTGGCGACGGCGACCAGTGAGTCGTTCTCGAGAATCGGTCGCCGCCGATTCTTGAGGTCACTATACTGGTCCCCATGACCGTCGCACTCGATCAACCCACCTGCCGACTGGTGACTCTTGGCTGCAAGGTCAACCAGTACGAAACTCAGCTCGTCAAAGAGGCCCTCGTCTCGGGGGGCTACCGCGAGGCTGCTGCGGACGAGTCGGCCGACATCTGCGTGGTCAATACCTGTACGGTCACCTCCACCGGAGACTCGAAGGGCCGGCAACTGATCCGCCAACTGGCCCGTCGCAATCCCGGCACGAGGACCATCGTGATGGGGTGCTACGCCACCCGTGACCCCGACGCCGTGGCCAGGTTGCCCGGCGTCTTCGAGGTGGTCCGCGACAAGCGAGAACTTCCCGATGTGCTCGGCCGACTCGGCATCGTCGAATTCCCCAGGGGCATCACCCACTTCGACGGACGCCAGCGGGCCTACGTCAAGATCCAGGATGGCTGCGTGCTCCGCTGCAGCTACTGCATCATCCCCCAGGTCCGGCCGGGGTTGCAGAGTCGTTCGCCGGAGGACATCGAGGAGGAGATCCGGAGATTGCTGGGAGCCGGGTTCCGGGAAATCGTGCTCACCGGGATCCATGTCGGACACTTCGGAGTCGACACAACCCGGGGGCGATCCGGCAGACCCCCCTTCCGACTCCACAACCTCTTCGAACGACTCGACCGGATCCCCGGCCGCTGGAGAATGAGGCTTTCGAGCATCGAGGCCCGTGAGATCAACGACGACTTCATCAGCACGGCGGCCAACTGCGAACATCTCTGCCCCCAGTTTCATCCCGCCCTGCAAAGCGGTTCCGACAGCGTGCTGAAGAGAATGCGGCGACGCTACACCCGTGCCCAGTTCCTCGACACGATCGCCGCCCTGCGAGATCGACTCGATGAGCCCGCCTTCACCACCGACGCGATCGTGGGGTTTCCGGGTGAGACCGATGAGGAATTCGAAGAGACCGTCTCGGTGTGCCAAGAGGTCGGTTTCTCGAAGATCCACGTCTTCCCCTTCAGCCCTCGAGCCGGAACCCCCGCGGCGCTGTCGCCGGACCAGGTGCCCCCGGTAATCCGCAAGCAACGCGTCCACCGACTCGAATCGGTCCAACGTCAACTCGCCTCCGGATTCCACGCCTCGCAGGTCGGCCGCCAGCTCGAAGTCCTCGTCGAACGCCCCTCGACTGACCAACCCGGGTCCTTTCGAGGGACCGATCGTCGCTATCTGCCCGTCACCCTCCCCGGCAACGACAGCGAAGTGGGTCGGCTCGTCGAAGTCGTCGCGGTCTCAGGTGACGAAACGGGCGTCCAGGGTGCACGATGAGCGGACTCGAAGAATTCCACTCGAGATTCTTCCAAGCCGAGGCGCTCGACGAGTGCGTGGTGGCCAGCTTTCACGAGGGACCTCTCGACGAAGAACTGAATATCGAGGAACTGGGACGGTCGCTGTACCAGCTGATCGACCAGCACGGATTCCGCCGTGTCGCCGTCGACCTCTCGGAAACCCCGTTCGTCAGCAGCGGTGTGCTCGGGAAACTCATCACCCTGCACAGACGCCTGCACCGTGCCGATGGTCAACTCGTGCTCTGCGGGCTGCAGGCATCGGTCCACGAGGTGTTGAGACGCAGCAACCTGCTCGAGTACTTCCAGGTCGCCGACTCGCGAGACTGTGCACTCACACAACTCGGCTCATCTCAGTGAGAACACGATGAGCCTGCTGATCGCCATCGAGGGCATCGACGGGTCGGGCAAAGGGACCCAGGCCAGCCGACTCGTGGAACGACTCGGCTCCGAGGGCGTCTCCTGCAGCCTGCTCAGCTTTCCGAGGTACTCCGAAACGCTGTTCGGAGCGTCCATCGGCAAGTTTCTCAATGGAGACTTCGGCCCGCTCGAGGCGGTTGCCCCTCAATTGGCCGCCACACTCTACGCCGGGGACCGCTTCGAATCTCGTGGCGTGTTGCTCGAAGCCCTCGCCCAACAGCAGGTCGTCGTCTGCGACCGCTATGTCCCCTCGAACCTCGCACACCAGGGATCTCGAGTCGAAGACCAGAGGCAGGCGGAGCTGATCGAGTGGATCGAGAGAATCGAGTACGACGTGTTCCAATTGCCTCGACCCGACACCGTCCTCTGGCTCGACCTGCCACCTCAACTCAGCCAGAAACTGATCAGGCTCAAGGCGCCCCGAGACTATACCGACCGGGCCGTCGACCTGCAGGAAGCCGACATCGCATACCAAATCGGAGTCCAACAGGCCTACGGCTCGCTGGCCAGCAGCCGCTCGCACTGGACCCGCATCGATGAACTGGATCCGGTAACGCAAGAGCTGCGGACGATTGACCAGATCGCACAAGACGTGTGGGACACGGTCGCGCAACAGATCTGAGCCCCGGGTCACCACTCCGCTGGTGGACCGCCCAGCTACCCCTCGTCCTCCGCCTCGTCCTCCGCCTCGTCCTCCGCCTCGTCCTCCATCCCGTCCTCCATCCCGTCCTCCATCCCGTCCTCCATCCCGTCCTCCATCCCGTCCTCCATCCCGTCCTCAACCTCGTCCGCAGCGACTGCCGCCACCGTCCGATCCGGCGGTCGCCTCAGCAGGACGGCGTTGGGCAATTCGTCGAGGTCGGTGAGTCCGAACAGTTCGAGAAACCGACGAGTGGTCTCGTAGAGGTAGGGTCGGCCCAGCGAGTCTTCCTCGCCCCCGATCCGGACCAGGCCACGTTCCATCAGGTGCCTGAGAATATCGGTCGACTGTACACCCCGGATCGCCTCGATGTCGGCCCGTGTGATCGGTTGACGGTAGGCGACAATCGAGAGAGTTTCGAGGGCGGGGGTCGAGAGTTTCAGCTGCAGCTGCCGGTTGTGAAGTCGGTCGAGCCAGGTCGAGAACTCGGGTCGAGTCAGCAGCTGATAGCCGGTCGCCACCCGCTCGACATGAAACGCACTGTCACCGGAGTCGTAGGCCTGGTTGAGTCGGTCGACCAGTTGAGTCGCCTCGCTCGGCGAGGCGAGCATGGCCAGTTGAGCGAGTCGGCGGGTCGACAGAGCCGACTCGGCGACCAGGAGCACAGCTTCGAGTCGAGCCAGTTTCTGGCTGCGTCGTGCGTCCACCTCGGCCACCACGGCCGGGCCCCTCCGAACAGCTCTCTGTCGAAAGAACTGCCGACTGCGATCTCCCCCCGAGTCCACCCGCAGGCTCAGGCCTCCACCACCACCAGCGGGCCACGAGGGACTCGAGCGCTGCCACATCGGTTGACCTCGTCCCATCTACCTCGCGAGAACGACCTGCGAGAGTCTCCGGTCCAATTGCTCGATCTGCTGCAGCACATCACGAGCTGCCCGAACCGGATCAGCCGCTTCGGCCTCGAATCGCCGCACCACGCGGACGCGACCCGGCACCGGTTGCACACAACTGAAATGCACCTCGCCGGGCCGACTCCCCGGCTGGATCCTGAACTGTTCGACCCGGTGTGCTGCCAACGCGGTCCTAACGTGCTTCCAGGTCGGCCGGGCAATCCGGGACGCCATCATCGGTTGTCCCTGCCGAGGTCGACGCGAGGTGGCAGTCAGGGGTCGAGCCGACCGGGGATGAGTGGCCGGCTGTGAGGAGGTGGGGTGGCTCGCGACACGACCGGGTCTGTTCGAGGAGACCCTGGGAGCCGGGTCCTGGCCGACAGACGGCTTCGCCGGGTCCTGTACCGGGTCCTGTACCGGGTCCTGCCCCGGGGCCATTTGCGGCACGCCGTAGACGATCATCGCCAACATCGCTGCCAGTGGACCCAGCATCACCGCCACGCCCAGGCAGCGTTCCATCGATCGAGCCACTTGTGATCCTCAGCAATACAGGGGCGGGGGATGATACGGCAGGCTTCCCCCGGGAGCAATTGCAATTGGATCGCCGCCGGCCGGCTCTGCTCACCCCCTCGCAACTTCCAGGCCATGACCTCCGACGACTCGCCAGAAACCAGGGTCCGGTTGCACTCTCTGCTGTACGGTCCCCCGAGGCCCAGAAAACGCGGGCCTGCGTGGTTCCGACTGGAGTTGTGCGCGGATTGGTCCGATACGAAGGAGTGTACGGGTTATCCGGATTGCACCCATTGATCGGGTGAATCCCCCTGTCAGGGATGACAGCCGACCCGCACCCGACGCGACAAGTCCCGAGCCAACGGATTGCCTGCAAGAGGATCGGACCGATGAAGCGAGTTTTCAGCCGTAGCAGATGGACGTGGTCCCTGGTCACACTCTCGTGCCTGGGCCTGCTGATGGGACAACTCCCGGCCTGGGCCTTCGGCCCGGCACAGCCACAGCAATCACCGGTTCCCAACGCACGGCCGGCCACGCCAATCATCGACGTGACACTCGACCAGGCCGGTCGCTTCGTCGGCCAGGTCGTCGATGGCCAGGGCCAGTCACGAGACGGCGTGCTGGTCGTGCTCCGGCAGGGACACCGCCAGGTGGCTTCC
>CAUZJR010000291.1:0-6981 GCA_963580005.1 Planctomycetota bacterium
GCCCGGCGACTTGCATCGGCCAACTCGTCCATCCGCGGCAGGTTCTCCGAAACGTACACCCCCGGCTCGGCACTCTTCAGCAGGCTCACCAATTCGACCCGCTCGAGCTTCCACGCCGACCCGCCGGGCGACTTCTGCTCGTACCGCTGAGTGTGCTGCTTGAAGTCTCGGACCGCGTGAGACTGAAACCCGGCCACGTGCTCGAGGTCGCGGACCCACCCATAGGTATTGGGGTTTGCGAAATCGTGGAACATGTTCTCGTGCAGATCATTCAGTGCCAGTCTCTCTGTGGGCAAACCCGACACGGGCAGCCACAGGTCGGATCGATCACCGGTCAAGTCAGGCGAACCCATCAACCGGGCAACCGGCTGAGGATAGGTGTTTGCTTTCGCGATCCGCGAGTTGGAAATCGTCGGCCCGAACATGCGACCAAACCCAAACCCCTCGCTGCTGACGAACTTCAGCACATGCGACGCGTGAACCAACTCCAGCGACGCACGGCGGCGCTGGTAACCCCGCGATATCCTCTGCGATGACTTCTCGAATCTGTTCTCGAGCTGCAAAAGAGCCGTCTCGCCCGACTGGGTCAGTTCCGGCGGATCCGTCGGAGTGGCCAGGACCGGCTCGAGCCGTTTCACCAACGACTCGAACGGGAACTCACGGCTCACTCGCTCGGCTTGGATCACGCCCTGGCCGCCTGCCACACAGATCATGGTCACGACGGCCACCAGGGCGATCGCCGAAAACCTCGCGGGCAACCAGCGTCGCTTCGAAGACACCACGGTCAACAGCGCCAGGAACGCCGTCTGGGCCAACAGGAACGGGCTCATCAGGGTGAACGAGGCGAACAGAAAGAACAGAAGAAGCAGACCCATGGCGATTCCGCCGGCGGTGGCACGAGGCTTCCTCCCGGTCTGCTCCGCCAATCGCAGCCCCCGTTGCCGCCATGCGTACGCACCGCATACCACGGCCACGATGATCACCGTGATGACCATCAACACCGTGAACCGCCAAGTGTACTTCTCGGCCCAACTCTCGAAGAATCTCTGCATGCCACTGATCCCCCGCAACGACACACCAATCATAACACCCGTCAACAGCACGGGAATCACCCAATCGCCCCAGCCACCGCCTCTCGAAATCCTCCCTCGTCTGACGCAGCAATCGCCCGCCGTGCCGCCTCAAGACACTCCACCATCCTCGAAGACACCGGCACCGCCGTGCCCGGCTCGGGCACCTCCGGGACCAGCCGACCCAGGATCGCCGACGCCAGGCGATCGACACCGTCTCGGGTCAATGCCGACACGGCCAACGCCTGCTGCGGCAACGCCCCGCCGGTCGCATCCGGCAAGTCGCTCTTGTTGGCCACAACCAGCCCGTCGCCCAACTCGTTCATCAAACTCCGACACCCGTCATCGACCACCTGAGACCTGTCGACGACCAGCACCACCAGGTCGGCTGCATCGAGTTCCCGTCGAGCGTACTCGACACCGACCGCCTCGATCTCGTCGTCGGTCTCCCTCAACCCAGCCGTATCAACCAACCTCAGCGGCCAGCCCTCCAGCGCGGTGTGGCCGGAGATCACATCGCGAGTGGTCCCCGGTTCGTCCCAGACAATCGCCCGCCCGAACCCCAGCAGAGCATTCAGCAGGCTCGACTTGCCCACGTTGGGTGCTCCGACAAGAGCCACCGTTGGAGGCTTCTCGAGCTGCCGGCCCAACCCGGACCACTCAAGCAATTCGCTCAGCATCGCTTCGGCCTGCTCCCAGCCGACGGTTTCCAGTCGATGGAGAGCTTGTCCAAGCACCCCGGCCTGCTGATCCAGCAGCACCTCGGCAGTCCTCCAGGTCGTCGCGGCGGCCAGTCCCTTTGCCACTTCGATTTCAAACCGTCTCGCAGGCCTGGCCCCGGCCCCGTCTTTCGTCTCGATCAGCTCAGTCCACTCACAGCGACTCACTCCGGCATCGGCCAGGTCCTGCAGAATCCGGTCGACCGCGGCCGAACCGCCATGACAGTGCAACTCGATTCGCTCGAACCCGATCCGGCACACCACGATCTGCTCCGTCGGTAAGCCGTCCTGGCCGTCGCCCCAATGACCCAGGCAGATCCGGCCGACAGCCTGTTCGGCCAGGGGTCTTTGGTTGGCGGCAGAGAACAGCCGATCCCAATCGACCTGTTCGATCGACCCGTCGACCATCAGGCTGGCGATCGCTCCGCGGCCCGCCGGAGTCAGCACGGCCACCCGAGCGGTGCTCACGTCCTCGCCTCGTCGTCGCCGTCCCGGACCACCAGTGCCAGGCCGCGCAGTCCCAGGTGAGGCACCAGGCGGGCTTCGGTGAGCGACGTGGCCAGCAGCGGGCCTCCGCCACCGGTCAAAAACAGCTCGGGAGCCGCACCCTCTGACGATGCGGACATGGCCGCGATCAGTTCCCGTACCGCTCCCAGCTGGCCAAAAAACAGTCCGCTGCGGATCGCCGCAGTCGTGTCCTCACCCACAGCCTCGGTCGGCCCGGTGCCGAGTTCTTCGAGAGTGACCAGCGGGAGCAGGGCGGTGTAGCGGTTCAGTGAACGAGCCAGCAGCCCGAACCCCGGCAGAATGGCTCCCCCCAAAAACCGACCATCGGCATCGACCATGTCGACGGTCGTGGCGGTGCCCGAATCGATGATGATCGCCGGACGGCCCCCGGCAGTCAGATGGTTGACCGCCAGCACGTTGAGCAGCCGGTCGATGCCGGTCTGGCCGGGGTGCTTGGGCCCAACTTGGACACCCAGGGCGGTGGCATCGGTGAGCACCCGAGGTGTTGGCCAGTCGCCGGGCCATTCCTCCACCACCCTGTCGCGGGCGGCCGGATGGGAACCTGCCACGATGCCACGAGGCCCCTCGCCGGACAACTCGCCCAGCCAACCACCGATTTCACTCCACGGCAGCGTGCCATCGGGTGCCACCGCCAGCGACTCGACCAACTCGGGCAACCCGTCCGGGCCAGCTGCCAGGTCAAAAAGCCCGAACTTGACCCGGCTGTTGCCCACGTCGACGGCCAGCAGCCGGGAAGGAACGGACCGGTTCACGACGAGGGGGCCTCGATGCGGTCGATCACCTCGGCGACGAATTGCCCGGTATCGAGATTCCCGCCGAGATCGCGGGTCAGGCAGCCGTCGGACAGGGTCAGGTTGTATGCATCCTTGATCCGCTCGCCCGCCTCACGACACGACGGATCGTCGCGGGTTTCGCTGATGTGATTGAGCATCATGACCGCCGACATGGTCAACGCCAACGGATTGGCCACGCCCTTCCCGGCAATGTCCGGTGCCGACCCGTGAACTGCCTCGAATACGGCAAGCTCCTCGCCGATGTTCGCCCCGGGAACCACGCCCAACCCACCGACCAGCCCGGCACACAGGTCGCTGATGACGTCGCCGTAGAGGTTCTCGAGCATCAACACGTCGAATTGAGACGGGTCCTGCACCAGCTTCATGCAGCCGGCATCGATGATCACTTCCTCGTACTCGATGTTGGGGTACTCGGCCTGGTGCACCTGGCGTGCACAACGCAGGAACAGGCCGTCTGTGAGTTTCATGATGTTCGCCTTGTGGAAGACGGTGATCTTCTTCCGGCCACGACGGGTGGCAAAGCGAAATCCCCAGCGGGCGATCCGGTCGCAGGCCGTCTCGGTCGCCACCTTCATGCTCATGACCACGTCGGAAGTCACCTGGTTCTCGACACCGCTGTAGAGACCCTCGGTGTTCTCGCGGATGATCACCAGGTCGACGTCGTCGAAGCGTGTCGAGACGCCCGGCAGGTTGCGGACCGGTCGCACGGCGGCAAAGAGGTTGAGTTTTTGTCTGAGCTGCACGTTGATCGATGTGAAGCCCTCGCCGACAGGGGTCGTGCACGGTCCCTTCAGGGCCACGCCGTGGTGAGCGATCGCTTCGATCGTCGAGGCCGGCAACACGTCCTGGCCCTGCTCCAACGCCGCCAGCCCGGCGTGATGCACGTCGAAGGACAGCGGAGCGGCTGCCGCTTCGAGGATTCTGAGGGTGGCGGAAGTGACTTCCGGACCAATCCCGTCTCCGGGAATCAGCACGACATCATGCGAACTCATCGGCAGGATGCCTCAGCTGTTGGTCGCCCCCAGCACCTCGAGGACCCGCTCGTGGACGACTCGCCCGCCGCTGGTGACCAGCGTACCGCGGACCACTTCGTCATCAGATTCGACATCGATCCGGCCATCTCGGCACACGTGCAACAGGAAATTGACCACGTTGTTGGCATACATCAGGCTGGCATGAGCCGGCACGCTGCAGTGCAGATCCAACGGGCCGAGGATAGTCACCCCCCCGTCGGAAGTGAAGTTCTCACCCGGCCTGGTCAACTCGCAGTTGCCGCCCCGTTCGGCCGCGAGGTCGACGATCACCGATCCCGGCTTCATCGCTTCGACCATCTCGGTGGTCAGCAGGATCGGAGCGTCCCGGCCGGGGATCAATGCCGTGGTGATCACCGCGTCCATCTGCGCCAGGTGAGTGGTCATGGCCCGCTGTTGCGCAGCGGCCTGGTCATGGCTCTGTTCTCGAGCGTACCCCCCGGCATCCTCGGCGGCATCCGACGTGTCAATCAGCTCCAGGAACTCCGCTCCCAGGCTCTCAACCTGCTCCTTGACCACCGGCCGGATGTCGTAGCCCCAGACCAGGGCCCCCAGCCTGCGGGCCGTGGCGATCGCCTGCAGCCCCGCCACTCCGGCACCCAGCACCAGCACTTTCGACGGATGCAGGGTCCCGGCGGCGGTGGTCAGGTAGGGCATGATCCCCGGCAGGGCCATCGACGCCAGCAGCACCGCCTGGTACCCGGTCAGAGTGCTCATCGAACTCAAAACGTCCATCGACTGCGCCCGGGCAATGCGGGGGACCATATCGAGCGAGAAGGCTGAAACGCCGCGATCGGCCAGCTGCGTGACCACCTCGTGCTCGATCAGCGGATCGAGCACCGCGATCAGGACGGCACCCGAGGGAATCTGCGTGAGTGTCTCGGGGCCGGGCGGTTTGACGCACAGGATGATCTCGGACCCGGCAAACAGAGCCGCACGATCCTCGATGACCGTCGCACCCGCTTCGGTAAACTCCGCGTCGGTAATCCCCGACGCATCGCCGGCCCCCGATTCGACGTGGACCATAAGCCCCGCGCGGTCCATCCGCTTGACCGTCCGCGGCGTCGCCGCCACCCGAGTCTCGCCGGGGGCCAGTTCCCTGGGCACCACAACCTTCATTGTTGCCTTTCGTATCCCGGGGCTACAGCGAGAGCGCTTCGATGAGTTGTTCTGCCACCTGCTTGCCGTCGCCAAACAGCATCGCGCAGTTGGGAGCCACGAACAGTTCGTTGGGAATCCCCGCAAACCCCGGACTCATGCTCCGCTTGATCACGATGACCTGGGCCGCGAGATCGACGTCCAGGATCGGCATCCCGTAGATCGGGCTCCCTTCGGCGGTGCGTGCCGCCGGGTTGCAGATGTCGTTGGCACCCATCACCAGCGCCACGTCGGTGTTGGGGAACTCGGGATTGATCTCGTCCATCTCGACCAGGTCGTCATAGGGCACGTTGGCGTCGGCCAGCAGCACGTTCATATGGCCGGGCATCCGCCCGGCGACGGGGTGGATCGCATACTTGACGCTGATGCCCCGTTCCTTGAGCACGTCGGCCATCTCGCGGATGGCGAAGTGGGCCCCCGCGGCAGCCATGCCGTAGCCGGGCACGATGATCACTCGACGTGCATCGAAGAGTCGTTCGGCGGCCTCGACTGCGGAAATCGATTGCGGATCCCCCTGCAACTCATCACTGCCGGTCACTCCACCGGTTGTTCCGCCAACGGCACCGAACAGCACGTTGGTCAGCGAACGGTTCATGGCACGGCACATCAGCAGCGAGAGCAGCAGTCCGGAGGATCCATCGAGGGCACCGGCGATGATCAGGACCTTGTTGCTGAGCACAAACCCGGTGGCCGCGGCGGCCAGGCCCGAGTAGGCATTGAGCATCGCGATCACTACCGGCATATCCGCTCCGCCGATCGGCAGCACGAACATCACGCCAAACAGCAACGCCATCCCGGCCAATACGAAGAAGAAGACGGGATTGAGATCTCCGGTGACCAGGCCGATGATCAGGCCCACCATCGTCAGCAACCACAGGACGTTGACCACGTTCTGGCCCGGGTAGGTCATCGGCTTGCTGCTGATCAGGCCCTTCAGCTTGCCGAAGGCGACCATGCTGCCGGTGAAGGTCAGCGCCCCGAGCATGATCTCCAGCCCCGCCACTCCCATGTGGAACGCGCTGAATTCCGGGGCAGTTGAGCCTTCCGGACGCATGATCACGTGGCGGATCACCTCGCAGATTCCCACCAGTCCGCTGGCGGCACCTCCGAGCCCGTTGACGATTGCGATCCGTTCGGGCATCGCCGTCATCGGCATGAACACCGCCATCATCAGGCCGATCACGCCGCCGGCAACCATGCCCACCGCGATCCATCCCCACTGTACAATCAGCCCGTGCTGCATCGTGCCGATGATGGCCAGAATCATGCCGCAGGCCGCCAGCAGGTTGCCTCGACGAGCCGTCTCGGCCGAACTCAGATCGCGGATCCCCACGATGAACAGCACCGCAGCAGCCAGGTACAGCCACTCGGTCGACATCGGCAGCAATTCCGCAAGCAGAGACACGGTCTAGCGACCCCCCTTGCGGAACTTGGCCAGCATGCGATCGGTGATCGCAAATCCGCCCACGACGTTGCACATCGCACACCCCACCGCCACGCCACCCAGCACGTTGCAGATCAATGGCTCGGACAAACCCGCAGCGACCAGCGAACCGACCAGCGAGATGCCCGAGATGGCGTTGGTGCCCGACATCAACGGAGTGTGCAGCAGAGGCGGGACCCGCAGGATCAGCTGGTACCCGAGAAACGACGCGAGAACGAAGATGTAGAGCAGGATCAG
>CAUZJR010000292.1:0-6974 GCA_963580005.1 Planctomycetota bacterium
GGTTGAGTGCCCACATGGCCGAGGTCATGTGCACCGGCAGCCGGATGGTCCGGCCCGCGTCGGCGATCGCACGGGTGATCGCCTGGCGGACCCACCAGGTGGCGTAGGTCGAGAACTTGTGACCTCGTAGGTACTCGTACTTCTCGACCGCACGCATCAGCCCCGAGTTCCCTTCCTGGATCAGGTCCAGGAAACTCAGGCCCCGCTTGCGGTACTTCTTGGCGATCGAAACCACCAACCTCAGGTTGCCGTTGGCCAGGTCCTGCTTGGCCTGTTCGTAGTCGTCATCGGCCGTACCGATCCGACCCAGCCGCTCGGTGATCGAACGAGGCGTCTCGAGCGTGAGCTCCCTGAGCTGCTTCAGTTCGGCTCGAGCCTCATTCACTCGCTCGCTGCGAGTCCTCGACCGCCTGATGATCGCGTCGAGCTCGGTCATCCGAGCCGCAATCTGCTCGTACTGCTCGAAGATCGGGCCCAGCTTCTGTTCGCGGAGACCCAGCTCCTCGAGCAGCTTGACCATCCGTCGACGGGTCGTCTCCATCCGCTCGGCCGCCACGAGGCAGGCTTTCTGAGTTGTTCTCGAGCGGTTGATCAACGTGAAGTCGGCAGCCAACTCGGCTCGCAGCCTCGCGATCGTGGCCAGGTTGAGCCCCAGTCGTCCCTGCACCTGGGTCTTCTCGCGACCCTCGGTCACACAGACCTCGATCGTACGGTCAAAGGGCAGCTCGCTGGCATGGACCTTGGTGAGCATGCCGACGGCACGATCGAAAATGAACATCGCTCCCAGCACCAGCCGACGGTACTGCTTGCGGGTGATGTCGATCCGCTTGGCGACCGAGATTTCCTGCTCGCGGTCGAGCATCGGCAGACGGCCCATCTGGCGGAGGTACATGCGGATCGAGTCGGCGGTCACGCCCTGGTCACTCCCCTCGCCGTCTCCTCCCCGCTCGGGCTTCTGAGGCCTGGGGGCCAGCGACTGGGCAATGTCGCCGCAGGCCGACCGGTTCGCCCGGACACGCAATCCTCGCTCGGCCAACGCCTCGAGCAACAGGTCCAGCTTCTCGCTGGTCTCTGCCTTGTCGGGCAGGTAACCGCAAACATCGATGAAATCCAGGCCACCTCCGGCAGTCGCCGAACTGACCAACTCGTCAAGCCGCTTGTCAAATCCGTACACGTCTCTGTCCTCAATCTTCGTCAACTGTGTTTGTCCTGTCCTGTCCTGTCCTGTCCTTGTCCTGTCCGTGTCTCTGGCCCGCCCGTCTCCCGGTCTCATGCCGGTCTCATGCCGGTCTCATGCCGGTCTCATGCCGGTCTCATGCCACCGCCGATGCATCCGCTTCATTCAATACGTCCTGCACGGCCGAGGGTGTTTGCGCCTGCGAGAGGAACTGTCGGAAGAGTTCTTCCTGGAGATGTCTCGAGACGGTTTCGAGCGCGTGCAGATGGTCCTGGGGTGCATCGGGAGGTGAAACGAGCAGGAAGAAGACACGAGTCGGCCGCCCGTCGAGGCTGCCGAAATCGACTCCCGCTTCACCCACTCCCACCGTCGCCACCACTCGATCCACGGCGGGGTGCTTGGCGTGAGGAATCGCGAAGCCGTTGCCGATCCCCGTCGTCCCGAGCTCTTCTCGAGCAATCGTCGCCGAGACGACGCTGTCGCGGTGGTCGACCGAGAGTGCCTCGGCGGCGACCAGCGCGTCAACCAGCTCGGCGATGACCCCGTCCCGGTCCATGGCCGAGAGCGAAGTCGTGACCGCCTCTTGGCAGACGAAATCGGAAAACTTCATAAGTCGAGTCCCTTTCGGGCCGATGGCTCAGATCGCCAACGGCTCACCCCGCTCCTCGACACGGTCCTCGACCGCCTGCGCGGCCGCCGCCGCCGAATCGCTGTGGTCGTAGCTGTCACGCTCGTCCCACAACGGCACACCAGCCGCATAACGGGCCTGCAACATCATGACTTTCTCCATCGAACCGGGCGCCGCGACCGTCGGAGTCTCGGGGTCCAGCTCGACCGCGTTGTACCCCAGCCCGATCCAGGTCCCCTCGTTCAATGCCGTCCCGCTCGCGGGATTACTCCAAACCTGATCCGTCATCGTCTGCTCTCCGTTCCTTCCAACCGTCATGTCCTGTCTGTCCTTCCCGACTCGGAACTCCCCGATGGGGTCTCCCGATTGGTTCTTCTGGTTCTTGAAAACAAGTCCCGGTCTCTTGACCGAAACGCGATTTCCTGTCTCGTCCGTCGCTTGAGTCTCTTCTGTCCTCTTCTGTCCTCTTCTGTCCTCTTCTGTCCTCTTCTGTCCTCTTCTGTCCTCTTCTGTCCTCTTCTGTCCTCTTCTGTCCTCTTCTGTCCTCTTCTGTCCTCTTCTGTCCTCTTCTATATTTCTTCTCTCTCTTCTACACCCCGATCAGGCCCAGGTCACCAACTTCCTCGGCACGCTGCCCCGGTATCACGTCCTCAACTCCGATGATCCGGCTCACGCGATCTGGTTAATCTGCGGCCCCGGGTGAACCGGCAACCGAAAAGTCGTACTGCGTTTCCAGGTCCTGTCTGTCGATCTGCTTGTGATCCGGCTCGTGATCCAGGTGGCATGGCCCGCAGTTGTGCACCCCAAACGAAAACTGGCGTCGTGGGGTGCGGTCTCTATCCAAATCACGCGATCTCTCACGTGCATCGATCTCGGGTTACCAGAGACAGACGTCACCGCGGCCGGTGCGACAAAGGGACGTCGCGAAGGTGGGAAAACATGAGCCGCAGCTGGCCAATGGGTGGGACGAGATCGCCTCGCTCGGTGAGCTGTCGGCAGCACCCCGTGAGTCTCAGGTGGGTCGTTTTGGTCTCTCGGTACCCGGTTCGTTGAAGCATGTCATTCTCAGTCTATTTCTCCTATAAAGTCAACCCCCTGAATGGCGAATTGTTCCGGTTTTTCTCGAGTAAAACTCGGTTGATGCGTTCTGGAAATCGTCAACACCCGAGCTGACCTCCCCGGCAGCCTTGTCGGCGGCCGAGCGGCTCTGATACCGTGACCCGCCTGCCCGCTGGTGCTGGAATCCTTCGACGGGCTTCACGTCAGTTTCCACCGAGTCCCACGCCATGGCTTCCGACACTCCCGACAGCCAGACCGACAACCAGATCACACCCTCTCCATCGGGCGACTCGACCACGCCCACCTGGAAGGCGCCTCCCAAGACCTGGGGCGGCAGGCTGCTGGCCATCGGTCCGGCGATCGTCGTCAGTGGCTCGGTGATCGGCTCGGGCGAACTGATCAACGTACCGGTCCAGGCCGCCACGTTCGGCTTCGTGCTCTTCTGGGCCGTGATCCTCAGCTGCATCATCAAGTACTTCCTGCAGGTGGAACTGGGCCGGCACTGCCTGGTGCACAACCGCACCACCATCCAGGCACTCAACCAGGTCCCCGGTCCCAGGTTCCGAGGCACCAGCTGGATCGGCATCCTCTACATCGGCGGCTACACGATCTCGGTCGTCACCGTCGGCGGGATCATGGCCGCCACCGCCGGACTGTTCACCAGCGTGATGCCGATCGGCGCCAGCGAAAACGTCTCGACCATTTCCTGGGGCATGATCATTTTCGCGGTGATCGGCAGTGTCCTGTGGTTCAGCCTCTACGACGCCCTGGAGAAGCTGATCGCCTTCCTCGTCTGCGGCTTCAGTCTCTCGGTCGTCGTCGCCCTGTTCCTGCTGATCTTCAGCCCCAATCCCGAATACCCGCTGACCCTGGCCGACGTGGCCAGTGGCATGACGTTTTCCCTGGGTGATCCGGCCCAACGCGGCGCGGTCGCCTTCGCGGTGATCAGCCTGCTGGGTGCCCTGGGCACGACGGCCAACGAGATGTTCATGTACCCCTACTGGATCCTCGAAAAAGGCTACGCCCGCAACGTCGGTACCGACGAAGATGAGGGCCGGATCGAACGGGCCAAGGGCTGGATCCGCGTGCTGCAACTCGACGCCGGAGTGGCCACGCTGCTGGCCACAGTGATCACCGCCGCCTACTTCCTGGTCGGCTGTGCCATCCTGCACAAGAAGGGCGAGGTGCCCTCGGGTATGAAAGTCGTCGAACAACTCTCACAGATCTACACCGAGACCTACGGAGCCTGGAGCTACGGGGTCTTCATGTTCGGAGGCTTCTGCACGCTGTTCTCGACCATCGTCGTCGTCGTCGCCGCCTCGGGACGCATGTGGACCGACCTGCTCTCGAGCATGGGTGTGCTCGACTACCACGACCCGGCCACCCGACGCAGGTACAACCGCATCTTCCAGAACATCTACCTCACCGCATTCCTGGGCATCACCTTCTACTCCGCGCTGCTGGGTGCCGCTCCCGAAAAAC
This sequence comes from Planctomycetota bacterium, assembly GCA_963580005.1. Taxonomy (GTDB): domain Bacteria; phylum Planctomycetota; class Planctomycetia; order Planctomycetales; family Planctomycetaceae; genus UBA8437. The sequence goes on from CAUZJR010000292.1 coordinate 4,347, forward strand.
TGGTGATCATGGGGCAGTTCATCAACGGACTGGTCAATACGCCGCTGCTGATGATCGGCATCCTCTACCTGGCCTACAAGACCGACAACCGACTGAGGATGTCGACGGTCACGTCAGTGATGCTGATCCTGACCGCCGGCGCCATCATGGTCTGCATCGTGATGGGGTACTTCGGCGGACCGGGACACTAGAAGGCATCACCAGCCGCGCTGGTACCGCGTGTTGTATTTCCTGTGCAATGCGTCGCGGACGCCGACCGGGCGACCGGTCCTCGGCAACGGAACCACCGTGCTGCCCTCGCCGGTATAAAGGTCCATGTCCTTGCACCAGCCGACCGTCTCGAGCACCAGCCGCCTGGTCCAGCCCGCCGGAACCTCAACCCCGACCACTTCAAACTCGAAGTGAATCTCCTCGCCGGGCCCGAAAATCGCCACCGCGTCATCGGCCGCCCCCACCAACTCCTCGACCGCCCCGAACCGGGTGTAGAAACCCGCCGGGTCGATGATCTCGGGATGAGCCGCCCGAGAGTCATAGTCGAAGTGAGGACGGAACTGCTCGCGCAACTGACGCACCATGAAACCGCTCTCACGCAACTGTGCACCGACCAGCTTCAACTCGCGCCGGGCCAACCGCGGACAGTCCTCCTGACGCACCACCGTCAGCCGATCCCAGTACACCTCCAGGTTCGTCCTCAACCGCAACGCCCTGGTCCCCGCCGGCAACTTCCTGCTGGGCAACTTCAGGGTCATCTGCCGAGGCATCCCGCCGGGATAGCCGAACTCCGAGGCCAACTCGACCCAGTTCCCATCCGCGTCCCGAGCCTCGAGCGTCGGAGACTGAAACGCCGCGCCGGCCTGCCAGGCCGAAAACGCCGTCTGCGAATACGGGAACTCGACCCAGCCATCGGCCAGCAGCACCGGCTCGCCCGGACCCACATCCAGCGGCTCGGCAAACTCCATCACCAACACGTGCTCGGCGGCCAGCCGGCCCAGGAAGCGGTGATCCAGCCGACCCACGTCCGCCGCCTGGTGATCGACACGCCGAACCCGATCCGTCACATCCTCGCCCCGCTCGTTGGTCACTCGAATCGGAGACTGCTCGTGGCGATAGGCGATCGGTAGCCCGCTGGGATCGGGCAACGACGTGGCCAGGCGTTCGTCGAGCACCATCTGCCAGCCCGGTGGCAGATCCCAGGCGACCAGTCCCACCCGGTCCAGGTAGGTCAACTCGGGCATCGGCTCGGTCAGTTTCAGCTTCAATCGTCCCTCGGCCGCCCGCGCCAGGCCCTCGGGCAACAGGAAGTTCTCGGTCGGATCCGCGGGAGCATACGTGCCCGGTTCCACCAGGTAGCCCAGCCCGCCCACCCCCAGCAGGTCGCTGACAAACCGGTACCGCGTGCCGTCCCAAACAAACAGCACCGGGCAACTGGTCGGCATCAGGTCGACCTCCTCGATCGCGTGCCGTTTCCCGGCAACCACTCCCAGCTCGCCCTGCGTGACCCCTTCGGACCAGACAATCTTGACGAAGTCGGCCTGCTCGAGACCACCCAGCCCCAGGGTCACCGGCTGCAGGCTCTGGCCGGACCCCGAATCGGCCGGCAGCGAATCGGCACGCAGCGTCCGGCCAGCGGCCCGGGCCAGCACGATGCTGCCCAGCCCCGAGGCGTTTGAGCGTTCGCGGTTGCGGCCCTTCTTGAGGCCCGTGAGCGCGATCGTCACGAAGGGATGGCGACCGGATCCGGCGGTCCAAGCCAACACAGCCCCGTCGACAACCGTGCCGACGATCGCCGGGCCGAGAGCATCATCGAGCACCACCGGAGTCCAGGCACCCAGAGCGTCGTGTTCGCCCGAATCGGCCAACTCGATCAGCTTCGCGTCCTTCGCATCCTTCACACTAGAAGGCAGCTGCCAGGCCGACCAGCCGCTGGTCCCCACCAGCAACTCGACCTGGCCGTCACCGGTGACGTCGGACAGGGCGATCCGAGGCGACCCCTCGCCGATCGTTCCCTCGACGTCTCCAAACCCCAGCTGCATCTTGTCCCAGGTCCCGTCCGGCTTTCGCGTCCAGCGGACCACCGAGGCGGACTTGGTGGAATCAACCGCGTAGAGTTCGACCTGGCCGTCGGCGTTCGTGTCTCCGGCCACCGCCGCGGCTGTTGCCGCACCGGCCAGCTCACCAAGCTTCTTGTCGGCGTGGTACCGCCACGCCCGGTCGTTGTACAGCAGCACGTTGCCCGAACTCTTACCGCCGGGCTTGCCCAGGGGACCCAGCAGCAGGATGTCCAGGTCGCGGTCGCTGTCAAAATCGGCGACAACCGCCGAGGCCGAGACGACTCCCGAACGATCGACGCCCACCCGGGCACTGATGTCCTCGAACGTGCCGTCGCGGTTGTTGTTGAGCAACTGGGCGGGCTGGTCGCGATGGATCAGCAACAGGTCCAGGTCGGCGTCGTGATCGAGATCCAGGCAGACGCCGTCGAGCGTCTCAGCGTCGGCTCCCCCCGCCTTCGACTTCGCCGTGATGTCCTCCCACTGACCCGCCTGCACCTGCCGCCACAACTGGTTGAGGCCCTTGCGACACAGGTAGACATCCAGCAACCCGTCGTTGTCGAAGTCGCCCCACAAGGGA
>CAUZJR010000293.1:0-6953 GCA_963580005.1 Planctomycetota bacterium
TCCTGTTGGTCAACTACGGCATCTTCTTCCCGCACGAAGGCAGCTTCTCACCCGGCAACGACCGCAGCCGCCAGTTCTTCACCGTCAACCTCAACTGGTTGCTGTAAGCACCCAGGCAGGAGCCCCCCATGACGACCCGCACCTTCGGCCTGATGGCCATCACAGCCTGCGGTCTCCTGGCCGTGACACTCGCCGCGGATGTTCAGGATCCGCCCGGTGAAGAAGCCGACTCAAAGCTGCCCGCCAGCGTCCGGATCGCTCGGCAACGACAGGCGACCATGGCCGATGCCTACCTGCTGGTCGCCCGCCTGGCCAGGACTCAGGGCCGTATCGACGCCGAAACCGATGTCGCCGGGATGGACTTCGAAGAACTGAGAGCCCTGCTCCTGGAACAGGGCTTCGTGGCCGGTTCCTGGAACTTCGATCCCGCCGCAGGACTCGAACGAGACACCCTGGCCTACATCGGAGCCAGCTACCTGGACATCAAGCCGGGCCTGTTGACATCGATCTTCGGCATGACGCGGCGGTACTCGTACCGCGAGATGCAGCACCGAGGCCTGATGGTCCAGGGCCAACCCCGACAGGTCGTCTCCGGCTCAGAACTCCTCAGCGTACTCACCCGGATTGCCTCGGAATTCGACAGCCGACCCTGACCTCCCCGCAGAACGATCAGCCCCAGCCCGCTCACCAACACCACCCAGCCGGTCCGGACCGGTCCCAGCCACCAGGCCGATTCACTATGAGGTCGCAGGCCATGCTCACTGACCGCCGCCCGCAACACGCCCGGTCCCGGCTCCAGGTCGCCTGGATCGCCTTCGGACTGCTGCTCGCCGGGATCCTCGCCTCGACCACCGCGCCCACCCCGATCGAAGCCCAGCAACCCGAAGCACCCGCAGGGATTCCCGAGGGTGCTGTGGCGCTGCTGATCGACGTCGCCCAGGTTACCGGTGACGTGAATTACACTCGCCGCGTCGGCGAGCGGACCCGGGTCCGGACCGTGACCCGTGCCACGAAGTTGCAGGCCGGTGATACGCTGCACCTGGACGTCGGAGCCCGCTGCCTGCTGCTGTTCCGCAGCCTGGCCCGTGCCGATGCCAACCTGGCTCCCGAGCCGGCCGGGATCCGAACGGTGGCCTTCCGACCCGAAGCCCCCTCGACCGCAGGCGACGGAGTCGCAGCGGCGGTGCTGTTTCGAGGTTACAGCGAAGCGTCGATCGCCATGGCCTACCAGCACAACCAGGCCGCCAACATCCAGCTCGACATGCCCCAGGGAATCGCTCGGGCCAGCGTCGTACCCACCGCCGTCAAGCCACGCTTCCGCATTCGGACTCCCAGGACGGTTGTCGCGGTCCGAGGCACCGAAATCCGCGAACTGGAAACCTCGATTGACCGTGGCGATATCCTCTCGATGGGGAGAACCGGCGTCGTCGCATCCAACACCCGCTTCGGACTGCTCCGCTCGGCGCAGGCCGAACAGGGAACCCGCAAGACCAGCGGGCCGGACCGCCGCTCGGGCCGGTTCGTCCGAGCCATCAACGACCTCATCGTTCGTACCAGGCTCGTGCTGGCCGGCCCGCACAAGGGCCGGTTCGAATACGACCAGGCCTCTCGAGAAGCCCGCGAGGTCTACATCTTCGGTGCGGGTGAGAAGCTGAAGAATGCAGGAGACCCCGCCTTCTACAAGTTCCTCAACTCGGGTACCTCGGATGATGGCAGAGCGAATTCGCCGCCGGGATCTGGCTCCGAAGATCCTTGAGGAGGCTCCGGTGGCAACCCGGGCGGATCTCCGTGAGACAACTGAGAGACTGCCGGCCCCACCCCGGGGCAGACCTGATCACCAGCAGGCGCCGCTGTGAATCCACTCGTGTCCACGCCCAGACACCTGCCCCGCCTCCCCCGAGTCGCACTGCTCAGGCAAGTCCCTCCCACTCTCGCCTGGGTGCTGTGTGCGATTGCACTCGTGGTCGCCTGGGGACTCATCGATCCGGGCGACTCGCGGCAGAGAATGGACTGGTCGCTGGGCGACCGCTGGCTGGCCCAGCGAACACCTCCGGAACTCGACCCCGACATCGTGCTGGTGCTCGAAGACGACGTCGCGGCAGCCGAATTGGGCCAGACCAACGCCCGGCACCGCCGCGCCCGGGCACTCAGACAACTCCGACGACTCGGCGCACGCACCGTCCTGTTCGACTTCCTGCTGCTCGATGCCGGAAGCGACGTCTCGTTCTACCAGGATGAAGCACTCTACGACGGGCTGCCGACACGGCAACTGGTCCAGGACACCCTGAGACGGATCTACGACCACGACGAGTTCTACGACACCGAAGCCGATCAGGAAACGGTGCGGCAGGCCCGGCGGGCATCACGCCAGGAACGGCTCTACACCGAGGACGCCCTGCAGAGAAGAGCCTTCGAGGTCCTGGCCGGCAGCGGTGCCGACTCCACCCGCATCGTCCTCGCGTCTTACTTTCGACGTGCCCCCACCCACGATGACCTCCAGGTCAAGAGACTCGTCGAAGAACTCACACAGAATCCGTGGCACACCGATACCACCACGCTGGCCCAGGCAAGCAACGTCTCCCGCACCACGCTCGCCGACCACTTCGAATTTGTCGTCGCCGAAGCAGCACACCGGATCGTCCATCGCAACCGAAAGACAGCACTCGAAGTCGTCGCCGCCAACTCGCAGCTGATGGCCGACCCGCTCAGACGAGCACTCGACAAGACCAAGCCCGTGCTGCTCGAAGCACTCGACCGCAGTACCTTCGAATCAAACGCACCCACCGCACCCACTGACCACGCCGTCCTGACCCTCGACCAACTCGAACTGCCACGCTGGCAATTCACCGAGCACGCCATCCTGGCCTTCAGCGACAGCGATCTGCAAAGCGACTACGTGATGCGGAGACTGCTGACCTCCCAGGCATTCACCACCCCCGGAGATGACACGACCTCCGCTCGCAGAATGGTCCACCAGGTAGTCGCCGGATTTCGGCTGCACACCACGCCCCCCCCGGACCCACAAGCTCCCCGAACGGCTCGAATCAACGGCCCCGCACCCGAGCAGGAACTGGTCATCAACTGGCCCCTGCACGGCAGAAGCTCCTGGGGCGAACAACTCGACCAACGCGGACAGACGGCCGGGGACCTCGAAACTCACTCGCAGGTCGTGAGAGTCTCGGACCTGCTGAAGCTGGCCCAGTCGGACCTCGAGATCCATGCAACACGGTACGAGATCCGACTGCGAGCCACTCGCCTGATCGCAGCCCTCGGAATCGACTCGCCGATTCCCGACCAGGTCCGTGAACTCGAAATGGCTCTCGAAGCAGACGTCCGAGGCGATGCGGATGCCGGGGAGCTCGAGACACGACACGCCGCCGTCGAACTTTCGATCCGCACACTCCTGGCCGATCGGAACCTCGGAGAACGCGGCGACTCCCCGGCAGAGGTACCCGTCGCCTGGACCGAGGCGCTGACCGGGTTGCTCAACAACGAGCTCCCCGCCCGGATGCGAGCCCGCAAGGACCTGAGCGAGCGACTCGCCGCTCAGCTCGCCGACAAGCTCTGCCTGGTCGGCCAGGTCAAGACCGGGCTCGTCGATCTCCACAATACGCCCATTGGCCGCCTGCCCGGAGTGCTGATCAACGCGGCGGCCATCAACACGCTGTTGAGCGACAACTCGCTGGCCGTCGAGTCACTCTCGACCACACTGCTGGTCACGATCGCCGTGATGCTGGCTGCCGCCCTGCTGTTCACGAAACTCGATGTCGTCCCCGCCACCGCTTCGCTGATCCCCCTGCTGCTGATCATCGGCTGGGTTCACCACGGCCTGCTGGCCTGGGCCGACACAATCACCCAGCCGGTGCTCCCGCTCGTGGGGGTCGTCGCCTGCTTCTCGGCGGTCACCCTCCGCAAGTGGTGGCACGACAACCTCGCCCGACGCAAGGTGCGGCGAGCCTTTGAGTTCTACCTGCACCCGGCGGTGGTCCAGCAGGTGGCCGAACATCCCGATGCACTGCAACTGGGTGGAGCGGCCACCGAACTCTCGATCCTGTTCTCCGACATCCGCGGTTTCACCACGATCGCCGAACGACTGCCCGACGCCCAGTTGACCTCGCTGCTCAACGAATACCTCACGGCAATGACCGAGGTGGTCTTCGAGAACAACGGCACCGTCGACAAGTACATCGGTGATGCGATCATGGCCTTCTTCGGAGCACCGATCGCAAGTCAGACTCACCAGCTTGAGGCCTGCCGGACCGCGATCCGGATGTCGCAGAGGCTGGTGGAACTGAGACAGCAGTGGCAGGAACGGGGACTGCCCACGGTCAGGATCGGGATCGGGATCAACTCAGATACCGTCCGCGTCGGCAACTTCGGCTCCAACCTGCGGTTCGACTACACGATCATCGGAGACGGAGTCAATCTCGCCTCGAGACTCGAAGGAGCCAACAAGCAGTACGGCACCGAGTCGTTGATCAGCGAGAGTACCTGGGAGCAGGTCCGCGACGAGCTGGTCACGCGCGAGCTGGACCTGATCCAGGTCAAGGGTCGGCAGCAACCGACGCGGATCTTTGAATTGATCGCAGAACGACCTGCCTCGGAGGAATTGCTCACACGCGTTGCCAAATTCGACGAGGCGGTGACAATGTATCGCGAGCAACGGTTCGCAGAGGCCCTGGCCGTATTCAGCTCGTTGGACGCATCCGACCAGCCGGCTCGGATTTACGCCCAACGCTGTCGCAGCCTGATCGAGACGCCCCCGGCTCCCGGCTGGGACGGCGTTTACGTCATGACCAGCAAGTGACTCTTCGAGAGTATCTATGACGGGATTCTCGGACTCGAGCTGGCTACCGATGGACACCTTTGACGAGTTGCCCGATGACGCACTGCTTGTGCTGGAGGACTGCCTCGAGGAACGGCATTTCGCCCAGGGAGATCACCTGATTCGACAGGGGGACATCGGCGAGGAGATGTTTGTGATCACCTCGGGTCACGCGATGGTGATGACCGAGGACCACGAGGGTCAGCGGTACGCGATCGCGAGAACCGGGCCCGGCGATGTGCTCGGGGAAATGGCCCTCCTGGCCCGCGAGCCTCGCACCGCCGACGCCATCGCCCAGGAACCCCTCGTCGCCCAGGTCCTCGCCGCCTCGGCCTTTCATTCGCTGATCGAGACCTACCCCGAGTTCAGCCAGTTCCTGACACGGCTGATGTCCACCCGCGTCGGCGGCAAGGACCGTGACGTGCTGGTCGGCCGCGACATGCACGGCCACCATATCACCCGGCGGCTGGGTCGAGGCGGGATGGCGGTCGTGTACGAGGCGATCGGTCCCGCAGGAGACACCGTGGCGCTGAAGATGCTCAGCCACCGGCTGGTCTGCGACGAGCACTCCAGAGACCTCTTTCAGCGTGAAGCCGACATCATCGAGACGTTTGACCACCCGAACATCGTCAACATGCGCGGCCGCTTCGAGATGTTCTACACCTACTTCATCATGTTCGAATACATCGACGGGATGAGCCTGCACGAGTTGATCCGCAACAACGGCCCGCTGCCCGAAGAGGACGTCCGGGCCATCCTCGGACAACTCGTCATGGCACTCGACTACGCACATCGATCGGAGATCATCCACCGCGACATCAAGCCGGGAAACGTGATGGTCGGCCGCGACGGGCAGGTGAAACTGATGGACTTCGGACTGGCCAAGCCGACCGGGACCAACTCCGATGTCGACCGACTGCTGGTCGGTACGCCGGGCTACATCGCGCCGGAATTGTTCAAGGGCAATCAGCCGGGACCCGAAATCGACCTGTTCGCCATGGGCTGCCTCGCCGTCGAATTGCTGGTCGGACGCAAGCTGTTTGGTCAAAAGACGATTGCCGACTTCGTCGAGACGGTTAGCGACTGGGGAGGATGGGATCGGTCGACGCTGGGCTTCGAGATCGAAGACGACCTGGCCGAAGTGATCAACGGCTGGCTCGAACCGCTTCCCGAGAATCGAGCCGGGTCGCTGAAACGGGTCGGCAGCTGGGCGGAAGAGGTCGTGCTGCCCGAGGACGTTGAGATCATCGATGTCGCTGATCAGGCGGATGTTGAAACCGGAACGCTCGAATCCTCGGATCTCGATCCCACCTGGCTCGCCGACGAAGAGACAGACTCGACCGAGGCATTCTAGTCCGCCTGCTGCGGGTTGCATCACGGCAAGCCAAAGGGTTCAGGCCCCGCTTGTGGTCCGCCTCCGGCCAACCACAGGCGGCGTCTGACCCCCCCCAACTGCCGCCACCGCGTCGCTCAACACCGCGGCCACCTCCTGCTCGCTGGCCGGATCGGCACGGTAGCCGATCATCTCCGAGAGCGTGGAGAAGCGGTTCACGCCGGTGCTCAACTCGATGTCATCGCCGCTGAACTGCTTGGGGTGCCGGTACCCTGCAGCCAGCGACAACGTGATCATCTCCTTGCGGAACCCCTTGACGTAGGCCGAGAGCCGCTTGGCCTTGTTGTCGATGTTCAGCCCCGCCTGCAACCAGCGACTCTGAGTCGCCACGCCAGCCGGACAACCACCGGTGTGACACTTCTGGGCCTGGATGCAGCCGATCGCCAGCATCGCCTCGCGGGCCACCTGGATCACGTCACACCCCAGCGCCAGGGCGACGATCGCCCGGTCGGGAAACCCCAGCTTGCTGCTGCCGATCCAGGTGATCCGTTGCGAGAGTCCCGCCTGCTGGAAGATCGGGAAGACGCGGCCGAACCCGACCTTGAACGGCAACGCCACGTGGTCGGCAAACGTCAACGGAGCCGCCCCCGTTCCCCCCTCGGCACCGTCGATCGAAATGAAATCAGGACCCTCGTGCCGGTCGCCCATCCGCCTCGCCAGATCCTCCCAGAACTCGAGCTGTCCGACCGCACTCTTGATCCCCACCGGCAAGCCGGTCCGCTCGGCAACCGTCTC
>CAUZJR010000294.1:0-6944 GCA_963580005.1 Planctomycetota bacterium
CCGGTCTCCCTCGGTGTCCTGGTAGTCCCCATCGGTGATCGCCACGATGGTCCCGGGGATATCCTGCGTCACGAACGGTCTGGTCGCCTCGATCAGGCTGCTCAACAGAGGCGTGTTGGCGGAATTGCTCTTGGGTCCGAGTTCAACGAGTTTGGACCGGATGGCCTGCATGTGCTGGGGAGTCACCAGTTCGAGTGGGTTGATGATCTCGATCTTTGAGAGTTCCTTGACCTCATCGAATTCGTGTCCGAACATCATCAGCCCGACCTTGACCGTCCGACCCTTTTGGGTTTCGGCGATCCGGTCCAGCGTCTTCTGCAGCGTCGCCTTGGCGGCGGCGATGCGGGTGGAGTTTGCGGTAGCAAGTGGCATGTTCATGCTGCCTGAGCAATCGAGGATGAACAGGATGGCCCGGCTGTCTTGCCCGTTGACGACCACGCGTCCGATTCTCTGCTCGGGCGTCAGCGGCCTGTAGGCGGTCCGGAAGACCGGTGGGGGGCAGGGGTCGATGGAGGCTGCCAGTGCCTGGTTGCCGGTTGTGCGACCGCGGTAGAAGAGCCGGGGCACTGCCTCGAGTTTCAGGCCGGGGCAGTCCGGCCGCGGAACTGTTGCGGTGGGTTGCAGCGAAGCATCTCGCCTGAGTGCAAAGCTCTGCGAGGCGTCCGGGCCGCTGGTCGGGATGCTCAGCTTGCGGATCGCCTGATCCCCGAGGGTGAGCAGGCCCTGTTCGTTCCGCCTGAGATCCAGCCGCAGGGCGGCGAAGCCGGGTGGAGCATCCGGGGACGGGGTGATCTCGACATTCAACGTGGCATCATTGCGGATTCCGAACCTGAGCGGATCGGGGGTAATCCGGCTGATCGCCACGCCCGCCTCGGTTCGCTGGGCCAGCAGCTGATCGAGGTGTTCAGCCTGCTGGTTGAATGTCGCGACGCCGAGAGATCTTGCAGCGGCGAGGCACTGGGCGGCGGCTGAGTCGAACCAGCCGAGCCAGAAGTCATCGAGATACCTGCCGGCGTGGGCGTAGAGGATTTCGGAGAGTTGAAATCGGCGGAGTGCCTGTGTGGGGTCCTTCCGTTGGCCGAGCACGGCGATCACGTCCCCGGGCGGCAGCGATCTCGCGATGCGGTCGGCCCGCATCAGGTCAGACCGTGCCGCCTCGATCGACTCGTGTTGTTCGGAGGCAACCGCGAGCTTCAGCACCGTTTGAGTCTTGACGATCGAGGCCTGCCGGATCTCGTACCCCAGTTTTCTCAGCACACTGGGCCGTTCCGCATCGGTCTTGGCCCCCACGCTTCGCCAGGTATGCCAGAGATGGGTGGTGGCCTTGTCGTCGACGATCCGGCCCAGCGAAAGGACCTGGATGGCCCACAGGGCGTGCCACATTCCCGGTCCGCTGGAGGGAGGCCTCGGCTTGGTCTGCCCGCCGGCTGCCGAGTTGGCTGCCAGTGTTCTTGACAACTCGATTCTGCGGTGCACGAGCTTGCGTCGCAAAAGCGCATCCAGGCCGGTGTGACGCAAGATATCCTCGATGTCGCGCCACGATTCGGGCTGATCGGGTAGGCCCAGGCAGCGGCGGGCTTCGACGGCAAGACCATCGTTGAGTCTGTTCAGACGCGTCGAAGCGGCCGCGACCAGCTGTTGCAGTTGATCCAGCTCTTCGGCAGTCGGCTCGGCCGGTGCCACAGACCCGTCGTCCTCATCCGCCGAAACGGCGAGCTGGGCGTCGAGATAGGTGTCGAGCAGATGAGCCTGCTCGAAGAGAGCCAGCAGGCGGAATTGGACTTCTGCCCCCGTGAGGTCTTCCTTGCTCTGCCTGCCAAGTTCTCCGAGTTGTGTGGCTCGGGCTGCCGACGTCCGTTGTTCGGCTCGGTCGATCGCATCGACGAAATGGTCAATCACCTTCTGGTGGCCGATCAGCCTCGATGTGTTGCGGGATGCGGCCCAATCGGCCAGGTCCGGCAATTCGGCGTGGAGCCGGTTTCTCAGCAGCAGGGCTGCAAACAGGGTGCTGCGAATGGCTCGGACCCGAGCGAGTTGTTCCTCGGCGGTCTGCATCGACGATTGCGATGCCGTCTTGTCGCCGACGAACAGCAGATCCTCGGCGATGCGACGGGCGGTGTCTGCCGAGTTGATCAGGGGACGGAGTCGGTGGTAGGTCCCCAAGGCGCCACTGCTGACCCGTTCGGCCTCGCCCCGGATCCCGATCGCCCGTTCGACCAGCCCGCCGGTCGTCTTGGGCAGCAGGCTGCCGCTTCCTTCCAGCACGTTTCTCAGGTGGTCTTCGGGCCGGGCGGGTGTGCCCTCGTATTCTGGCAGCGGCACTTTTGTGGTGAGCGGGTCCATCAGCCTCGCGATGATGTTGTGTCGAGGGAAATCTTCGCGGACGTCCGGAAAACTCCCGGACCCGCTCTCGAGTGCCAGCCGGCTCAGCAAAGTCCTGGCGTGTCCCAGTTCGGCGTTGGCACGCGTCGGCTGCTGCCAGAAGATCCACTGTTCGGCGCGGCGGAGCCGAAAGGTGAGTTCGCGACACCTGAGCGGATCGTGGTGGTAGGCGGGTGTGAGGAGACTGTCGTTGGTGTGAACCAGCTCATTTCGACCGGCCCAGAGTTTCTGCAAGGCGTCCAGTTCGGCCCCCAGCGGCACGTCTTGACCCGAGGGCTCCTGCAGGATCCCACTCGATCCCACCTGCACGACGGGGAAATTCGCCACGTCGTTCGTGTCGAGGGGGTCGAGGTAGGCGAGTGTCTTGTTGCCGGTGATCAGGACCGGGTGTTGCCCGGCTCGGTCGCGATTCTGCTGTACCCAGTGATTGGTTTGCGAGCCGACGTAGCGAAAGAGTTCAAAGACGGTGATGCGGTTGTTGCCGTCGGTGTCTGCCTTGCCACTGAGGGCCCCTCGCAGCGAATATCCGAAGGCCGACTGGCCGATGCCCAGGTGAGGGCTAGCCCAGCTGTGTTCGCCACGCGAGCACGCACAGATGACGACGAGGCTGGCCGTGTGGCTCGCGGAGTCCGAGTCCTTCGAGTCGGTCTGTTGGGCGGTCGCGGTGACCGTGTTGATGGCCTGCCTGAGTTCCTGTTCGATGTCGTTTTCCAGGACTCCGACTCGCCAGTTGGCCTGCAGTTGGCAGAGGTCCAAGAGGACGAGCGTGTTTTGTCGGGGCGCGGAGCCGATCGCGGAGGCCAGGTAGGCCGCCAGCGGTTTGACGCCCTGGATGGGGGTCTTGGAGGATTGCTTCGAGTCACCCAGTTCGTCGGGTTTGGGGTTCTTCGAGTCCAACACGAAGATGTCGCCGTTGGCATCGGGGACCCAGAGGGCCGAGAGGTAGATGACCAGGACGTGCCGATCCGAGCGGGTGTCCTGGAATTGGGTGACGATACCGTTGTGGCGATTCAGCGAATTGAGTGCATCGAGGTCGGCGGCGACGGGCAGGTTGGGGGGCAATTGCGGGGTGTCGCTGATCGTGGCCACGACCGGTTGCAGCTTGGTCTGGACACAGCCGGGCAGTTTCAGCAGCCAGACGGCCGCGGAGATGCAGGCCACCGTGACCATCGCGGTGGCGAGCGACTTGAAGACTCCTCGCCACCTGATGCGTGAGAAGCCCGAGGGGCGATCGCCTTCGGGGCCGTCGTGTTCGGGGCGGCGCCACGAACGGACCCCGTCGGGACGACTCCAGCCTCCCCCTGCTTCGCCGGCAGAGTCCCTCCAGGAGGGGCGGCCGCCGGAATCTCCAGCCGCATCGAACATGGCGACACGTCCCTATTCGGACTCGATGGCTAGATGAAGCTGGGGGGACCGCCGAAGAGCTTCCACCACAGGAGACCGGCGTCGAGCAGCAACAGGACGACTATTGCCGCGTACATCCAGTTCGTCAAGCGGCGCTGGCGATGGTCCTGCCAAACCCTGTAGTCGCTCCAGGCGACCTGGTCCTGCTCGTTGGTCAGCTTGTCCATCACATCCTTGACGAACTCGTAACGCCGCGTGCTGGGCTCGCAGCCGCAGAAGTAGCAGCCCGAGAGCCGGATCGACTCGCCCTGATGCTCGCCGCCGAAGACCGACTCGAGAAAACCGGCCAGTTGCTCACGGCGGCCGTCGAGATCGCACAGCAGCTGGTAGAGCCGCGGATTGCTCGAACTACTGAGGTCTTCAGCAAAGGCCGAGTAGATCCAGCGGCGGAACCAGTCGACGGCCCGGCCGCTGACCCACCTCGAGGCTCCCTCGTCGACGGGGTGGCCCGACGGGAAGTGAGAGCCGGCTCGTGCCTTGGTGCTGAACCGCGAGTCGACCTGGGAAGAGCGTTGAATGTACTCCCGCACCCCCTCCAGCTTGTTCAGCCCGTTGAAGAAGCAGACCACCGGGAACTGCATCTGCAGGCCCCTGTGCAGGACCTCCACGTCCTGCTTGGCCGGATCGATGCCCGATTGGGTTGAGAGCTCCGACCACTGAAGCGGGATCATGATCGCGGCTCCGTTGATCGGGCAGAAGGGCTGGCGGTACCTGGTGACCAGCCGGCACAGGTGACGCAAGCGACTCCGGCATTCTTCGAGTTTCCGGGCCGAGAGCGGTTCTGAGGGTCCGGAGGTCCGGATGGGGGCTCCGCCTGAGGATCGGCCGCCGGGCAGCATCGTCGCAGCCGGGCCCGCCGAACCCGCCGAACCCGGTTCGAGTGTTCCGCCGGTTTCTGAGGGTGCGGAGGCGGGCAGGCCGCTGGCGAGGGACTGTTGACCGGGTGCGAGAGTCCCGGTTGCGGCGACATCCGGCTGCTGGACTCCGGGCGAGGCACCCGGCGCTGGGCCACCGGGTTCCAGAGTTGCGACGCTGGCCGCACCCGAATCACTGGCCTCGTAATTCGAAATGCCGCCGCTGAGCAGCGGGCCGGATTCGAGTTGAGCACAGACGGCAGAGACTCCCGGACAGCTGATGAACAACGCCTCGCGATTCGCAAAGAACCGCAACGGCATCGGCGTTTCGTCGATGCCCGGAGCCACGACGCGGGCGTGGAAGCGGGCCCCGGAAAAGAACTGAGTCTCCTCGTCCTCGCTCAGACCCAAGATCGGAAAAATCGGGATCGAACGGATGTCGAGTCCGTTGCGGGCCAGTGCGTCCATGCCCGCCGCCCAGGCCCGGTCGATGTCGGGGTAGGCCGAAGCCTCCTCCATCAATAACAGCCGATAGAAGTAGTGGATCGTTCGCACAAACGCATAGAGAGCCAGGAACAGGATCCCGCACCACCAGTCCTGGACTTGAGGCAACTCGGTGGCGATGTTCGAAGGCTGGACAATGTCGCGGCTGTAAATCGCCAGCACGACGGTGATCGTGGTGACGATCAGCAGGTGCAGCAGTTGGTAGACCCATCGCGGCATCCGGGTTGTGCGAAGGCCCAGCCCGAAGACCAGCCGCACGCCGGCCAGTATCCATCTCCAGATTGTCTTGATCCAGTTCCAGACGATCATCTCAACAACTCACGGTTTCAGATTGTGAATCGGGCCCGCCGTCATCGTGATCGGGATTCGGTCTTGCTGTTGGTCGAGAAGTCGATGGTGACCACCAATTTCTCTCGCGGCTTGACCGTCGTGGTCCATGTCTTGCCGGTCTTGACGTCGGTGATCGTGTAGTCTCCGGCCACGACCATGTCGCTGTTTTTTGCGTTGACCGCGCTGCGGCCCACGGTGAACTCACTCGAGTAGCCTCCGGGTCCCTTGAGCGTGAGTTTTCTGCTGGCGCGGGTTTTCTTGCCTTTGAGCGTCACGAGTCCCTTGGCCAGGGCGAAGGTGATCGTGTGCTTGGCCCAGTCGCTGGGGATGCTGATCCCGTTGGTGGCTCGAACGAGCAACTG
This sequence comes from Planctomycetota bacterium, assembly GCA_963580005.1. Classification (GTDB taxonomy): domain Bacteria; phylum Planctomycetota; class Planctomycetia; order Planctomycetales; family Planctomycetaceae; genus UBA8437. The sequence continues at coordinate 5,837 of CAUZJR010000294.1, forward strand.
GTGTTTGCCCGCTCCGGGGAGCTGCGATTTTGGCAGCGTGAGCGTGAAGCTCGGGGTGGCGGCGAGAATGGCAGATCCGGCCAGCCGCTGCCCGGCGTCGGCCAGGAGTTCCTGGTCGCTGAGCTTGCCGTCCTTGTCGGTGTCGAAACCAACGACCAACTGCGAAATCCCCGACTCGGCGTCGCGACAGGTCACCTCGATGCGGAGGTCCGGACCCAATTCGAAACGACTGGCTGGGTTGGCAAACGTCACGCTGGGTTTGCTTCCTGCGGTGTCGATGCCAATCTCCATCGAAGTCGACCGGGCCACCACGCGGTTGCCCGATTCCAGGACGGCCTGCAGCCTAAACCGCCCGCTGCGGTTGGGGAACCGGGTGTCGTCGGCTGAAACGATGTCATGGTCGGAGACCTGTCCCCGCAGTTTCCACGACCCGGTCTTGGTGAGTCCGAGTAAATCGAATTGCTTTCTACGGGAACCCCGCAACGCAATCTCGCCCGCACGACTCGTCAGTTTCCGGTCCGCGGGCACAAACTCGTAGCGGATCTTCCAGCCAGTATCGAGTTTCCAGGGGTTGCCGCGGATGTGCTGCTGGAGTTCGGGTGAATTGACTTCGATGACGAGTCGGCCCGGGCTGTCCTTTTCAAAGGCCGGCCCGCCCTCGGGGGCGATGATCCGCAATCCGGGCGGATCCGCCGGCTGGGGTGAGCCGTATCGCAGGGTCCAGGCAAAGGCGCGAGGGAAACCGGCGACCTTCAACGAGACAGGCCAAGCCCCCTGCAGACTCGCGAGATCGGCGGGATCGAATTCGGCAAACAGGGTCTCGCCCTGGATTCCGATCCGGGCCTTGAGGTAGGACTCCTTGGCCAGAGACTTCAATTCAGGAGGCAGGCAGAGTTCGACATCGAGATTGCGAGGCAGTTGCGGATCGGAGCCGAATTGCTGTCCCAGTTCCAGCGACAATCGCAGCTTCTCGAAGCTCACGTCGCTGACACGCAGGAAGTCGACCGGTTGCCAGAAGTCGGGCTGGATCCGGTATGAGACCTTTTTCGACTCCGCGTTGCCTCGCAGTTCCAACTCGAAGATCAGCCCGTGGGTGAGATCAGATATC
>CAUZJR010000295.1:0-6937 GCA_963580005.1 Planctomycetota bacterium
TCTGTCTTGGAGTCTGTCTTGGAGTCTGTCTTGGAGTCTGTCTTGGAGTCTGTCTTGGAGTCTGTCTTGGAGTCTGTTTTGGAGTCTGTTTTGGTCAGCTCGGGATCCGAGGTGGCTGTCGTCGCCTGGGCCTGGGGTTCGGACTGGGGCTGGGAAGGGGGTGTATCGGTTGTTACGAGAGTGTCACCGGAGGCTGTCCGGATCGGGGGCGGATTTGAGGTCTGGGAGCTCACCGGGTCTTCCGCCTGCTCGTTGCAGCCGGTTCCAGCACAGAGGCTGATTAGCAGGAGTGCGGTCAGGCGGCTCAGCGGTGTGGCGTTCACTTCTAGTGTCCTTGGTGAGGCAGCTGGGTCGGGGGGCTGGGCTGGGCTGGGCTGGGCTGGGCTGGGCTGGGCTGGGCTGGGGTGGGCTGGGGTGGGGTGTGGTGGGGTCAGGTGGGGACGGGTGTACTTTCGATGATTTGTCGGATGATGCCCAGCCCTCGATCCTGCCCCGAGTCTCTCAGCGGTCCACGGCAGATGACACGGTGGGCCAGGACGGCCGGTGCCAGGCTCTTGACGTCGTCGGGCACGGTGTAGTCACGTCCGTCGCACAGTGCCAGTCCCTGGGCGGCTCTCAACAGCGCGATGGCTCCTCGCGGGCTGGCTCCCAGCGACAGTTCCTGGTGGTCGCGGGTCCCGGCGACGATATTCAGCAGGTATTCGCGGATCGAGTCCTCCACCCGGACCTCACGACACACCGCCTGCAGTTCGAGCAGTTCGTCGACATCGAGGACGGGTTTGAGTCCCGAGAGTGGTCCGCCGTCGAGTTGTTGCTGGAGCATGTCGAGTTCGATCGACCGGTCGGGGTATCCGATCTCGAGGCAGACCAGGAACCGGTCTCTCTGGTTCTCCGGCAGCGGATAGGTCCCTTCGTATTCGTAGGGGTTCTGCGTGGCGATCAGCACGAAGGGTTGTGGCAGCGGGTGAGTGATCCCATCGACGGAGACCTGCCGTTCGTTCATCGCCTCGAGCAGCGCGCTCTGGGATCGAGGCGTGGTGCGGTTGACTTCATCGGCGAGCAGCACGTTGGTGAAGACCGGCCCGGGTCGGAATTCGAAGTCGCCGGCCTGTGGCAGGAAGACACCGGTGCCGAGGATGTCGCTGGGCAGGAGGTCGGGGGTGCATTGCAGCCGGGTGAATTTGCCGTCGATGCTGGCTGCGAGAGCCTGGGCCAGCACGGTCTTTCCGACGCCGGGGATGTCTTCGATCAGCACGTGCCCTTCGGCGAGCAGTGCCACGACGACCTGGCGGATGGTCTCGGACTTGCCCAGCAGAGCCTGGCCGAGGTTGTTTTCGAGGTCGGCGATCCGCGAGACGGTCTCGGTGGTAGCCACGGGCCGGTCCTCGGGCGGTGTGAGTCGCAACGGGATCCAGTATAGCGTGAGTGTCGAGGGGGGTGCGGGCCGAATCGGGCCGGGGCCTCGTTCAGCGTACCGCGTCTGGGGTTTCCCGAGCCAGCCGTTTTTCGAAGGCGGCGATCGCTTCGCGGTGCACGTCGAGCACACGCGCTCGAGCTGCGTCGTCGAGGAACTTGCCGTTCTTGCCGATCGCCTCGGCGTGCTCCTTCATCGTCGCCAGGATCTCGGTGGCGACCTCGACATCGAAGATCTGCTTTCCGCCGAGCGAGACGTAGACCGGGCTGGTGTGAGCGAACAGTTCGCGACCGATCAGGTTTTGCGGCGTCTTGCGGCTGCGGGTCGAGTCGCCTGAGACCGACGGGGGTGGGGTTCTGAGCGCGAACCAGCCGGGTCGGCTGATGTCGATCCGCGTGTCGATGGTCGCCTCGTGGTGACCGCCCACCTTGCGGGAAGCGGCGATGGCCACGATGCCGCCATTCTGGATCAGCTCGATCCTCTCAAAGTCCGATCGCCCCACCGCCCGGCCACGGATTCTCAACCCGCCGCGTTTTTCGAGCGTCACGGTGCCGCCGATCGGCTGCCCGGCGACGGTGAACTCGAGAAAGGGACCGTTGGTGATGTAGCTGTGTCCGGTGGCGAGTTGCTTGAGCCAGCTGCGGGGGGTGAGTTTTCCGGTGACGGGGACGTAGACCCGCGAGAAGTCGTACATGAACCAGTCGGTTCCGGTGGAAAACGGGACCTTGAGTCCGGCGTTGAGGTATCGATAGAAGCTGTCGCGGTAGCTGCTGCGGATGCCTCCGTCGAAGATATTCTGAGCGTCGATGCGTCCTCCGAGCCAGTTGGGCAGTGCCTCGAGTCCCCATTCGTTGTGGCACCAGACGATGGTGGCTCCATCCCGGCGGGCGGTGTCGATGCCTCGTTGCAGCGGCAGCCCGTCGTGGCCGGCCTTCATGATCCCCGGTCCGATCGAGACGGGCAGGATCAGTTTCTTGATGTCCAGCAGCATCACGTGTCCGTAGCCCTGGCCGAATCCGGCGAAGTTGTGCCGGTGCTCCTCGCCGTTGCCGAACACGACTCCCGACTCTCGAGTCAGCCCGGCCAGGTCGTCGGAGGTGTAGCGATTGGAGGTGTATCGCTGGTCCTCGACGGCTCGTTCGAGGTACGAGAGGAAGACCATGTCGAGCCCGTCGGCCTGGGGGATTTCCTTGAGGTACTGGTCGCACTGTTTCCTCGAGATCTTCATCAGGTGCAGGTGCGTGTTAGCCGATCGCAGCCCGCGTTCCGCGGCGCTGTAGAACCGGTTGAGTTTCACGGTGATGGTCTGTGTCGGGTTCTGGCCGAGGTCGACCTTGAGTCGGGCGAGTTCGGTTTCGAGGCCCGAGATGGCTTCGATCGTGACCTCCTGTTTGGGCAGCGAGACCGCGCGCGTTCCCGGCAGCACGCTCCAGGTGCCGATCCGAGGTTGCTGCTGCAGCAGCCCGACTCCTCGACTGAGCAGCGACGGCAGGGGTACGGCCTGCCCATCGGGTCCGGTGATGCGGATCAGTCCCGGCAACTGGGCTCCGCTCTGTGCGTCGACCAGCCGGATCTTGACCCTCTGCGTGGGCGGGGCCTGGTCGCGACCGGCCAGGAGCAACAGGGGCAGCAGCAGGCAGGTCGAGAGTGAGGCGAGTCGCATGAGATGGGCTCCATTTCCAGAAGGCCTCATCCTAGCGCCCAATTCCCTACCTGGCAAACAGCCGGGCAAACAGCCGGGCTACTCGTCGACCCACTCGGGGATCGGCGGCCGGTTGCGGGTCAGTTCCCAGTGTTCCTGGATCACCTCGGCGGCCTCCGCGGCGGTCGTTTTCTTTGATTTGAACAGCACGGTGTCCTTGTCGACCTGCCTGGTCTGGACACCGGCACCGGTCGTCGACACGGTGGGCTTGGACTGCTCCTGTTCGTCTTCGGGCGTATCGTGTCCGGCGAGTTGGTAGAGCAGCGGCCCGATCCGGAGCAGGTCACCGGGTCGCATGAAGACCGGTTCGGTGATGCGTTCGCGGTTGACGAATGTGCCTTCATCGGTGTCGAGGTCTCGGACCCGGAGTCCATCGGCGGTCGGTTGCAGGGTGCAGTGTTCTTCGGCGAGTTCGTCGGAGTCGTCTCGGATCTGGCAGCTCTTGCTTCGCCCGATGGTGACCTCTTCGTTGGGCAGCAGCAGTTTCTTGCCCTTGTAGCGGCCCGAGCGGATCAGGAGGACTCTCATCGAGCTGGCCAGTGCGGCTCTCGAGAGTGGTGCACCGACGATCGAGAGCGAGCCACGTTGTGTCTCGTGACACTTCGGGCACGTCCGCCCCTCCTCCATCTTGCCCGGCGTCAATCGGTAGAACGTGCCACAGAACTGGCACTTGACCGTGACGAAATTGAGAGGTTCTAAGGCGTCCACGTTCTGCTCCCCACAGCATCGACTGACGCACACCACCCTAGTCTGTCGACACCACGACATCACCGTATTGGCGTGGCGGTAGGATCGCACGAATGTGGGAGCGGTGCAAGATGAAGACGGGGCACCCTCCAGCGGCGGTGATGCAAGCGGTGCATCGTGCCGTGTTTCAAAACGCCGCGGGTGGGCTAGGTCTGTCTCGGGACGCTGAGCGGTTCGCCACAGTTGGTGCAGGTCATCAGCTTGCCCTGTCGCTTGATGCTGACCTTGAACCGCTTGCCGCAGCGGCAACTGAAGCGGATGGCTCCCTGGTCCTTGGACCGGTCGCGATGTGCCCGACGAAAGGCCGCCTCGCTGATCGACTTGATCGTCTCCAGCAACTCCGACTCGCGGATCGGCTTGGCCAGGTAGCCGTCGGCTCCGGTCTTGGCCGCGAGGTTTCTGGAGGATTCCAGGTCGATGGCCGAGAGCACCACGACGGGGATGTTCTCACGCTGAGCCTTCAGCCTCTCGCAGATCTCAAACCCACTCTCCCCGGGCAGGATCAGGTCCAGCAGCACCAGGTCGGGCTTGTACATGGCGAAGGTCGAGTGAGCCTGCCCACCGTCGCGGGCGGTCCGCACGGCGTAGCCGTGGCGTTCGAGGATTTCCGTGAGGAACTCGCAGGTCTCCTCGTTGTCATCGATCACCAGGATGTTCTGGGTCACCGCACCGCCGGAGACTCCGGTATCTACTACGTAGCCAACGCCGCGCGACATCTTGCACCTCCCGGAACCGCTTCGGTGATCGTGAAACAGGGCTCCTGGTCGGACTCGTCCGGCCTCAGGCGATGCGAAGCCGGGGACAGGTACCCGCCGATCGCATCGCGAGCATTCTAGTCGTTGTGCGGATTCGAGGATACGTGATCTGGGGATTGGCCCGTCGAGGGGTGATTTGACGATATGGTCAGTGGGGTGATGGTCTGGTACTCTGGCAGCAGCCGACGTGGCACCTGGGGCAAACAGGAGGAACGTAGGGCAATGTTGTCTTTGGAAGGCGCCGCAGGACGGCTGTGTGATCGCCTGGATCGTCGCGAGATGATCCGGGTCGGAGGACTCTCGAGCCTGGGTCTGTCGCTGCCGAGCCTGCTGGCCTCACAGGCGGATGCCTCGAGCGAGATCTCCGATCCGACGTTCGGCCGTGCCAAGAGCGTGATCTACGTCTGGCTGCAGGGCGGTCCGCCTCAGCACGAGACGTTCGACCCCAAGCCCGAGGCTCCCTCGGGGATCCGCGGCGTGTTCTCGCCGATCCAGACCAACGTGCCCGGGGTGGAGTTCTGTGAACTGTTGCCGCGGACGGCCCGCATCGCCGACAAGCTGGCCATCGTCCGCTCGATGGCGACCGACAACAACCAGCACTCCGGCAGCGGGTACGAGGTGCTGACCGGCTACAAGTACGCCGGCTCCAACCCTCGCAAGATCACGCCCCAGGACTGGCCCTGGTTCGGCTCGCTCGTCAAACGACTCAAGCCCAGCGAGAAGCTGCCGCCGCTCTCCACGGTCTGGGTCCCCCAGATCATGCGGCTCAACGAAAACGTGACCCCCGCCGGACAGACCGGAGGCTTCATGGGTCGACGCTGGGATCCGGATCGATTCGAGGTGAACCCGATGGAGCCCGGTGACGGGGTTCCGGGCCTGCAGCTGGGCGACGTTCCCGCGTTGCGGCTGAAGAACCGGGTCGGGTTGCTCGAGCAGGTCGAACGCCACTTTGGCGGGCTCAGCCGGGGTCGGGAGCCGAAGCTGTTCGGGACCTACCAGGATCAGGCCTTCGACATCCTGCTCAACGGAAGGGTCCGTAACGCGTTTGATGTCAGCGCCGAGCCCGAGACACTCAGGCGACGCTACGGCCTCTCGAACTGGAACCAGCTGCTGCTGCTGTCTCGGCGTCTGGTCGAAGCGGGCGTGAGGCTGGTGCACGTCAACTGGGTCCGTGAACCGGGCGATTCGGCCGTCGACAACCCGATGTGGGACACTCACGCCCAGAACGCCGATCGGCTCGAGGACGTGTTGTGCCCGAAGTTCGATGTGGGTTTCACGGCGTTGATCGAGGACCTGGACACGCGAGGGTTGCTCGATGAGACCCTGGTGGTGGCGATCGCCGAATTTGGTCGGACACCGAAGATCAATCCTCTGGGTGGCCGAGACCACTGGGGTTCGGTCTTCAGTTTCGCCCTGGCCGGAGCCGGCATCTCGCCGGGGCAGGTCTACGGGGCCAGTGACCGTCACGGGGCCTACCCGGCCAAGAACCGGGTCACCCCGGCCGACTTGACCGCGACGATCTTCCACCTGCTGGGCATCGATCCTCGCAGTGCCTTCCACGACCCGCTCGGCCGCGAGCTGCAATTGACCAGGGGCGAGCCGATTCGCGACCTGCTGGGGACTCGTGCGGCGACCGACATCCGGGTCGTTCCCGGAGGATCGCTGGATCGAGTCAAGCCGTTCGACGGCCGCAAGCTGAACCAGAGAGGGTTTGGTCCCGAGGCGCCGATCGAGGCGTCGGAGTTCGGGTCCCGGCCCAAGGGCTGGCGGGCGACCCCGCTGCTGAGCACCGAATCACCCTCGGGTTATGGTGCCTGGCAGGCTGCGGCCAACCAAACCGCTCGGTTGGGCTTCGCGACGGCGGGTGCCAAGTCCACCGGCACGGTGTACCTGGGCCAGGAACTGATCAATCCTCGAGCCGGAGGCTACTTGGCCCGGATCCGGCTGCGGGGCCACGGTGCGATCGCCAGGCTGGCGACCGCGAAGCTTGAGTTCTGCAGGTACTCGAGCCTCTCGAAGAACCCGTCGAAGCGGCAGACGCTGGTGGTTCACGACTTGCCTGCCGAGGCGGTTGGTGGCAAGGAATTCGTGACGCTGGAGTTTTCGGCGAGGCTGGATAGCGGCAAGCCGGGTTCGAACTTCGCGATCGGCAAGGGCCTGGGCGTGGTGGTGACGCTGCTGCCAGCAAAGGCCGGCACGGCGGCCACCGAGGCAGCGTGGGTGGAGATCGAGGACATCGAGGTGGTCTTCACGGGACGCACGATCAACGAAAACGTAACCGTGTAGAGGTCCGAAGGCCGATACGGGGTAAGAGGGTTT
>CAUZJR010000296.1:0-6897 GCA_963580005.1 Planctomycetota bacterium
AACTTCGTATTGGAGGAGATCGAGGCGGCGGGGACGCGGATGGAGGGGATCACTCGAGCGGCCAACCGGGCCGCCGACCGCATCGTGCACCTCGACGGGAACCTGCTCTCGGCCGGCGACCAGAGCTTTTCTCTGGAACCGGTCTGGCGAGCCGGAGGGATCGCCTTCTCGAGGCAGTACACTCCCGAGGGCTCTGCCGCCGGATTCAAGAAGCTCGACTCGCCCGAGGACAAGGTGCCCTACTACCGCACCAAGGGCTTCGTCGAGCACTTCACCGTCAAGAAAGCCACGGCCAAGGATGTGGTGCTGCTGGGCTTCGAAAACGAGACCGAGGAGCAGAAGCACGCGGTGCCGCTGGCTCGCCAGCTGCTGAAAGACAACGCCCTGGTCATCTTCTTCGGCTCGGCCACCGCGGCGGCCCGGCTGAGTCGTGAAGTCGGAGCCAACGACAACCTGATGACGATCACTCACACCGTCCCCGACGGGGGAGTCCTGGCGATCGACGGCTGGAAGGACAAGATCTGCTCGGGCCGCAGCATCGCCAACCGGCTCTACCTGTGGGCGTTCGAGGCCGAGTTGATCGGGGCATTCCTGCGTCGCGGCAAGATGCCGGGAATCCTGCTGTCGGTGACCTACGAAAGTCCGCAGGTCTTCAACCAGCCGCTGCTGAACACCTACAAGTTCGTCCCGGCGTTCAACGTCAGCCCCGTCGCCGAAGGTCAACTCGGAAAGACCTACCTGGCTCACATCGACGAGATTGTCGGCCGCATCCTCGACGGACAACGCCACAAGTTCCGTAAGGCCGCCGGTTGGCTGGCCGAGGCGGCTCGAAAGAAACGGACCAGCTACGCACTGCTGATCCACGGGCTCGACCCCGAGAACCTGCCCGGTGACCCGGGGCTATTCAAGGTCTTCAGCGAAGGCAACGCCTACTACCCTCAACTGGATGGCCTGATCCAGGCCGACGATGTCGCGTTGTTTGTCGGCTACAACTGGTATCCAAGACGATTGGCCCGGACCGTGGACACCGGCAAGGCCCGCCAGATCCTCTGCTTCACCCTGGTCGACCAGGCACCTCCGGCACCGGCGCTGTACGGGGAGGTGGGTGAGTTGTACCACCCGACGTCGTTTGACCAGTTGCCCCAGGGCGAGAACCGGATCTACATCGACCTCAGGTTCGCCCAGTACAACGCCGTACTGAAGATCCCCGGCTTCCCGGTGCCCGCCCTGGAGACCTCGTCGTTTGCCGAGGACGTGGTCTACTGGCACCTGGTGGCCGACACGGTCGAGTTGCTGGCGAAGTAGCGGAGGATGCCTGTCCCCTACGCCAGTTTCACCACCGTCCCGGACTCGGACGAATCGAGCATCCCGACGATCGCCGCGACCGCGGCGCGGCCGTCGGCTTCGGTGCCGCAGCCGGCTTCCAGGCCGTTGATCCGATCGACGAACGCCTGCACCTGGTCGGCGTAGGCCTGCATCCGCCCGTCGGAAACAAACGCGGCATCGGCATCATCGAGCGGCACATGAGGCTGCTCGTAGGCCAGTTCCCACTCGCCTCCCCGACCGACTCGAATCTTGCCGAACGGCTGAGCGTCGATGATGCCCTCATCGCCCATCAACCGGAACCGGAAGTCCTCGCCATCGAAACCCGGCGAGGGGCAGACGCTGGAGGACCAGAAGCTGGCCATGGCGCCTCCGGCGAACCCCCACATCGCCATCGTCGTGTTCTCGTTCGGGTTCTCCTCGCGGAACGTCCCGCAGAGTGCGACGACCGAGACGATGTCGTCGCCGCCGAGCCACCAGCGGCAGAGGTCGATGTTGTGAGGTCCGCTGTTGAGGATGTGGGCCCGGCTGCGGGGGTCCTTCCACCAGCCCCAGTCGCCTCCAAACCCCTCGTCGGAACGCAACGCCTCGATGTCGAACAGTGCCGCCATCTGCACGCAGCGGACGGTGCCGATGGCTCCCGAGGCGACCAGGTCGCGGACCGTGCGGTTCGATTCCCGGAACCTCTGGTGATAACCTGTCGCCAGCACCAACCCCGCTTCGGAGGTGGCGGCGATCATGCGGTCGCAGTCCTCAAGCGACGTGGCCATCGGTTTTTCGACCAGCACGTGCTTGCCGCATTCTGCCGCCAGCAGTGTCTCGTCGACGTGGCAGTGATGAGGCGTACTGCTGATGATCGCGTCGATGTCGTCCCGACCGATCAGCTGCTCGACCGTTTCCACGCAGTCGATCCCGTAGTCCTCGGCCAGCCCCGCCGCCCGTCGGCCTCCGGCCACCGCCACGATCTCGGCACCCGGTGCCCGCCGTGCCGCCTCAACATGAGTTCGCCCCATGAACCCCGAGCCGGTCACACCGATTCGAATCAGTCCCTCGCTCATCCCCGCTCATCCTCTCTGGTTGATCGCAACCCCGTTGCAGTTTTCACTTCTTGAGTTTCGGGAACCACAGCTTTCGAGCCGTTTCGCCCAGCACGTTGCGGCGGTCCTTTTTCGAGAGTGGCAACACCTCGGTGAAGATCTTCAGGTGCTGGCCGTAGGTCAGTTTCGGAGTCCACAGCACGTTGGGGAAGTTGCTGCCCCAGACACACCGTTCCGAGCCGTAGGTGTCGATGATCTTCAGTGCCGCGGCGTGCAGGTCGGTGCCGGGGAACCCGATTTCTGTGCCGGTGCTGATGAAGTCGACCTTGGCATGCAGGTTCTTGTACTTCGAGAGCCTCAGCACCTCGGCGAGTGATCGCTCGTAAAGCGGTCCCGGCTTGATGTCCATGCAGTGGCAGAAGGCCACCGTCAGTTTCGGAAACTCGCGTAACAGCTTTTCGGCCGACGGCACCAGGTCGGGGTGCATCAGGAAGATATCGACCGTCGCCCCCAACTTTTCACACGTCTTCCAGAGTTCCCGCACACCGTCGTGATCAAACGTCCGCCGCTTGTTCCCCGCGGTGCTGCGAAGAGTCCTCACGCCAAACTGCTTGACGTGCTGTTCGAGCAGTCCGGGGCTGTGGGGGTCGTCGGGTTCGAGGGTGCAGACCCCAGAGACCCAGTCGGGGTGTGCCTTTGTGGCGTCGCAGAGGTAGCGGTTGTCGTAGCCGTAGAACGAGACGGTCTGGACGGCGCGGACTGCCGAGACGCCTTTTGCGCGGCTGATCTGGCGGAGGTCGTTGATCGAACCCTTGCCACCGGGAACCCTCAGCGGCTTGGCCACCGGCGGGTACTTCTTCTCGTCGGGCGAGTAGATGTGGGCGTGGCAATCGATGATTCGCATGTGAGATCCCGGAGTGGGCAGGTTCGGGACGGATCGTGCTACGGCTCATGATAGGTCGTGGTTGGCTCGCCAACCACGTGGTGCGGCTGCAACAATCTGCGGTTTGTCGTTTGCCCTGGGGCCAGTGCGTGTCGGCCGACCGACTTTACGATCGCAATTTCAGTTGCGCCTGCCTGAGCCAAATCGGTTTTTCGCTGGTCAACATGGCGATCCTGGCTCACTACCCGCGCTGGATCGCTTTTCACGGGGGCGAGGTGGATGCGGTGGGCTGGGTCACCGGCACCGCCTCGATCGCCGGGCTGCTGCTGCGGCCATTGATCGGCCAGTGGGTCGACCGCTTCGGGGCTCGGATGATCTGGCTGACCGGTTACGCGATCTTCGCCATCGGGGCCCTCTCGAATCTCTGGATCCAAGGCCTCGGCCCCGGCATCTATCTCTGCCGCGCCCTGCTGGTTGTCGGTTCGGCGGTGATCTTCTCGAGCAGCCTGACCTATGTGACTCACCTGGCCCCTTCCGGTCGCAAGGCCGAGGCGATCGGGACCCTGGGTGCTGCGGCCTTCCTGGGTATCGTGTTCGGGCCGCTTTTGGGCGAGTTGGTCCTGAGTGCCGAGCGGACTCGAGCTGAGTTCGAGACACTGTTCGTCGGAGGCGTGGCGGTGCTGCTGGTGCCGGTGTCGCTGCTGATGCTGGTGCGACCTGCGGCGAGCGAGCCGGGCCACGGCTCGGTCCGCTTGCTCGAGTTTCTCAAGACCTCGCGTCGTCACTGGCCGGGCGCAATCGTCCTGCTGCAGATGACCTTCGGCCTGTGCGTCACCGTTCCGTTCATCTTCCTGACCAAATTTGTCGATGACACCGGGCTGGCCGACACGGGCTTTTCGAAGGTCAGCCTGTTCTTCATGTGCTACGCCGGCCTGGGCTTCACGCTGCGGATCGTCTTCCGGCGGACTCCCGATCGGCTGGGCCGCCGCAAGGTGCTGCTGCTGGGTGCCGTGTTCATGTCGCTGGGGATGCTCAGCTTCCTGCTGGTCGACGCCGAGCACGCCGGGCTGATCGTGGTGCCGGCGCTGTTGTGCGGCACAGGTCACTCGCTGATGTACCACACCTGCACGTCGCTGTTCCTGGACACGTTTCCACCCGATGTGCGAGGTGCCGGAAGCGGGTTGTCGATGGTCGCGCTGGACCTGGGATCGATCGGCGGAGCCCAACTGCTCGGCGAGGTGGCTCACCGGATGGGATACGGCGTGCTGTTTGTGATTGTCGCGGGGATCACTCTGGCAGCGGCGTCGGTGTATGCCCTTTCAAGTGTCCCGGTCTGGCGGGAACGGCGACGGGCCGCTTCGTAGGATGCGCGGCGCATGAACAAGGCCCCGAATCCAGTGGATCCGGGGCCTTGAAAATGGACCAAAATCAGGCCGTCATCAGGCGGCCGGCGTCGCGGCCGGTCCCTGGTACTCGGATGAACCGAATGCCAGGATCGGGAAGAAGACCAGTCCCAGGATGATCAGCCCCGCTGCAAACGCTCCGTCCTTGCCAAACGATTTGGCCAAATCGACCATGAGTATGATCAAGATGACGATGTTCACGCAGGGAACCAGCAGCAAGATGATCCACCAGATCGGGCGACCAACAATTTCCAGCAGCACGACGTAGTTGTAGATCGGAATGATCGCTGCCCAGCCAGGTTGTCCGGCCTTCGAGAAGATCTTCCAGAGTGAGACAATCATCAGCAGGACAATTGCGGCGTAGACAAACAGCATCGCTCCCATTGCGGCCAGGAGGCCACCAGCCGCGGCTGCCGCTTCGGGATCGAATTCTGGTGGACCAGCCGCTTGGCCAAGGAAAAGCATGGATGTACTCCCTTCACGAGTGTGGTTGGCGTGGGTCACGAATCCATGTGACCGACGGTGGCTCGATGGTCTTTGACATCAAGCACCAAGAACGGTAACGAAAAACGGACCGAAAAGATCTTCCAGAATCCAGTTTTTCGGCAGAATGAGCGGTCCTCGAGCCGTGACCTGCAGCAGCCTGGTTTTTCAACCGGGTGCGTGCCTGCTGGCTCAGACCGCCGCCCCGGTAAACAGCGACTCGATCACGTCGCCGGTGTTCAGATACACGGGTCGATTGAGCCGATCGCGGACGGCCGATCGCGGGTCGATGCCCAGCAGGCTGTAGACGGTGGCTCCGACGTCGTTGGGCGAGAAGGCCCGGGTGACGGGGTAGGCCCCGATGTCGTCCGACTTGCCAATCACCTGCCCGGGCAGCACCCCGGCTCCGGCGAACACGGCAAAGAAACAGGGACCCCAGTGGTCCCGCCCCTTGTTCTTGTTGATCTTGGGAGTGCGTCCGAACTCGCCGAGCATCATCACGAGCGTCTCGTCCAGGCGTCCCGAATCATGCAGGTCATCCAGCAGTGCGGCGACACCACGGTCCACCGGCGGCAGCAGGCGGTTCTTGAGCGTGGGAAAAATGTTGCTGTGGTTGTCCCAGGTCTGCACCCGGCCGATGTTGCACTGAACCACCGGCACACCCACCTCCAGCAGCCGACGTCCCAAGAGCAGCGACTGCCCGGTGGTGTTGCGACCGTAACGGTCTCGCGTCTTGTCGTCCTCGCGGTGCAATTCGAATGCGCGGGACAGTGAGCTGGAGGTGAGGATCGAGAAGGCGAGGTCCTGGTCGTCGCTCATCCTGCGTGCCGAGGCGTTGGCTTCGAGCCGATGCTGCTGGCGGTTGAGTTCACCCAGCAGCGATTGCCGGTCCTTGAGCCTGCTGACATTCAGTCCGTCGCGGAGAGTCAGCGCATCGACCTTGAACGACTTGTTGTTCGGGTCGCCGGTGATCTGCCAGGGATCGTACTTCGGGCCCAGGAACCCGGCGTGCTGGCCGGGCCAGGTCAGTGGCCCCTGCAGCAGGAAGGTCGGCAGATTGACACCGCTGGGAATGCCATCGGCCCGCGGACGCAGGAACGAGCACGCGGCCGCGTAATCGGGCCAGTCGTCCCGCGACGCCACCTTGTCGAAGAACCCGCCGGGTTGCCTCTCACCGGTCAACACGTGGTGCGTCGACATCAGGTGGTTGTTGTCCTTGTGAGACAACGTACGGACGACCGAAAACCTGTCGGCCCGGGCCGCCAGGTGAGGCAGGTGCTCACAGATGCGGTACCCGGAAATCCTGGTCGCCACCGAATCGAAGTCGCCACGGATCGCCGCGGTGGCGTCCGGTTTCATGTCAAACGTGTCATGGTGGCTGGCAGCACCGGTCAGGAAGACAATCACAACCTGCTTGGGCTTGCGGGCCACAAACGGGCTGGGATCATCCGCTCGCGCCGCCGAATTCCGACCGGCCAGCGACTGAGACAGACCCAGGCCCGCGAGGCCCGAATAGCCGACTTGAAGCAGTTCGCGTCTGGTGGCTTGTGAGTGATCCAACTCTGAGTCCTACCGTCGTGAGTTTCTTGAGCCGGGCTGAAAAAACGGTCAACCCGCTTTCCTCTATCGTCAACTGGCCAACAACATGTTGCAAGTTCCGCCGCAATTGGGCAATTGCAATGTGGCCAGGATCTCGTGTTGCTCTATTCCTCGTCGTCACCCTTCGAGGCGTACCCCTTGCCCCCGAAGATCGCCCGGATCTCGGCCG
>CAUZJR010000297.1:0-6850 GCA_963580005.1 Planctomycetota bacterium
AGAGTTCATCGACGTGCTGGCCCACGTGCGGGAACAGGTCGCTGACCCACTTGCCCGTTTCACCGTACTGCTTGAAACCAAACGGGCTGGGAAACAGCCCGCCCTTGGTGTTTCTCAGCGACTTGCGGTTGACCAGTTCAGGCCTCTGGCCGGCGTGCTGGGCCAGCAGCGGCTTGTGGTCGAAGGTGTCGACCTGCGAGGGGCCACCGGGCATGAAGAGCTGGATCAGGTACTTCGCCCGGGGAGCGAAGTGGGAGGCCAGGGGGGCCAGGCGGTTCCCCAGCGAACTGGTCGCGGTCACCGCGGGTGCCGGAGCCGCCAGGGCGGCGTTCCCGACCAGGCCGGCCAGGCCCAGAGTGCCGAATCCGGCACCGATGCGGCCGAGCATGTCGCGTCGGGACAGCGGAGGGAGCGGGTTGATGTGGTGCATCGAGAGCCTATCTCACAAACAGGAATTCGTTGCTGCCCAACAGGACCTGGGCGTACTGGGTCCAGCGGTCCAGCGGCGGTTCGGATGGTGTGGCGGGCTGTTGGCTGCTGTCGGTCTGGACGATGTGATCGATGTTGATGTGGCCCCAGCCGCCGGTGACCTGGTCGACAATGCGGATCCTCACGCTCTTGCCGGCCCACCCGGCCACGTCCCAACTGCTGTGCTGCAGCAGTTCGTTGTTCTGGCCGGTCGTGGAGCGGACCACCTTGCCGGCGACGAGCAGCTGGATACAGGTCTTGCCCGGGTGGTGGCCTCCACCGACCAGGAACGCGATCCGCTTGCGGGTGATGGTGAATTCCGGGGAGGTCAGCGTGCCGACGGTCTTGTCGTGGTTGAAGAACGTGTTGACCAGTCCCCGGCCGCGGAACCCGCTGACGTTCATCTGGCCGGTCAGCGTGCCGGGCGCCGGTCCGGGTCCGAATGCCTCACCGGTCTTCGTCCACTTGCCATAGTTGCCGTCCTCAAAACTGCTGACCAGGATGTCGTCGCGTTGTTGGGGCTTCGTCGTGGCCACGGCGGTTGCAGGAGATTCGAGGAAGTCGCGAGCGAGTTGTTGTTCCAGTGGTGTGGGCGAGCGGCCAAACAGCAGCTGATAGGCTCGATCGATCCGCTGCGACTCGTCTCCGCCGCTGGACTTGAGCCGAGCGACCAGGCTGCGGGCGCGGTCGATCATCATCGGGCTGTTGAGCATGAAGAGGTACTGCTGGGGGACGGTGCTTTGCGGCCGCTTGGCGACGGTCGCTCGCGGGATCGGGAAGTCAAAGAGACGCAGGAAGTTGTCGGTGGCGAAGCGGTCGCCGAGGCGGCTGATCTTGTAGTACATCGTCCGCCGCCGGCTGCCTCGCAGGTCCTCGGTCGGAGCACCACCGAGGTCGAGTTTCAATTCGCCGGTGACCGACAGCAGCGAGTCTCGCCACGCCTCGACATCCAGCCGCCTGGGCGTGAATCTCCAGAGCAACCGGTTGTCGCCGTCGCGGGCAAAGTTCTGCTTGTGGAACGACGAGTCCTGGCGGTAGGTGGCCGAGAGCAGAATGGTGCGGTGCAGCCGCTTGATCGACCAGCCGTGTTCGACGAAGTCGGCGGCGAGCCATTCGAGCAGCCCGGGGTGAGTCGGTTTCTCGCCCTGGCTGCCGAAATTGCTCGGGCTGCGGACCAGCCCGGCTCCGAAGTGCCACGCCCAGACCCGGTTGACGAAGACCTTGGGCGTGAGTGGATTGGAGGAGTCGACGAGGGCGTCGGCGAGTTCGAGTCGTCCGCTGCCCCGCGTGAATCTCTTTGCGTCGGCTCCCGCGAGCAGTTGCAGGAAGCGGCGAGGTACGATCGGGCCGGGCTTGCGGAGGTTTCCGCGGAGTGCCAGTGGCATGTCCTTGTTGCCCGTGTCGCCGAGCACGTGCAACTGGGGGAAGGCCGCCGGAGCCGTCTCACGGAGCCTCTTCAGTTCGGCCTGCTTTGCTGCCAGATCCTGCTTCTGTGCGGCGGTGGCCTGTTTTCCCGCCTTGCCGATCGCGGCGGCCAGCTGCTTGACCTCGCCGTCGAGCCGCTTGATGGCGGCGTGATGGAGGGTGTAGGCCTTTTGCTGATCGGGAGTTGCCAGGCTGCGGACGACCATCCGGGTGTTGTTGAAGATGCCGGCCAGCGAGTAGTAGTCCTGGTGCGGGATCGGGTCGAACTTGTGTGCGTGACAGCGAGCACATGAGACGGTCAGGCCAAGGAAGCCTCGAGAGAGCACATCGACGCGGTCTTCGAGTGTCTCGGAGCGGGCCTGGGCCTTGCTGTCGGGATCGCCTCCGTCGGACCGGTACGTGGGTCCCACGGCGAAGAACCCGCTGCCGGCCCACGCCCCGGGAGTCTCGGGCATCAAGTCTCCGGCCACCTGCTGCCGGACGAATTCGTTGTAGGGCAGGTCGGAGTTGAAGCTCTCGACGACCCAGTCGCGGTATCGCCACGAGTGGGGCAGGGCGATGTTGTCGAGGTAGCCTCCGAACCCGTCGCTGTAGCGGGCCACGTCGAGCCAGTGACGTCCCCAGCGTTCTCCGTAGTGAGGTGATTCGAGCAGTCGATCGACGAGCCGTGCCAGAGCGTCGGCCCGGTCGTCATCAAGAAACGCTGTGACCTCGCTGGGAGTCGGAGGCAGGCCGATCAAGTCGAGTGACACTCGGCGGATCAGAGTGCGGCGATCGGCGGCGTCGGCGGTCTCGAGACCGGCGGCTTCGAGCCGGGCGAGTACGAAGTAATCGAGCGTCTGGCGGGGCCATGCCGAACGCTTGACCGGGGGTGGTTTCGGCTTTCCCAGCGGCCGGTAGGCCCAGTGTGTGGCCCGGATCTTCTTGAAATCGTAGCTCCCCCGGGGTGTCCGCACGACGGTGTCAGAGGCCTGGGCCGGCCAGAATGCACCCTGCCGTACCCACTCGACCAGGACCACGATTTCGGCAGGCTTGAGTTTTCCGGTGGGAGGCATCTCGAGGGCCTGGTACCGGATCGAACGGACCAGGAGCGACTTGTCGGGTTCGCCGGGCACCACCACCTGGCCACTGTCGCCTCCGGTGAGCACCCCCTTCCCCGAGTCGAGTCTCAGGCCGCCCTCGATCACCTTCGACTTGCCGCTGTGGCACTTGAAGCAGCGACTCACCAGCAGAGGTCGCACCCGCTTCTCAAAAAACTCCAGCTGCACCGGCGTGATCGCCTTGTCGGCTGCCGTGGCGGTGGTTGCGGTGGCTGCGGTGGTGGCTGCGGTGGCCAGGAGCAGGGTGAAGGAGGTGAGCGGCTTTCGAAGTCGAGCGGTGCCTGATCGTCTTGCGGTCATCGAGCGATTCTAGCACGCTGCCAGCGTGCGAACTCAAACAGATGGACTCACCGTCGTGGAAATGTCACGATGGTCGTGGTTCCCCTCACCATCATCTCTGCCTGATCATGTCCGCTCCCTTGCCCAACAGCGGCTCCCCCAGTTCGCTCGAGCGTCGCATCGACGCGGCCGAGGGGTACCTGATGCTGGAAATGCCCGAGCAGGCGTTGCGGGAATTGCGGATGGTGGAGGCGCGAGTCGGCAGCGACGACTTGATGCTGGGAGCGATCGCCCGTTTGCGGGGCGAGGCGTACCGGCTGCAGCAGGATTACGAGGAGGGAGCCCGGCAGTTCCTGGTCGCCCAGTCGGAGGACTCTGAAGACCTGGAAGTTTCGATCGGGCTGGCGTGGTGCCTGAAACGCACCAGTCGTCTCGAGGAGGCGATCGACGTGATGATGGCCGCCTACCAGTTCCACGACGACGAACCGATCGTGCTCTACAACCTGGCCTGTTACTTCGCCCTGGCCAGCGACAAGGTTCACGCCTTGAGTTGGCTGGGTCGTGCGATCCGCATGGAGGCTTCGTTGAAGGAGCTGGTTGCCGATGAGCCCGACTTTGACGGGCTGCGTCGCGATGCCGACTTTCAGTTGATCGTGGGTGAGCGGACCGTCGAGAGTGGTGAGTCGGGCGGAGAGTGATCCGGGAACGGGCGGGTCGTGACGCGTGCGGGAACTGGGAAGGAAATCGGGGCTGCGACGGAGGATCTGCACGGCAGCGGGGCACCGGAATGCCGACTCGAGTCCCCCACTCGGGGTGGTTTGTGACGTAAGCTAGATGGGGTCAATTGGGCCCCGCACTCGCCAATCAGCACTCGACAGAATTCTGCAGCTGGAGCTTCCATGTTCGATGCAAACGACCCCGTAGATCCTGTCGACCCCAGCGACTCAGCCGATTCCACTTCCGATACTCCAGTTGCGTCGAGTGATCCGGGTGTGATGGGGGACCAGTCCCAGGCGTCTTCCTCGCAGGAGGCTTCATTCGAGCCTCATGCGGATCCGTTGTCATCGATGCCGTCGCACATGTCGATGGGCGGCCCCAACCTGATGATGCGTGGGATGGTTGGCGTATTGATCCTGTTGGTTGTGTTGGGTGTTGTCTGGGCGTTTTCGGCACCTTCGGAGAACGGCGACGGCGGTGCAGCCGGTGACGCCGCGGCCGCCGGTGCGGAGGGCGCGGGTACGGAGGCGGCCTCTGAAACCCTGGCCAGCCGCAACCCGTTCCTCTCGACGGGTCCGCCGCGGAAGACTCTGGAGGGCAACTGGGTCCTGATCATCAGCCAGCCGGACGACGTCGAGCGTCGATTCGACGAGATCTGTTCGGGTCTGTTCATTCTTGCACCCCGCCGGGGGAACCTGGACGACATGACGATCCGGTTCGGCTACCGGACGCAGGTCTTCCCCGACGCGAAGCTCGATGCGGCCGCCACATCGGCCG
Source organism: Planctomycetota bacterium (assembly GCA_963580005.1). GTDB lineage: Bacteria > Planctomycetota > Planctomycetia > Planctomycetales > Planctomycetaceae > UBA8437. The sequence goes on from CAUZJR010000297.1 coordinate 4,767, forward strand.
ATCGCACACACGCTCGGGTGGTCTTCGAGCAGGGCCTGCAGCGGATCGACTTTGACGGGACGTTGCTGGAGGACGGGATTGTCTACGGCAACGTGGTGCGGGGCGACGTCTGCCTGGCGGCTCGCCTGATGCCCACCGACCAGGTCGAGCTCGACCCTCAGATCGCCGTGATGTCCACGCTCGATCGCCCCAAGCTCGACGCGGTCGTCAACAAGGCCAAGTCGCAGAAACTGACGCTGTACGAGACGTACCGCATGTTCTGCACAGAGCACTCCGAGACGTCGCTGGCCCTGGACATCAGCCTGAAGAACCTGATGGCTAATGCGGACCCGAGCAAGATGCCGTTGAAGGTATTTCGCACGGCGGTAACGGAGCACATGAAACTCACCAAGCGTTGGGGACCTCGGATGACGGTGGTCAACACCCTGGTCCTTTCGCATGTCGCCTTCACTCACGGCTACCCACCCAAGGCCGCAATCTCGCTCACCGAGGGACTCTCCGAAACCCTGGCCGAGCAGGACTGGGGCGAGCCCTTCAAGCGTCGGCTCGACGAGTTGTTGGACCGTTGTCACGGCAAGCAGGGTCGGATCGAGGCCGAGGATGCGTTGAAGCAGTTGGCTGCGAAGTCGACCACCGACCGCGAGACTCCACTGGCCAAGCTCCGGGAGCTCCGCAAGTCGCTACCCTACAGCCATTTCGTGACCTACGGGCTGGCCGAGGAGGCGGAGAAGGCCAAGCGGATTGACGAGGCGTTGCAGTTGTATGGCGAGGTGGTTGCCCTGCCTCTGTTGGAGCGTTTGCTGGAGTTCGAGTGGGAGAGTGCGGGGTTCAAGGCGATCCGACCGGGGGACACTCTGGCGAAGCTCTGGAAGGCCAAGCACGGTGACACCAAGGGGCTCGCGGCTCATCTCGACAGCGTCTACGCTGCTGCGGTCAACGACCTGGCCAAGTCGACACAGCTCACGCTGCCCGAATCGGTTTCGCGCAGCGTGTTGTGCGAGTTGTTCACCAGTGTCCGCGCCGATGCGTCGGTGGCGGTCGAGATGTCCACGGCGGCCCTGGCCCGTCGGCTGGGAACCGACAAGCTGATCGTGGTCCGTTATCACCCGCTGGACGTGGCCAGTCGCAACCAGACCAACGGCGACCCGCTGGCCAACGACACGTCACTGAATCGCCTGGCCTATTACCGGGGCCGGACCATCCCCTCGGTCTATCTCGACGGCAGCCGCCTGTCGGGTACCGATGGCCTGTTGGCCGACACGACTCGAGTCCACCGGCAGTTGGTCCGCCAGGCGGTCAAGCGGTTGGCCGAACCCAGTGACTGGTCGATCACGCTCGCGGCCAAGCGGAGTGGTCCCTCGATCCAGGTCACCGCTTCAGCCTCAAGCAGTGAACCGGCCGAGGGCGAATATCGTCTCAGGCTGCTGCTGGTCGAGGAGCGGGTGCCGATGCCGGAGGCTCGTTGTGGGATCCGGGTGCAGGAGATGGTCGTGCGGTGGCAGATCGACGGTGGCGACGGGGCGGCTCCCAAGGACGGCAAGTTCGCCGTCAGCGAGACGGTCTCGATCGACGACATCCGCAAGCAACTCATCGAAGACCTCGCCCGCTTCGAGCGATTGCAGGGAATGAACTTCCCCGAAAAACCTCTCGAACTGAAGTCCCTGTTCGTGATCGCGTTGGTGCAGGACGAGGCGACTCGCGAGGTGTTGCAGGCGAAGCTGGTCCCGGTCAGCTCGGCTCCGGCTTCCAATTGACCACGGCGATGCCGACGGCGACCGCCGCGGCGGCGACCAGCAGCCACGGCGAGGGTGCTGCTTCGCGGAATCCCCAGGCGATCAGGACTCCGAAGATCGGAGTCGAGAACGCAAAGACACTCAGCCGCGCGGCGGGGTGCCGCTTGAGCAATTGGGACTGAACGGCGAAGCAGAAGCCGGCGACGACCAGGCCCTGGTACAGCAGTCCCAGCCCCGTTTCGAAGCGGAACTGGCCCAGGTCGACCTGGTCCGATTCGAGCGCCAGGGAGGTCACGCTGAACAGGGCGACCCCGACCAGGTCGTGCCACAGAATCAACCGAGCCGGCGGAA
>CAUZJR010000298.1:0-6823 GCA_963580005.1 Planctomycetota bacterium
CACATCCCGACCCGGTCCTCCCACGTGGCATCCGGTGCAGGCCCGGGTCCGCATCCGTAGGTCATCGGTATCGTAGAAACCCAGCGAGATGGCCACTGCCGCCTTCACGGCGGGCCAGTCGCGGCGGACATGCCGGGTGATCCACAGGCTCGCCGGGCCGTGGCACGCTTCGCACGATACCCCGTCGCTGGCCAGCTGCAGGTGATGACCGGTGGTCCCAGCGGGGGTCGGCGGCAGAGCGTGACAGTTGAGACAGGCGACGGACTTGTGGGCCGGCTTGGCATAGCCCAGGGCCTTTGCGATACGCCGGGATCTGTCGCCCAGCAGCACGGTGAATGAGCGGGCGTGCTTGTCGCGCTGCACCCAGTCGCTGTAGGAACTGGTCCAGGTCTTGCCGCTGCCATCACCGCCGTGACAATTGGCAGCCGCACACGAATTGGTGCCCACGTAGCGGGCCGCGTCCTGGGCCGTGAGCTCGCGACCTGGAACCAACACCGCCGTAGCAATCACTACGATCGCCGTGGCCTGGTGGGCCCGAGATTTCAAGTTCCAGGTCATCTCGACATCCGCTTCACCGGTTCCAGGTCAGCCGCTGCTGAACACCCTATCGACATATTGCAGGTCACCGCCCGCTGATCGATCCGTCCTCGGCGGTTGATCGAGGTGGTGTGGTGATCGGGGACGACTTGCTGCCGTCACGACCGTGATAAACGTGACATTCGACACAATCGGAACGGGCTCCCCATGCCGCTCGTGCAAAACGCTTCGCCGTCGGACGTGGCGAGTGACAACCGCGGCAGGTGGCAATCGCAGGCATCAGCACGTCCGACGTCCTGCGGCTCGAGGCCACGTCGCCGTGACACTCCTCACATCGCATCTGCCGGTGACTTCCGTGACGGAACCGGCTGTGGATCATCCAGCGATCGGGAATCTCCGGTGGCTCGACCCGCCAGTTGCTCCCCGCATCAGTGACCTCGTGGCAGTACCGGCACCCCCCCTTGGCCTCGTGGCCGAACAGCGTGTGCACGTGCTGCTGCACAACCGCCTCGGCCACCTTCACCCTGCCCAGAACGTCTCGAGCCATCGCCGGATCCAGAGTCCGACGCTCCGCCGGGCCAGGAAATGGCCGCCGCGAGTCACGCCCGGTGACGTCTGTACCGGGCCCCGGCGACCGTGATCCGGCTTGCTCGAGTGCCCCGAGTGTGTACTTCTCGGTGAGCCACCCGCGCACGAGGTCGGCGGTGACATGCGGCACCTGGTGACCCGGTTCGTTGCGGTTGTCGAACAGCAGCGGATGGCACGCTCGGCAATGAGACTCGAATTGCACAGGCCGCATGTACCCCCCCGACTCGTCGGGCTCGTGACAGCTGTTGCAGTTCTTCGAAAAATCCACGGTCCGACCATCGCTGTTCCTGAGACCCACAACCAACTCGCCCTTCGAGTTCTTCTCGACCTTCAAATGGGCCGAGTGGTTGAACCGCAGCCGAGCCCTGTCGCGAAACCCGCTGCCGGATTCCCCAGCTTCGCCCGCGTCTCCCACCTTCCAGACACCATGCTCGGGACCCGGACGAGATCCGGCGGCGGACTCGAGCAGAAGTCGCTTCAGGGCGAACTCTGGATGAGGGTGCTGGCCGTCGGCATCGAACGTTGTCAGCGAATGCACGAACGTGCTCGTCGAGCCGGACGTCGTCTTCAGATCGCTGTGGCACCTCTTGCACTGCCGATCTTCAACCCGGGCCAACCGCTCGTGGTGACGATGCTCGCGGTGGCACTCGGCACACGAAAGACCATCGTGACCGTGGCCGGGGACCTGGTTGCGGTGATGCAGTGCCCGGTCATGGCAGGCCAGGCACTTGCTGTTGTCGATCGAACGGATCGATCCGGGATCGACCCAGTTGGCGAGCCTCTCGAGCGGGGCCCAGGTGGTGTGACAGGCCCCGCAGTCGTTTTCGATCATGCGGTGAGCGGTCGAAACACCGCCGGCGGCAAACACCCGATGCTGGCCGCTTCGCCACTCGGAACCGATCCAGGCGGCGGTGGCAAACACCGCAAGCAGCGCGACCCACGCCAGCCGGCGCCGCAACCGACGACGGCTGCGACGCGGGAAGTCGATCTCGACCCGCTCGGACAATTCACGACTGGACGGCAGCCTGTTCACACCCTTCCCCGCGCTTCCATCACCACTCCCACGGAACCACCCGCAGGCTGATGACCACGTGGATAATGAACAGCACCAGCAACGACGCAGAAACCGGCACATGCAGGTACTGCCAGCCATGCAACCAGCGGTGGATCGTCCTGAGGCGGTGCAGTTGGCTGCGTTCGTAGCAGAACTGTTCGAGCTGATCGAGAACGCCGTGCAACTCGGACGGCAAATCCACTCGCATCTGCTCGAACGCCGCCCGGCGGCGATCCGCCTGGGCCAGCGGCGAGTTGCCACGCGAGGAATTCGCCAGGAACGGACGAACGGTCTTGAGATAAAACGTCTTGAGCTCTTCGGTTCGGATCACCGGCCGTTCGGGAGCTGCCGGCTTGGCGGCCAGTTGGGCTGCCAGCAGCGGTGACGGTGTGCCGGGTTTCCTGGCCGCCGGCTTGGGTTTGGCCGGACCAGAATCCTCGGGCACCAGCTGGGGAGGATTCTCATAGATGGCCGAGACGATCTTCTGAAGATCGCTCTCACGCTTCAGCCACTTCCTTTGCCTGCAGACGTCCTCGGCCACGCCGATCGCCCTGCGGGCGCTGGTATCGAGCTTGCCGGCGGCTTCGGAGACGATCTTGTCTGCCAGGAACTGCATCGAGGCACACTGGTAGGGCAGTTGATCGATAAACGTCTCGCGCGGCACCCTGGTGGTCAACAATCGCGGCAGCACCTGTTGCAGCCCAAGGCCGACGACTCCGCTGAGGACGATCACGGCGGTGGACAGCCACAACCCGATCTCCACGGGCCCGCCCCAGCGGAACCCGGCGTGGAACAGGATGAAGGCGACGCTGAGCAACCCGAGCCAGATGTGGCCCTTGAGCCAGAACTGGGCACTGCCGATCCGCCAGGTGGGGACCTGGCGTCGAGCCGAAAGCAGACCGGCGAAGATCATCATCGAGGTGCCCACGATCGCGAAGATCAGCCCCGGCAGGCTGCCCCCCGACACGCCCGCCGGACCCGAGGCATACCACAGGTAGCAGACCGTCCCAAGACCCAGCAGGATCCCGCTGACCAGCAGCCACTGTCGGTGCGAACGGTCGAGAATCACGAGCTGGACTCCGCGGTGGAACCCGGCCCGGCGATCTCCGACGACTCGAAAAAGAAACTCCGGGCATCGACCCGGATCGCCGCCTCGTGCGGACAGGCGTAAACGCACGACGGCCCCGCAGGCTGCTGACTGCACATGTCGCAGACCACCGCCCGGCTGGTCACCTTCTTGACCTCCCCCTCCTCGCCCAACAGCCTCCGCTGATGCTCGTCGGGCTCGACGGGCTCGGGGAGATGGTCCATCTGGATCGACCCGTACGGACACTGGTCGGCACACAACCGGCAACCGATGCACCAGTCGCGGATCTGGATCTCACCACTCTCACCCCGGTTGATGGACCCGACCGGACAACCAATCATGCAGACCGGATCGAGGCACTTGCGGCAGGTCAGCGGGACCAGGTAGTTCTCGTAACGCGGACCATCCAGGTACAGCCGCGTGTTGCCATCGTCGTGAGCCGCGACGCAAGCGTCGATACAGGCCCCGCACCGGGTGCAGCGATCCAGGTCGACCAGCATCAAGTCCTGGCCCTGCACCAAGCCCAGTTGCTCAAAACGTGGAGTCCGCAGCCGCAAGGACGACGGGTCGAAAGCGAATCGCTTCGTCTGCTGCCGGGTGTCAGCCTGACGCTTTCTGATGATCTCCTCGATCGACGACCTGACCGAAGTCGACGATTCCATGATGGCCTGCAGAGCCTCGCGGGGAATCCGCACCAGCTCGACCCGCGACGGGACACCGCCGGTCCGTGAATCCGGAATCCTCTGGTGGAACCCGCTGTCGGGATGGTCGTAGGCCACGCAGGTGGCATTGCGAGGCAGGTCGAGCACCACGCCCATTTCACCAACCGATTCGCCGCGTCCCAGGTACGCCAGGGTCCGCCTCACGCCCGCCGACTCGTCACGACGCGGTAGCGCGACCCCGAGAGCCAACTCGAGCAACCAGCGACGGCAGGTCCTGGTCTCCAACTGAGACCAGTTCTGGCAGGCCTCGGGAAAACTGGACAGCAGGTCGTGAAAATCCGGCTCAGCAAACAACGCCTCGACCTCGCCCCGGGTCTTACCCAACTGCTTGGGAATCCCCTCGGTGCAGATGAAGCCATTGAGAGCTTCCAGGAGCCTGCCGTTGAAATCGTCGCTGACTTCTCCCGACTCAGCCCGACCGGTCAACTCACCCTGTAGCTCCTCGCCAAGACTCTCGCTCAACAAACCCGCCAACCCTCCCGGGGCGTCTGGGTCCAGGGAGACGAGTTCCGAGTAGACCGCAGACCAGTCCCGGTCCTGAAATTCCACCTCCCGCAGTCTCGTCCACGCATGAGCGATCACCTTGACCACTCCGTTGCGGATCAGGTAGATGCAATCGGACCGGTCGAATTCCTCGCAGATCACGTCACCGGAGGTGAATTCGACCAGCTCGATCTGGCCCTCGAGCCTGGCGAACTCGGCGTCATCGAACGACTGAAATACCGACAGCCGACGGACGTGACCCTCGAGCACCCTCTCGCGGTACACAGCGTCCATCCGCTCCTTGTACCTGGGATCGCTGTGCAGCGTATCGACCACGTTGCGGAGCATTTCGAGCAGGTAACAGTCGCGGGTGGCGACGACCGTGGCCGAACGGGGCGATCGGTTCAGGCAACTCATCTCGCCGAACAACTCACCCTCGTACAACGGAGCCTGTTTCAGGTTGCTGTCGATATCCGAGGGCCCATCGACTGGGATCATCCTCGACGGTTCGTCGCTCTCAACAGACGTGCTGCGGGTGCCGAAGACCCGCTTCAGCCAACCGCTGATCCCCCGGCCGCGACGAGTCGGTGCCAGGGAAACGACCAGCTGGGCCGAGGCCACCTGTTCGAGTTGCCGACGAGTCGACTCGTCGGCGGATTCCATCTCCCGGCAACGCTCCTCGATTTCGGAAACCTCAGCCTCGATTTCAGCCGCCAGGACAGTTCGCTCGCCCTGCGACAACTGCTCGTAGGCCGGGTGCTCGAGGAGCTCGCCGGAAGCCATCCGCTCCAGGATCTCGAGCTGACAGCGGCGGATCGAGACGACGTCCTCGCTGGTCAGGATCGCGAATGCCGTGGCACCCGCTTCGCCCTGCTCGCAGATCACCCGACCCGGCCGGCATCTTCGCAGCACCGTGAACCCGGGAAACCGGTCAAACGACGGCGCCTTCTTCAACTCGGCAAACAGCGAGATCTGCTCCAGCTCGCCCGAACTCAGCAACTGGTCGTCTTCGCTGAGCTGCTCTGCGATCTCGGTCAGATCTGGCGGCAACATCGCCGCGGCTTTGGCCATGGCCAGAATGTCCTGCACGCGTCACTGGAAACGGGGTTTTCAGATTATGCCCGAGGCGAAAACCTACGGCAAACGGCTCGAGCCCTCATCGGACCACAACCGGCCACGGACGGGATTCTCGATGTCGAGGCTTGCGGCCACCCTGCTGTTGATTCGAAACTGGAGGAAGACGATTCCGATTCCTGGCCCGGAGCCCTCCGCCGGTGACACTGTTTGAATTGAAACCGGTTCGACAGTTCGAGGGCGAGATGTTGCGCCGCTGGTTCGACGATGACGAGGGGTTCTTCGACCTGATCGCATGGATCGACGACTCGGGCAAGGTGTCCGGCTTTCAACTCAGCTACGACGTCAGCGGACAGGAGCGGGCCATCACCTGGCTGGGCGGCGAGTTCAGCCACCGCAGCGTCGACTCCGGTGACGACTCGCCACTCTCCAACGACAGCTCGATCCTGGTCGGGACCACGGTCTTTCCCACCGCAGACCTGATCGCACGGTTCCTCGATAGCAGCCATCGCATCGACACGCTGGTGCGAGACGTGCTGCTCGAAAAACTGGCGGAGTTTTCCGAGACGTTTCGCAAGCCCGGCGGAGACCAAGCCCAACCTACAGCAACTCGGGAACTGGACGACCACCCTCGGTGACAATCGGGATCGGACGGCCGCGGCGGCTGGTCCAGTGAGTATCGAGCCCGATGCCGAGGTGACGGAAGGTGGTGGCGGCCAAGTCCTGCGGTCGAACCGCCCCAGCCTTCACCGTCGAGCCGTTGCGGTCGCTCTCGCCGATCACCTGCCCACAGGGCATGCCGCCACCGGCCACGACCATCGACATCACCTGCGTCCAGTGATGACGACCCGCCTTCTCGTTGATCTTGGGGGTCCGACCAAACTCGCCCATCATCATCACGAATGTGTCATCGAGCAGGCCGCGGGTCTCCAGATCGGTCACCAGTGTCGCCATCGCGCGGTCGATCCGTGGACACAGCGGAGTCAGCCCCTTGCTGATGCCGCCCCAGCGAATATCGTCGCCGTGGTGGTCGAAGTAGCCCCAGGCTCCGCTGACCAGAACAAACGTCACGCCGTGCTCGACCAGCCGACGCGCCAACAACGCCTTCTCGCCCACGCTGCAGCGACCGTAGGCGTCGCGGGTCGAAGCAGATTCCTGCTTCATGTCGAACGCCTTCTGAACCTTGCCCGAGACAACCATCTGGTAGGCCCGCCGCTGGTTCTGGTCCAGACGCTCCAGCGTGTTGCGCTGATCGAGATCACGGCGGAATCGATCGAA
>CAUZJR010000299.1:0-6802 GCA_963580005.1 Planctomycetota bacterium
TCTCGACCCCGACACGAAGATGCCCCCCAAGGGGCCTCGACTCACCACCCGCCAGGTCGCCCTGCTGCGGGCCTGGATCGACCAGGGGGCCCGCTTCCCCCGCTCGGCCAACGACCCGTCCCCAGACTCCTCGCACTGGTCGTTCCAAGCCTTGGCGGATCGGGCTCCGCCGGAAGTCCCCGCCGCCGACAACCCGATCGATGCCTTCATCGGCAGACGCCTGGCCGAGGCCGGACTGGACTTCTCGCCCGCAGCCGACCCCCGCACACTCGTGCGACGCCTCTACCTCGACATGCTCGGGCTGCCGCCTGCTCCCGAAACCGTCGACGCCTTCATCGCCGATACCCGGCCGACGGCATGGAGCCGGCTGGTCGAGCGGGTCCTGGCTCATCCGCACTACGGGGAACGCTGGACCCGGCACTGGCTCGATGTCGTCCGCTTCGCCGAATCGCACGGGTTCGAGACCAATCGCGAACGGACCAATGCCTGGTACTTCCGCGACTGGTGCATCGAGGCCCTGAACTCCGACATGCCGTATGACCGCTTCGTCGTCTCGCAGCTGGCCGGCGACGCCATCGGAGAAGGAGCCGGCACCGGCTTCCTGGTCGCCGGTCCCTTCGACATGGTCAAGAGCCCCGATCTGTCGCTGACGCTGGCCCAGAGACAGGATGAACTGGCCGACATGGTCAACACCACCGGCACCGCCTTCCTGGGACTCACGCTCGGATGTGCACGGTGTCATGACCACAAGTTCGACCCGGTACCCCAGGTCGACTACTACGCGCTGGCCGCCGTGTTTGCCGGAGTCCGCCACGCCGATCGAGCCCTGGCACTTCCCACACCCGACACACAGATCGCACTGCTGAAGACACAACTCCAGGACCACCGCCGCAAGCTCGCCACTCTGCTCGCCAAGCTCCGACCTGCGGTCAACCCGGGGCAGAACATCGAGAGATTCAAGCCGGTGCGGGCCCGGTTTGTCCGCTTCACCATCCGCAACACCAACGGCGGAGAACCGTGCCTGGACGAACTGGAAGTCTACACCGCCGCGGCAGCCGGGCGGCCGGCACGCAATATCGCCCTGGCTCGCCTCGGGACCAGGCCCACCTCCTCGGGCAACTACGGCCCCCACCCCTTGCACAAGTTGGCTCACATCAACGACGGCCTGTATGGAAACAGCCACAGCTGGATTTCCAACCAGCCCGGCCGAGGCTGGGTGCAACTGGAATTCCCCGAAACCGTGCTCATCGATCGGATTCACTGGGGACGAGACCGGCAACTGAAGTTTCGTGACCGGCTGCCGACTCGGTACTGGATCGAGGTGGCCGAGACACCCGGTCAATGGCGTGAAGTGGCCGGGATCGCCGACCGGGCCCCCTTCGGGACCCAAGCCACGGCTCGACCCGACCGGCTGTTTCGTGATGACCTCAGACGCGAATCCGCCCTGGCCCGCGGACTGCACTCGCAACTCGGCACTCTCAAGGCCCGCATCGACGGATTGGCCAACGGGCCCACCGCCTACGTCGGCCGCTTCGACAAGCCTCCCACCACACACCGGCTGTACCGAGGCAACGCCCAGGCACCCCGTGAAGTGATCGCGCCGGGAGGACTCAGCCTGATGGCTCCGACCAACATGGCACTCGACGAACCCGAACAGGCCCGACGACTGAAACTCGCTCGCTGGGTGGTCCGATCCGACAACCCGCTCACACCGCGAGTCATCGCCAACCGGCTGTGGCATTACCACTTCGGCAGCGGGCTGGTCGCCACACCCGGAGACTTCGGGGCCAACGGGACCCTGCCCTCGCACCCCCAACTGCTCGACTGGATGGCCCGACACCTGCCCCGCAACGGCTGGTCGCTGAAATCACTGCACCGACTGATCCTCAACTCCAGGACCTGGCGGCAGTCGGGCCGACCGCACCAACGGGGACTGGTCATCGATCGAGAGACGCGGCTGCTGTGGAGATTTCCGCCCAGACGGCTGGCGGCCGAGGCGATCCGCGACAGCATGCTCGCCGCCAGCGGAGCGATCGACCGACGCATGAAAGGACCGGGGTTCAAGGTCTTCGAAGTCGTGATGGAAAACGTCAGACACTACTTCCCCAGGAAAACCTACACCATCGGCCAGTGGCGACGGATGGTCTACATGACCAAGATCCGACAGGAACAGGACGAGGTGTTCGGAGCCTTCGACTGCCCCGACGGGAACCAGGTCATCGCACGCCGCAGCCGATCCACCACCCCCCTGCAGGCCCTGGGACTGCTCAACGGAAACTTCGTCCTGCAACAGGCTCGCCTGATGGCCGACCGCTGCAAGGCCGATACGCCAGGTGGCTCGATCCGCGACCAGGTCACACGCGCCATCCGACTCGCCTACGGACGACAACCCACACCCGGTGAACTCCAAGCCGGTGGCCGCCTCGCCCGCCTGCACGGACTCCCCGCACTCACCCGTGCACTGCTCAACTCCAACGAATTCCTCTGGTTGCCCTGACCCCAATTCGCTCCGCACCACGCTCACCATGCTCACCAACTCGCACATCAACCGCCGCGGCTTCCTGGGCGATTCGGCCACGCTGCTGGGTTCCACCGCTCTGGCGACCCTGCTCAGCGACGACCTCGCACCCGCCGCCGACACGCCGATCGCACCCTCGATCCAGCCCGGTCGGCCGCACGCCGCTCGACACGCTCACTTCCCTCCGCGGGCCCGGCAGGTGGTGATGATCTTTTGCAGCGGCGGCTTCAGCTCGATCGACTCCTTCGACTACAAGCCCGAACTGGTTCGTCGACACGGAGAACCACTGCCGGGCAAGAAGCTGATCACCTTCCAGGGCGAACAGGGCCGCCTGACGCGGCCGCTGTACCCGTTCCGGCCTCGAGGACAAAGCGGCAAGATGGTCTCGAGCCTGGTCAATCACCTCGGGGAATTCGTCGACGAGATGTGCTTCGTGCATTCGGTGACCACCAAGACCAACTCGCACGGGCCGGCCGAAAACGTGATGTCCACCGGCTTCACACTCGATGGGTTCCCCAGCATCGGTGCCTGGGTCAGCTACGCCCTGGGCAGTGAAGCCTCTGACCTGCCCGCCTTTGTCGCGATCCCCGACCCGCGAGGCAAGCCGCAATCGAGCGTCAACAACTGGGGACCGGGGTTCCTGCCCGCCGCCTTCCAGGGCACCGACTTCAACGCCGCTCGACCGATCCGAAACCTCAGCCGACCTGCCTCGATCTCGCCCGCGGCCGATGCCGCCACGCGACGCTTCCTCGATTCGCTCAACCGAAAACACCTCGATCGCTTCCCCGGTGACTCGCAGCTGGCCGCCCGGATCGCCAGCTATCAGCTCGCCGCACGCATGCAACTCTCGATCCCCGGCATCACCGACCTCTCAACCGAATCCCGCTCGATGATTCGCCTCTACGGTGCCGACTCGACCAACCCGCTCAAGGCTGCCTTCGCCCGCAACTGCCTGCTGGCCCGTCGGTTGGTCGAACGAGGCGTCCGCTTCATTCAACTCTTCAATGGCAGCTACCAGACCGGAGGCGAAGGGACCAGCAACTGGGACGGCCACAAGAAACTCAAGGTCCAGTACGACGTCCATGGACCCGTTCTCGATCAACCCGCCGCCGGACTGCTCGCAGACCTCAAGCAACGCGGACTGCTCCAGGACACCCTCGTTGTCTTCTGCAGCGAATTCGGCCGCATGCCGACGTTTCAAAAAGGAGCCAGTGGCCGAGACCACAACCCCGAAGGATTCACCGTCTGGATGGCCGGTGCCGGAGTCAAGGCTCCGTTTTCCTACGGAGCCACCGACCCGTTCGGACACCGGGCCGTCGAAAACCCCGCCAGCGTGCACGACTTCCACGCCACCATCCTGCACCTCGCCGGACTCGATCACAAAAGACTCAGCCTCTACCACAACGGCATCCAAAGACGACTGACCGATGTGCATGGCAAAGTGATCACCGACGTACTCGCCTAGCGATTCACCCGGGATTCACAAAAACGCCCAGGTTTCGATGACTCAACAAACTCGGGATTCTCAGCCCCGGTCGTGGCAATCACGACTCGCTCTGGGATAAGATTCTCAGTTGCGGTAAGGCCGTCCTATTCGTGGGGGTTTCTTTTCAGGTTTTCCTCTCCGCAAACGTGAAGTTACGAGTCGGTTCCAGATCCTGGTGCCCGTTCGACTCGAAACTTCGACTACGTTTTGTGTGTCTTTTCTTCGGAAGTGATCTTTGCCGGGCACCGAAGGAGCTCTCTGATGCCACAGGGCCAGATCAAGACTCTGACAGATCGTGGATTCGGATTCATTTCCGGCGAAGGGGCGGACATCTTTTTCCACATGTCCACGCTGGAAAGCGGAAGCCAGTTCGACATGCTGCGAGAAGGTCAGCCGGTCGAGTACGAAGCGGAGCCCGGTGACCGGGGTCCACGGGCGACGGCGGTGCGGATCGTCCCCGAGGGATAGCCGCAACCTCGCTCTCGCTTTGAGACCGTCTCGCTTTCACACGCTGCGCCTCGCCGGGAACCCGAGAGGATTCCGCGGCTAGGTCAGTTCGTGGATCGGGCGGCCACCGCCGACGATGCTGACCGGGCGGCCGCTGGCGTCTTCGAAGTGAGTCGCCAGCGAGATGCCCATCGCGTCGTAGATCGTGGCGAGCACGTCCAGCGGTGTGGAGGGACGCTCCATGACACCGCCGCCGTGCCGTTCGCTGGCACCGACGATGCGGCCACCGACCAGTCCTCCACCAGCCAGCATCACCGTGAAGCAGTTGGACCAGTGGTCGCGACCGGCGTGGCCGTTGATCAACGGCGTTCGACCGAACTCGCCGGCACAGTAGACCAGCGTGCTCTCCAGCATGCCCCGCTCGTCAAGATCCTCGAGCAAGGTCGCCATGGCGGCATCCAGTGGAGGCAGGTGCTGCTCGAGATTCTTGTGGACCTCGTTGTGATGGTCCCAGTAACCAGTGTTGACCGTCACCACCCGGGCCCCGGCTTCGACCAGCCGCCTGGCCAGCAAGGCACTCTGCCCGTACTGGTGTCGCCCGTAACGGTCCCTCAGTGAATCCGGCTCGCTGTCGATCTCGAACGCCCGGCGGACCTCCTGGCCGGTGACCATCTCCAAGGCCTTCGCCTTGAACGCGTCCAGGCCCTCCATCACGCCGGTGCGGTCGATGTCTCGGCGGAGCGAATCGAAGCGGCTGAGCAAGTCGCGACGCTTCTGGACATTGGCCAACTTCAGGCCGCCAGGCAGGGCCAGGTTGGGCACCTTGAAACTCTTGGCGTTCGGATCGGCTCCGACTTCGAACGGGTCGTACGATGCGCCCAGGTACACCGACTTCTGGTACCCGAATGCCTCGGCCTTGGGCACCGCCACGTAGGCGGGCATGTGAGGTGATCGTGAGCCGAGTGACTTGTTGATGACCGAACCGAACGATGGGTACTGCGCCGCAATCCGAGCCAGGGTGGGACCAAAGTAACCGGTCTGCATCCAGTGAGCCGAGGGGGCATGGATGCCATTCTCGTGGTGTACGCTGCGGACCTGGGCGATCTTGTCCATCACTCGAGCCTGCCTGGCAAAACGCTCGCCCACCACAGTCCCGGGAACGCTGGTCTTGATCGGTCGGTAGGGTCCACGGTACTCGGCCGGTGAATCCGGCTTCATGTCGTAGGTGTCCTGCTGGCTCATGCCGCCATGAGTCCAGAACACGATCAGAGACTTCCCGCGGTCACGAGTCTCCTCGGCCGCCGACGCTTCGTGCTCGAGCAGGCTCGAGAGGCCCAGCCCCAGCAGCGGAGCACCGACCTGCAGGAAGTTGCGGCGGCTGATGCCGTCGCAGTTTCGGTAGCTGCCGCCGGGCACGGTCAACATCGAGTGGCTCCTGGGAAACCCAGCCTGGACAAACACGTCCGGGTGGTCGAGTGGTCTATCTTACTGGTCGAATCGAACGGGGCTAGTGGATGAACAAAAACTCGTTGGTCGCCAACAAGGCCCACAGCAGCGACCGGTAGGCCGCCGTGCGGTCCGGCTCAGACTCAAGGTATTCAAGCGCCGTGCGGGTCTCCTGATCGCGAGGACGACGAGCAAAGACTCGCACGAACAACTCCTGGACGTTCTCAGCATGTGACTTCTTGTTGTCGGCCAGCCGCGAAGCATAACCGGTCTTCTCGGACAACTTCCTCTGGATCTCCTTGGAACTGACCAGCTCCAACGCCTGGGCCAGGGCCGGGTCGTCGGTCCGCTCGCACTCGCACGCACTGCGACGGTCCGGGCGTCCGAAGACGTCGAGGAAATGAACCGAGACGTTCTCGTCGGGCAACTCGATCGCGCGGGTCCCGGTGGGGAACTTGCCGCCCCGGTCGCCGGGGAAGACCGTCGGCACGTCCAGCACCTGGCTGAAGGCGTCCAGCAGGACCTCGGCCTTGAGTCGCCTGGGGTAGAAGCGAGCGTAGGATTGAGTGTCCAGGAGGTTGCTGTCGTTGGGCTCGCTGCTGAGTCGATAGGCGCGGCTGCCGGCGATGCGACCGATCAGGTGCCGCAGGTCATAACCGCTTTCGATGAAGTCCCGGGTCAGCCATGCGAGCAGTTCGGGATTCGACGGCGGGTTGCTGCTGCGTGAGTCGTCGATCGGGTGCACCAGGCCACGGCCCAGGAAATGGCCCCACATGCGATTGACCATCGTGCGGGCAAAGAAGGGGTTGTCGGAACGGGCCAACCAGCGAGCGAATCGCTGGCGAGGATCGTCAAAGGGGGTCAACGACAGGTCGGGACCGCCCAGGGGGCGAGGTGCGATCAGG
>CAUZJR010000300.1:0-6770 GCA_963580005.1 Planctomycetota bacterium
CTGGGACATGACCGTCCGCGGCGATGACACTACCAGCTGGGACAGCCATCGCGAGCTGACCCGGATCAACCGAGACCACCTGCTGCCCGGCCTCGACGTCGGACTCTCCGCACTGCTCGACGACATGGGCCAGACAGGACTGCTGGACGAGGTGCTGGTGATGACCGGCGGCGAGATGGGCCGCACGCCGAAGTTCGAAAACCGCGGATCCCAGGACGGCCGCGACCACTGGTCGTACTGTTTCCCGATGCTGCTGGCCGGAGCCGGCGTGCGGGGCGGGTTGATCCACGGTGTCTCCGACAAGCACTCGGCCTATCCCGCCGACTTGCCGGTCACCCCCGCCGACCTGGCCGCCACCATCTACCACTCACTCGGCATCTCGCCACACACCCGCATCCCCGACCCCCAGGGCAAACCCACGCCACTGGTCGAAGAGGGACGTGCGTTGACCGAGCTGTTTGGATAACGCACCAGCCCGCTGGAGTCACCGCCGGGGTGGGATCTTGCCCGCAAGTGTCACGCGGCCGCCGATGCCCACCGTCCAGGGCTTGTGACCCCCGGGGACCGCGCCGATGTCCGGCCGCCCCGCATCCGCCTCACGCAACGGGTCGTGCCACGGGCCCTCCGCACCCGCCGGCAACGCCACACCGGCATTCACCGCGGCACTGCCCTGCCCCAGGCTCACGCCGACACGAACTTTTCCTGCAACGCCTGCAACGCCTGCAACGCCTGCAACGCCTGAATCGCCCGCCCCGCCCAACGGCAGCAGCTTCGGGTCGGCAAACACGTCGTGAACCATCCACGACTCGGGATACGGCTTCCGACGGAAGGCCCCTCGCCTGCCCTGCA
Organism: Planctomycetota bacterium; assembly: GCA_963580005.1. GTDB lineage: Bacteria > Planctomycetota > Planctomycetia > Planctomycetales > Planctomycetaceae > UBA8437. The sequence goes on from CAUZJR010000300.1 coordinate 850, forward strand.
CCTTGAAGAAATCGCCCTCGAACTTCGGGCCCTGCTCGAGACCCCAGTGCAGGTTGCCGTCGACCTGGATGTCATCCGGACCCGACGAAAATACCAGACCCGGCAGCCCCTCGGTCTGCAGGAAGATGTTGTTGAATACTCGACGTCGGCTGTCTCGAGTCGCCCGGCCGCCGACCCCGCAACCGTAGTAGCCTCGCCACGACGGCTCGGTCCGCAACACCGTGTTGTGATAGAAGTAGTAGTTGGGCCAGGTCGGACTGCCGTGGTCCCCGCACAGCGTGCCGGTCTTGCGACGGTACATTCCCGCAGGATCCGGCTTGCGGGGATACCCGCGGAAGACTCCGCCACGGAGGTCGAAGATGTTGCGGGTGATGTAGATACCGCTCGACTCGCCCGCCTTCGCCGCACTCTCGCCGGTGTCCATCTGGTGCAACGTCAGAGTCAGCAGGCAACGCGACACGAGGTTCTGGTAGACGTGGATCAGGTGGTCGTGCTTCTTGGCACCGAACTCCAGCCCGTCGTCGTTGAAGTTGTCGACCAGGTTGTGGTGGAACCGCAGGTTGTGCAGGTACCTCAACCACAGCCCGTCGTGATCGTCGGTGAACTCGCTCCAGGCGATCTCGCAGTCATGACTCTCGGGCTTGTTCCGCTGGCTGATGATCCGGTACGAAGGCGTGCCGCGGTACTTCATGCTCGAACGTGACGACCACGGAGCCGCCAGGCCGCGGAAGGCACAGTGCACGATCTTCAGGTTGCTCGTCGCCTTGATCAGCAGGCCCGGCGATCCGCCGTAGAAGGTGACCCCGTCGAAGGTGACGTGGTCGGCTCCGTAGAGATTCACCAGCGGACTGCCCGAAGCTCCGCAGAGCACCACGTCCTGGATCACCAGGTGACTGACCCCGTTGATCCTCAGCACGTCGGCACCATACGGCCCGGAAATCCGCAGCGGGACTTTCCGCGGATCGGTCTCGCCCAGGTAGGCCAGCTCGTCGAGACCGGCCAGGGTGGTGTGACCCAGCCGAATGTGGATCCTGCCCGTCTCGCGGTTGAACCACACGCCCGGTCCGCAGTAAACACCCTGGGCCTTGGCAAACTTGTTGTCGACATCCCACAGCATGCTGGTGTCTCGCAGGTCCGTCAGCGTGCGGTAGCCGTGCAGTGGGACCATCGAAGTGGCGAAGTGCCCCAGCACCACCGGACGCTCGTCCTCCTTGCCAAAGAACGGCTCCCAGCCGGCCGCCGGAAAGGCATGCACGATCGGACGCTGGGCGAACAGGGGGTAGGTCTTCGTCGAGACATACTCACCCTCGGCACCGCCCTTCAGCGGCATCCACGACTCGCCCGACGAGTCGAGGAACTCGCGGATCCCTCCGTCGATCCACGCCAGCTCTCCCCGACACGACCGCAGCGTGATCGGCCGATCCGGTTCACCGGAACGTGGAACCACCACGTGCTCGTAGTACGTTCCGCCACGCAGGCACAGAGTCTCTCCCGCTGCCAGCCGTGACAGGCCGTGGTTGATCGTCCGCCAGGGCCGCTCGCGACTGCCATCATTGCGATCGGCCCCCTTCCCGGGATCCACATAGAAAGATCCGGTCGCCGGGGCCGGTCGCACCGAGACGCCCGGAACAGGACGTACCGGCTGCAACTCCCCAGCAGCCACGACAGACGGCTGGAACGCTGTGCACCCCAGCATCCCGCTCAGCACCACGACACTCGCCGCCCACCTCTGACAACTCATCATCGTCTTACCCATCGCAGCTGGCACCGTGCCGACTGCCTCATTGAGGAATCGGAGTGTCCACGGCGATCACCCACCAGGCCACCGGACCGGCCCTGTCGGTGGCGAACCGTTCGAGCATCCCGTCGTCGAGGATTCGGAACGAGGCGATCCGCCCGCTCGATTGGCCCGCGGCGTACAGGAAGCGACCCCCCGGATCGATCGTGAACGACCTCGGGGTCTTTTCAGTCGGCACCTGCCCCAGCGATCGCACTCGCCCGGTCTTCTGGTTGATCGCATAGCAGGCAATGCTCTCGTGACCGCGGTTGGCCACATACACATTCTTCCCGTCGGGAGTGATCTCGCACCGCGCCGTCGCGTTCTTCGCCTTGTCGAAACCCTCGGGCAGGCTACTGAGCGTCTGCAGCGGCTTCAGAACTCCGCTTTTCCCATCAACGGCATAAACACCCAGCGAATCACCCGCCTCGTTACTCGTGTACGCCCAGCGGTCGCTGGGATGCATCACGATGTGCCGAGGATGCTCGCCGCGAGGCCTCGCCACGAACGGCGGATCCAGCGGCCTCAGCCGACCACCGTTGCGATCCAGCGAAAACTGGTGAATCCGATTGCCACCGGTGTGCGATACGAAGACAAAACGGTCCTTCGAATCGATGGCCACACCGTGAGCCTTCTCGGCCGTCTTCAGCGTCTGCAACGGCTCTTCGGATATCCGCCCCTGCTTGTCGACTGAATGCACGGTCACCTTGTTCGAGACGTAATAGGCCGACACCAGCAACCGGCCCGTCGAATCCGGCTGCATGAAGGCCGGATCCTCGCCTCCGGCCACCACGCTCAACGGCGTCAGGCTCCCGTTGGCCGGGTGGATCCGAAAACTGGCCAGCTGACCCGTCGAACGGAACGACACGAACAGCGTGCGGCGATCCGGCGACACGTTCATCTGGGCCGGTTCGGCCACGGTCTTGATCTCGCCCAGCCGCACCAGCTTCCCGGAAACCGGCATCCTCATATACGTCAGGATCTTCTTCTCCTGCAGCAACGAGGCGAACAACCACGATGCCGACTCGGCACGTACCGCCGTCGCAGAGTCCGCGCTGGTCATCGCCAGCAGCACCAGCAGTGTTGTGATAATTGTCTCTGGTCGTCCTGTCATGAGTGCCGTCTCACATCAACGAGGTCCAAGTGTGTCGCGAGATTATCTTCTATCGGGTCAAGCCACGTCGAGTCGTCGCCACGAGCAGCAGTTGCGTCATTCCCGGCATTGCCCGAGAATCGCATGCTCTTGTCGAGTCGATCACCGGGACACTGCCTCACGATGCGCCTGGCCTGCACCCTGTTTGCGCTCATGGCAGCCAGCCTGGCCTCTGAGGGCGGCCTACACGCCGCGCCGCCTGCCAAGGTTCTATTTCAGCGGGATGTCGCGCCGATCCTGCGTTCCCAGTGCCTCGGTTGTCACAACAGGACCGACGCCAAGGGAGGTTTCGACCTGACCTCGGCCAAGACCGCAATGGCCAACGGCGACGACGGACCTCGAATCGTCGCCGGCCGCTCGAGCACCAGCCCGCTCTTCGTGCGGCTCAAGAACGGCTCGATGCCGCCCAAGGGCAAGACGCCCCGCCCTTCGATTCGCGACCTGGCCGTGCTCGCGAGATGGATCGACCAGGGAGCCCGCTGGCCACGCTCGGTTGTGATCGACCGCTTTGATGTCACGACCGATCGCCGCGCCGGGCGCGACTGGTGGTCGCTGCAACCGATCACGCGACCCATGCCGCCAACGCCGCGATCCTCGAGAGCCACCAGTCCGGTGGACCGATTCATCGAGGCCAAGCTGGCCAAACAGCGGCTCGATCCGAATCCACCGGCCAGCCGACGCACCTTTCTGCGGCGGGTCACCTTCGACCTGCTCGGACTGCCCCCCACGCCCGGGCAGGCACGGGCCTACCTGCAGGACACCGACCCGGGAGCCGAGGCCCGCCTGGTCGAGCGACTGCTCGCCTCACCCCATTACGGCCAACGCTGGGGACGCCACTGGCTGGACGTGATCGGGTACACCGAGAGCGACGGTTTCGAGCACGACAAGTTCCGTGCCTTCTCGTGGCCCTATCGCGACTACGTCATCAACAGCTTCAACGCCGACCTGCCCTACGACCGCTTCGTTCGCCAACAGATTGCCGGTGATGTGCTGCCCGATGCCGATCAAACCAGCATCGCCGCCACCGGGTTCCTGGTCTCGGGTGAATGGGACGAGGTGCAGAAGGTGGGTTCGAGCAAGAGCGAAATGCGGCGGGCCCGCGAGGAAGAACTCGCCGAGATGATCGCCACCGTCTCGGGCACCTTCCTGGGACTGACCGTGCACTGCTGCCGGTGCCACGACCACAAGTTCGACCCACTGCCCCAGGCCGACTACTACCGAGTGAGGGCCGTCTTTGACGGAGTCGAACACAGCCAGGGAAGCAAGCCGGGCAACCGTCCGCTGGCCACCCCCGCCGAGACCAAAACCCTGGACGCCGCCAGGGCTCCCCTGCTGAAACGCCAGGACGCGATCAAGACGCACATCGCAGAGACCCGCCAACTGCTCCCCGCAGACGCCATGCTCAAGCCCGGCAGCCAACCACACGCCACCCTGCTGCCCGGCCGACACGGCCAGGCACTCGATGCCACCCAGACCCACGCCTCGCTCCCCTCACGGAACGCCTTTCACAAGCCGCCGCTGACCGTCGAGTGCTTTGCGCTGGCACGATCCCGGTCGAAGTTCAACGTCTTTGTGGCCAACAACCTGAAGTCGTCGGGTGAGCACTGGGAAATGTACTCGTTTGCCGGCAAGGGCGATTACAGCGTCTACATGCCAGGCTACGAGCCCAACACCATCCGCTCTGACGCCATCATCACCGACGGAGAATGGCACTACCTGGCGATGCAGTTCGATGGCAAGCGGGTTCGGATGTTTGTCGACGGCAAGCTGGTCAGGGAGCAGGCCCTGACCCGCACGGCAAAACCCGGCCCGCTGGGAACACTCGACCTGGGCGGCTACATCCCCGAACCGGTCGGATGCGACGGAGCCGTCGACGACGTGCGGATCTCAAACGTCATCCGCCCGATCACACAGGCAGACCCCGGACCATTCCAGGCCGACGCACAGACCGTTGCACTCTGGGACTTCGACAAAGTCGTCGACGGTCGCTTCCTGGACCGCTCGGCCGGATCACGAAAACTGCAGACTGACGTGGCCAAGAAACGGCTGGGTGAACTGACCGAGACCCGACGACGCCTCGAAATGCAGCTGGCCACTCTCGATCCTCAACGAGGCTACATCGGATTCCGACGGCAACCCGGGCCGACTCACATCCTGCTCCGCGGCGACACGACCAGGCCCGCAGCACGTGTCCTGCCCAGGGGACTCTCGTCGCTGGCACGACACAGTGGAGACCTGGGGCTGTCGGCCAAGTCCCCCGAGGCTCAACGGCGGCGGCGATTTGCTGACTGGGTCGCCAGTCCCCACAACCCGCTGACCGCCCGCGTCCTGGCCAACCGCATCTGGCAGTTCCACTTCGGTGCCGGGTTGGTTCGTACTGCCAGTGACCTGGGCTTCAACGGAGGTCGACCCTCTCACCCTCGCCTGCTCGATTGGCTTGCCTCCGAGTTGATCGACTCGGGCTGGAGTCTCAAGCACCTCCACCGCCAGATCGTGCTCTCGGCCACCTACCGACAGGCTTCCGGTTCGCGGGTCGAGGCGTTCAGGCGGGATGCCGAGAATCGGTGGCTATGGAGATTTCTGCCGAGGCGGCACGAGGCCGAGGTGATTCGGGATGCGATGCTGGCCGTCAGCGGTGAATTGAACACCTCGATGCACGGACCCAGCATCCGCCCTTTCACCGTCACCGTCTTCAACACGCACTTCTACCACCTCTTCGACAGCGATGAGGCGGCCTACAACCGGCGAACCGTCTACCGCGCCAACGTGATCACCGGTCGAGACCCGCTGCTGGATTGCTTCGATTGCCCCTCCCCCTCGGTCGCCACCCCGAGCCGACAGAACACCGTCACTCCCTCGCAGGCACTGGCCCTGATGAACAATACCTTCGTGATCCGCCAGGGAAGGCGGTTTGCCGAACGTGTCGCCAAGGAGGTCCCCGACAACCCCCGAGCACAGGCCGAGCGTATCTTTGAATTGGCGATCAACCGC
>CAUZJR010000301.1:0-6727 GCA_963580005.1 Planctomycetota bacterium
GCTCACCTGCTCGAACGTCTCGGCCCAAGACAAGTCCGGGGCCGCGGGCCTGTTGAGGCTCGAGCGGTCGTTGGTCGAGGTGACTCGTCGAGTCGAAGGCTCGGTCGTGGCGATCGCACGCTATCGACTGCCGGGGTCCGATGCCAACCCCGCTCAACCGGCTGTACCCGCTGCCCGACAGAGCGGGTCTGCCAACAGCGTCGACCCGAACCACCCGGACTTCATTCCCAACGAGTACGGCACCGGGATCGTGGTTTCGGATCCGTCGGACCCCGCCCGGCGGCTGGTGCTGACCTGTTTTCACGTGGTTCGAGGTGGTCCGCTGGCGAGGCCTTCGGCGGCCGCTGGAGTGTCCCGCCAGCGACTGCACGTGAGATTCGCCAACCGTCGGGGCTGCCCGGCGCGGATCCTGGCGGCCGACCCCCGCAGCGATCTGGCCGTGCTCGAACTGGACCCCGCTGATCTCATGCAGGCCGGCCTCACCCCCCGGTCGCTGAAGCCGCTGGCGATCACCGCCACCCCCACACCTCGAAAAGGCCGCTTCGTCCTGCTGCTGGGGAACCCGTTTGCCATCGCCCGCGACGGTTCGGCCAGCGTCGGCTGGGCGCTGATCTCCAACACCCGCCGACAGGCCCTCGCACGGCCCCGGACTCGTGAAGGCCTGCAGAGGGCCGGCGGGTCGATCCACCGGCTGGGCACCCTGCTGCAACTCGACACCCGGCTCAAGCACGGCACCAGCGGAGGCCCCGTGCTGGACCTCGACGGACGCCTGCTGGCACTGACCACCTCGATCACGCCACGAGATGACATCGAGACCTCCGCCGGCTTCGCGATTCCCTTCGATAAGCCCTTCGTTCGGATCATCGATTCACTCAGAAAAGGGCTCGAGGTCGAGTACGGTTTCCTGGGCGTCCAGCCCGAGGATGTCTCGACCGCACAACTCAATGGCTACAACGGCACCTTCAAGCAGCCTCGAGCGGCCCGGGCAGCACGCGTCTTTCGAGGATCACCGGCCCAGCGGGCCGGGATCCGCGGCGGAGACCTGATCCTCGCCGTCGACAAACAGCCGGTGCTGGGCCGCTATGAACTGATGAGGCAGGTCGAGCTGATCGGGCCCGGCGGCAAGCTGACCCTCGAGTTGTGGCGAGAATCCACGCGGCGCCAGGTCCGGGTCAGCGTGACTCTCGGCAAATGGCCTCTGCCAGACCGCAGTGGCATGATCGCGTCCAGAAAACGGCACCCGATCTGGCGGGGGATCGAGATCGACTACCCGACTGGCCGACTGAGATTCGTGCCCGAGTCGTTCGAGTTTCCTCGAGCGGTCGTCGTCACCTCCGTCCAACCCGGCAGCCCCGCCGACGAGGCCGGGATCGAAGCGGGCGACTTCATCGAAACCGTCGCCGGGCGACCAGCCGAGACTCCCGCCGAATTCTTCAAGACGGTCGATTCCCGCCGCGACAGCGTATCGCTAAAACTACTCGATGGACGACGGGTGACACTGAAACCGTGACCACACGCTTCAGTTCAGCCGGAACCAACCGAGTCAGCCCGCCCTGCCCCGATTCAGCCGACGCACTCGCCGATGAAAACTGATGAAATCCGCGAGACCTACCTCGCGTTCTTCGAGTCCAAGGGACACACCCGCCGCCCCAGCGACGTGCTGGTGCCGCCGGAGGACCCGACCGTGCTGTTTACGCCGGCCGGGATGAACCAGTTCAAGAACCAGTTCCTGGGCATCGGTTCACTCGACTTCACCCGCGCCGCAACCTGCCAGATGTGCCTCAGAACCGGCGACATCAGCAACGTCGGCCTCACCGCTTACCACCACACCTTCTTCGAAATGCTGGGGAACTTCTCCTTCGGCGACTACTTCAAGACCGAAGCCATCCACTGGGCCTGGGAGTTCCTCACCGGCAACGACTGGATGGCCCTCGACCCCGATCGACTCACCGCCACAGTCTTCCACGAAGACGACGAGGCGTTCCGGATCTGGAACGAGGAGATCGGGCTGCCCGAGTCGCGGGTGCGGCGGGATGACGAGTATGAAAACTTCTGGCCCGCCGGATCACCCTCAAACGGTCCCGACGGAGTCTGCGGACCCTGCAGCGAGATCTTCTTCGACACAGGCGTGGGCGAGCCGGTTGAGATCTGGAACCTGGTCTTCACCCAGTTCAATCGCGTCGGCGATCCCCCCGACAACCTGCAGCCGCTGCCCAAGCAGAACATCGACACCGGCATGGGTCTCGAACGGATGGCAGCCGTCATGCAGGGGGTCAGCAGCAATTTCGAGATCGACATCATGCGTGGGCTGTGCGAGGCAGCCGGCGAGGTGGTGGGCCACGACTACTCATTCGACGCCGAGACCGGGCGACCGCTGCGGCGGATCGCCGACCATGTTCGAGCGGTCACCTTTTGCATCCACGAGGGAGTCGAGCCGGGGAACGACAAGCAGAGTTACGTCGTGCGACAGCTGCTGAGACGGGCCTTGCTCGAGGGCTACCTGCTGGGTCGGCACGAGCCCTTCCTGCACCAGCTGGTCCCGGCGGTCGTCACCGCCATGGAGTCCGCCTATCCCGACCTCGCCCGGTCAGCCGAACCGGTCGCCAACGTCGTGCTCGAGGAAGAGAACCAGTTCCTGGACATCGTCGAACGGGGAGTCGGCAAATTTCAGAAGCTGGCCGAGACGGCCGAGTCGCAGGGACGCAGCGTGATTTCCGGCGACGAGGCCTTCGACCTGCACCAGACCGACGGGTTCCTGGTCGAGCTGACCGAGGCCCTGGCCACGCGGGCCGGGATGACCGTCGACAGAGAACAATTCGACGCATGCATGAAACAGCACATGGCCGGCAGCGGCTCGGGCGCTTTCCTCGATAGCGTGATGGCCACCGGACCACTCGATGAACTTCGCAACAGCAGCGGAGGAACCGAGTTCGACGGGTACGAATCGACCCGGCACCCGGCACGGGTCGAGGGCGTGATCGCCAACGGAGTTCTGGTCGAGGAGTGGGCACAGACGGGTGAGGCAGCCGTCGCCGCCGTCGTGCTCGATCGAACACCCTTCTACGGAGAAGCCGGAGGCCAGGTGGGCGATGTCGGGCGACTCGAGGGTGACCAAACCGTGTTCCAGGTCACCGACACGCAGAGGGATGGAGAGCTGCTGCTGCACATCGGTTTCCTCGAATCCGGAACACTCACACCTGGCAGCCAGTTGAATACCCTTGTCGACGAGGGACGTCGAGCGGGGATCCGTCGAGCCCACTCGGCCACCCACCTCCTGCACCACGCACTGCACACCGTGCTCGGCGACAACGCGATGCAACGCGGGTCGAAGGTCGAACAGGACGCCCTGAGATTCGACTTTGCCCACAAGCAGCCGGTGACCTCAGACGAGATCCGCCGCATCGAGGACGTGATCAACACTCGAGTGGCCGAGGGTGCGGGGGTGTCGACCGAGATCATGGCGCTCGAGGACGCACGCGAAGCCGGTGCCATGGCACTCTTCGGCGAAAAATATCCCGACCATGTTCGAGTGGTACAGATGGGCGACTTCAGCACCGAGCTGTGTGGAGGCACGCACCTCGAGAACACCGGGCAGGTGGGGTTGTGCCGGGTCATCTCCGAAGACCCGGTCGCCAAGGGAGTCAGGCGGATCTCGGCTCTGACCGGACCCAGGGCACTCGAGCAGGTTCGACAGACCGAGTCGATCGTCAAGGAACTCTCACTGGCTCTCAAGGCACCCCCCGACGAGCTGCTGGGACGAGTCCAACGGCTGCAGAAAGACCTCAAGGAGGTCGGCAAACAGCTGCAGCAGCACAGCCGCTCGGCCATCGCCGGCACCGCCGATTCGTTGATCGAGGAGGCCGAGGTGATCGACGGGGTGAGGATCGTGGCACACCGGGCCGAGGGAGTCGACCGGGACGGGCTGAGAGACTTCGCCGACCAGTTACGCGACAAGGCCTCGCCGGTGGCACTGATCGTGGCGGCCGAGGTCGATGGCAAGGTCGCACTGACGGCTGCGGTCAGCCCCGAGTTGATCGAGAGAGGCCTGAACGCCGGAGACTGTGTCCGGGCCGCAGCACAGGCAGTCGGTGGCGGAGGGGGCGGACGACCGGACCTTGCCGAGGCCGGTGGCAAGGACCCTGCCCGCATCGGCGAGGCGCTCGAGGCCGGAGCCGCAATCTATCGGGCCGCCCTGGCCTGAATCCGCCGCAGGCGGGCTAGACCAACGCCACGCCACGTCGCTTCAATTCGCCCATGATCGTCTCGACCAGATCACTCACATCGGCCGAACCCGACCCGTCTGATTGGCCCGGCTCGGAACCGCACCCCTGCTCGGTCAACAGGCCCTGCAGTGTGACGCTGAGTGTCTCGAGATCGCTGGCCAGCGCGGATGTCTGGGGCTGACGGCCCTGGCCCATCCGGAAGCCTCGCAACGACGCACCCAGGCGGAACCCGTCCGGGAACTCGGGGCCCTGGATCATCGCATCAAAGAGCGTCACGAGCGAATACTGGACCTGCCGGGCTTCGTCGAGTTTCCCGGCAAGCGTCAGCTCGTAGAGCTTACGAGTCACCTCGGGCACAACTCCCGAACTGGCATTTGTGCCGCCGTCGCAACCGGCCAGCAGCATCAGCATCAGCGACGCATCCCAACCGGTCAGAAACGAGAACTCGGGCCGAATCGGCCGCACGGCCTGCATCATGCGGATCATGTGAGGCAGGTCGCCGCTGGAATCCTTGATCGCCACCACCTTCTCGCACTCCTCGGCCAGCCGGCAGACCGTGGCGACATCGATCGGGGAGGCGAACATGGGGATGTTGTAGAGCGTGACATCCACCGGAGTGTTGCGAGCGATCTCCTTGAAGTAGGCGTAAACCGCCTCGGGGCCCAACTGGTAGTAAAACGGAGCGACAATCGCCACGGCCCGGACTCCCAGCCCGTGGTAGTACTCACACGCCGCCACCGTCTCGCGAACATTCGCCTCGGCCGCTCCCGCCAGGATCGGCACCCGACCATCCACCTGGTCGGCAATGATCTCGACAATCCGACGCCGCTCCTCGACCGTGAAGCGAGTGAATTCACCGGTCGATCCGTTGGGATACAGGCCGTGAACACCGCGGTCGATCAGCCAGTCGACGTACCGCCGCAGTTCCGATTCGTTGATCTCACCCCGCTGGTCCAGCGGAACGAGGTTCGGAGTGAAGATGCCTGTCAATCTGCTCATGACACACTCGATCGAAGACCATGTCTCGGGTCGGGCCCGGTGAAACGCTGGCTTCAACGTAACCGAGGCGATGGCAGACACGGTGGACTGGGTCGAGTTTGCCGGGAGAATCGAGGCAAGACGGGCCGGTTAGTCCGAGCCTGACGGCTACGCCGGTCGTAGGCACCGGCTGCCTCGAGACGGAACTCACTCGGGATCGACCACCACCTCTGCCTGCCCCTGCTGCCCCTGCTGCATCTCTTGGACGTGAGGCTCGCCGGGCAATCGGCCGAGCACGAGTGGAATGGCGATGGCCACGGCCAGTCCAGCCGGCAGGCAGATCACCACCGGGACGCCCCAGCCGATCGGAACATATCCGACCAGCAGCGATGCGATCGCGATCGCGAAGGCGTAGGGGGCCTGGGTGGCGACGTGATCGAGGTGGTCACAGCCGGAGGCAGCCGACGAGAGGACCGTGGTATCAGAAATCGGTGAGCAATGGTCTCCGAAGATGGCCCCGGCAAGAACGGCTCCCAGGGCACCCAGCATCAGCGGATCGTCGACCACCGGGGCTTCGAGCAGATTCCAGGTCATGCCCACCGAGATCGGAATCAGCAGGGTCATCGTCGAAAAGGAACTTCCCGTGGCCAGGGCGATGCCCGCGGCGAGGACAAACGAGAGGGCCGGCATCAGCTCCACCGGAAGGCTCTGTCCGGCCAATTCCGCCAGGTAGGTCCCCGTGCCCAACGCCTCCCGGCCACACACCGCGCCCAGGCCCCAGGCCAGCACGAGGATCCACAGTGCTGCGAACATGCTGGACCCTCCGAGGTACCAGCCGACGAGAGTTTCTCGGAACGAGAGCGCCCCGGTGGCCAGTGTCAGCACCACGCTCACCAGCGACGCCAGCACCGACGCCGCCAGCATCACCTCCAGGGCCAGATCGCCGCCCAGCACGCACAGACCCGCCACCAGCACCACGACCAGGCCCAGCAACGGCACCACCGCGTTGACGGCCAGCCCACGCCGCTTGACCCCTTCGGGCAGTTCGTCCATTGCCACAGCAGCCGCACTCCCGACACGCGACACCGCACCGGTTGAGACGGCGCGGTGTTCGGCACGAGCCATCGGCCCGAAGTCGCGGCCGCTGCGAGCCACCGTCCAGACGAAGACCAACAACAGGATCGAATAGAACCGGTAGGGAAGGGTCTGCACAAATATCCAGTAGGCATTCACCTGTTGGCCCGCTTCCAATCGGAAGGCCGACTGGATCTCACCAACCTCGAACGCGACCCAGGTCGAGATCACCGCCAAGCCGGCCACGGGGGCCGCGGTGGCATCGATCAGGAAAGCGAGCTTTTCTCGCGAGATCTTCAGACGGTCGGTGATCGGACGCATCGAGGTGCCCACCACCAGCGTGTTGGCGTAGTCGTCGAAGAAAACGGCCAGGCCCAGACCACAGGTTAACTGCTGGCCATGCCGACGATCACGGCCGGGCCGGATCAGCCGGGCGATCAACGCCTGCATCG
>CAUZJR010000302.1:0-6714 GCA_963580005.1 Planctomycetota bacterium
GGATCTCTGCACCGACAACGCCGCGATGGCCGCGCTGGGCTGGGAACGACTCGATCAGGGGCACTCCGCAGAACTCGATGTCGATGTCACGCCCGGACTGATCCGCCGAAGCTCAAGTCGGCCGAAGGCCCGTTAGTACGGCTTCTCACTTCAGGTTCTTCTCGGGTAGAATCCAGGCAGCGAAACGGACCCGCGGAACCGGATTGAGAGCATGCACGCCGTGAGACGACGACTGGCACTGGTGATTCCGCTGGTCCTGGCCATCGTGCTGGGCGGATCCGCTCCGCCGGTCGCCCACGCCCAGCAGAAACCCTACCCGGCGCCGTCGCTGGCCGGTGGTACCGGCTGGCTCAACACGTCGCGGAATATCGATCTCCGAGATCTCCGCGGCAAGATCGTCCTGCTCGATTTCTGGACCTACTGCTGCATCAACTGCATCCACATCCTCCCCACGCTCAAGAAACTCGAGGCGAAATACCCCAACCAACTGGTCGTGATCGGAGTCCACTCGCCCAAGTTCACCACCGAGCGGGATATCGAAAACCTGCGTCGCGCCGTGCTGAGGTACGACATCTCGCACCCGGTCGTCAGCGACAGCTCCAAGACCATCTGGCGTCGCTACAAGATCAACTTCTGGCCGTCGCTGTACCTGATCGACCCCGAGGGCAAGATCTGTGCGTGGCGGCGAGGCGAGGCGCCGTTTGACGTGGTCGACAAGGCGGTCGCCCTGCAGGTGCGGATCCACCGGAAAAAAGGCACGCTCAACGAAAAACCGATCCGCTGGGACCTCGAAGCCGACAAGCAGCCGCGGACCCCGATGAGATTTCCCGGAAAGGTGATCATCGACCCGATCGGGAAACGGATCGTCATCGCCGACAGCGGCCACCACCGACTGATCGTCACCGACCCCAGCGGCTCACAGGCCACCCTGATCGGTTCCGGACGCCCCGGACACCAGGACGGGCCACTGGGCGAGGCTCGATTCCAGGACCCCCAGGGCATGGTGCTCGATGGCGATACGCTCTACGTCGCCGACAACCTCAACCACATGGTCCGCAAGGTCGATCTCAAGGCAGGACTCGTCACCACGATCGCCGGCACCGGCAAGATGCTGACCAGCTACAGCACCCTGCGAGGTCGCAGTTCCAACCCCACTCGCTACGCACTGTCCAACCCCTGGGACCTCGCACTGGTCTCCGGTCGGCTCTACATCGCCATGGCCGGCACCCACCAGCTCGCCGTGCTCAACCTCTCGGCCAACTCCATCGCACCCTATGCCGGGAACGGGGTCGAGGACGTCAAGGACGGGAGCCTGGCCAAGTCGTGCCTGGCTCAACCCAGCGGGCTGGCCACCGACGGAAAGTACCTGTTCGTCGTCGACAGCGAGGGCAGCAGCCTCAGAGCCGTTACGCTGCCGCCGGGAAACGCCGTGGGGACCCTGGTCGGAACCACCGGACTGCCGATGTTCAAGAGCCTCTTCGCCTTCGGAGACCGGGATGGTGTGGGCTCGGCCGTGAGACTGCAGCACCCCATCGGCGTGGCCTTCGCCGATGGCAAGATCTACGTCGCCGACACCTACAACCACAAGATCAAGCTCGTCGACCCCGCCGCCCGCAGCTGCGTGACTCTCGCCGGACAACGACGACGAGGAAACTCGCTCGAACCTCTCCAACTGCACGAACCCGCCGGTGTGGCCGTCCACGGCCAGACGCTGTTCATCGCCGATACCAACAACCACCGCATCGTCACCGTCGACCTCGCCAGCCGACAGGCCCGCGCGATGAATATCACCGGCCTCGGGCCACCGCCGCCAGCTCCGCCGAAGTGACTCACCTCGACGTAACCGGCTAACGCCGGAAACTGAACGTGGCCACGTCGATGATGCTGGTGAAGACCGCGTTGACGGTCAGCCGCACGTAGCGACGGTCGCCTGATACAACCGCCAGGGTCGTGCTGGCCACGCCCTCGGAGAGCATCTGGACCACGGGAGTGTATCCCACGCCGGGGCCTGCTCCCTCGCGACGCTCAGCGGTCGGCCCAAACCGGAAGCGGCGACTGCCAGGTCGGCCTCGCCGCGCATTGGCAAAGTCGCTGCTGGTGCGGGGCAGGGGGTCCGAGAGCTTCTCGCGACGACCCTTGCGGAGACTCAGACGTACCACCTTCTTCCGGCTGTCAAAGACAACCGGATGCACGTGACTCTGCTCGAACTCGGTCCCCACATAGCGACGAACCCGCAACTGGGCCCGCTTGCCCACGATGTCACCGTCGACATGGCTGACCGTGAGCCGGTACTCGCCGGCCGCCGCGAACGCACAGACGTACTCCTCGTAACAATTCCGCTGCAGAGGCCCGAAGCCGTCGTGGACCAGCACGCCCCCGGAACGAGTCTGGCGGGCATCGAAATGGCAGACGGTGCCCAGAGGCTCCTCGACCTGCAGATCCAGTTCCCCGGGACCGCTCCACGATAGAGTCAGAACCAGGTCCCGCTGGCGGGCGGCCGCCACAGCCTCCTCCAACTCGTCGGCACGCTTCTCCTCGCCCGCCTTCCGCAACTCGAGCACCGCATCACGCGACGCACCGACCGCCTCGCGGTGACGACGACGGTAATCCGATCCCCACGTGTAGGTCAGGATGCCCGTCGATGCCCACTGGATCGCATCGTGGTCCCCGATTCGCTCGGCCAACTTCAAACCCAACGCGTACGGCTCGGGACGCGTCGGAGCCATCCGTGATGCCTGCCGGTACAGCGTCAGTGCCCGATCGGTGGCCCCGAATCGGACCAGGTAGGCAGCAGAAAACAGCATGTTGGAAACATCAGCTACAGTGAAGTCCACCCGCGACAACAGCACCCGCTCGATCTGTGCCTGCGGACGACCGGTGATCTGCATCGACATCGCCAGGACGTCGTACATCCACGGCTGAGACTGACCGGCAATCAACGCCTCGTTGATCGCAGCCATCACGTGCTCGTGCTTCCGCTGCTGATGCAGCCGCAACACCAGAGTCGTCAACGCGGTCGGCGAAGGACGCTGCTTGGCAAAAAAAGCACGCCAGACCTGCTCGGGAGTCCCCGAGTCGAGATCCACCTTGAGCTCGCTGCGGGAATCGAAGAGACCCCGGCCGGAACCGGCAGCAGCTTTCGCAGCCGGCTTGACGACCGGCTTGGTTGCCTTCTTACCGTCGGGCTTCGCCGCGGGCCGAGTGCGGCCCGCGGACTTGCGAGGCTGGGAAGGCTGGGGGTTCGGGGCGGCCCGCTCTAGCGGAGCACCCGTTTTTTTTTACCGGCCGATCGCTTCAGCGAGGCGTTGTTGAACACGGGACGCTTGCCCGAGGCCTGGGCCTCAGTCGAGCGCCGCAGCGGCGGGACACTCATCATGCCCATCCCGCCACCACCACCACCCATGCCACCACCGCCGCCCATGCCGCCGCCCATGCCGCCGCCGCCGCCGCCACCCATGCCACCACCGCCGCCGCCCATCTGGCCCGAACCACCACCACCCTGGGGCGTCTCAACCGGGATGACCAGGTCGGCGACCGGGTACACACGCGTGCTCATCATCTCCTCGGCCTTCGTCTCGGTCGTGATCCGCATCACTTCGTCCTGGATGACGTAGGTCAGGGCCAGCGGCTCGAGGATGATCTTGAGGGCACTACGCAGCGAGATGCCTGAGAGCGAGATGTTGATCGGCTCATCGGGCTGGATCCCCTCGTCGAGCAACGCCTGGTCGTCGAGGATGATCTGGATGTTGTGCTGCTGCTTGAGGTAGTCAACGACATCCCGCAGCGGCAGGTCGACGAATTCAAACTCGGTCTCGTCGTCCAGGGCCCGGATGATCCGTTCCTCGACCTTGCTGTAATTGTGCAGGTCGACGCTGGCCCACTTCTTGCGTTCCTCGGTCAACCGACGCCAGACCGCTGCGTCGGGGTACCGGATCGGAGGCTCGTCGGGGAAGGGCACATGAGAGAACTCGACCTGCTCGAGTACGCTCAGGAACCGGTCGGCCCGCAGGTTGCGGAGGTGGTAGGCCATGTCGAGCTGGTGAGCCGCCTCGGCCGAAAACCTCGCGGCAGTCGCCGCACCGTCGCCAGGCCGCAGTTCCACGGCCCGCTGCGCCACGTCCTCGGCCTCGGCAAATGCATCGCGATTGCCTCGAGGAGCCTCGACGTACAACAGGTGAGCCACTTCCTTGAGCAACCTCTTCAACCGCTCGTCGTCTCGTTCCAGATCGGTCTCGATCCGCAACTGACTCTCGCGAGCCGCCACCGTCTGCTGACGCTCCTGACGCTGACGCTCGAAATGCTCCTCAGAAACCTCCACGAACCGCTTCAGGTTCGAGAGACGACGCAGCAATTCTGTACGGATGGCCGGGTCGATGTCGGTCGTGCCGCGGACCGTGCCCAGGCCACGCTTGATCTGGGTCAGGGCCGCCTGAGGCTCACTCGTAGCACGCGCCCGAGACTCCTCGAGCAACCGCTCGACCTGCAACTGCAGCTTCTGAGTCCGGATCAGGATCTCCTCCTCAGCCTGCTGAATCGGATCGGTCGCCTCGGCGCCCGCCGGTTGTGCAGCTGGCTGAGCAGCCGGTTGTGCGGCTGGCTGTGCGGCTGGCTGTGCGGCAAGTGTGATGTCGCCGATCCGGCCGGCCGTCTTGGCCTGGACCGTTTCGCTGGCACCCAGCAGTGCTGCGGCACGCACGTTGTCGGGATCGAGTCCGCGGACGGCCAGGCCCACTCGCTCGGCTTCGTCGAAGTTGCGGAACCGCAGAGCAGCTTCGCCCTGGCGGAGCATGCTGTCGAGGTGCGAATCGAACTCGTGACGGGCCGTCTTCAGCATCTCGTCACCGGCCAACGCCACGGTGAATCCGCCATTCGACTCGGCACCGCGGAACAGAGTGGCCAGAAAGGCGTTGCCCGCCTCGGCCGACAACTCACCGACCCGCCACTGCACGTCGGCAGCTCCATCGGCATTGGCCAGCCAGCCCGACACGATCGTGCCCGTCTCAAGCTGTCCCCGTCCCACGTAAATCGTCTGGCGATCAGAACGCAGTGGCAGAGGCTGACTCGGCAACAACGTGATCCCCTCCGGAGCACTCACCTTCACCGGATACGTCACCGGGGCGTGAATCGCACGAGCCACGCGACGGCCCACACCCTTGCTGTCGCTCTCGCGACCGCGATCCACCAACACCGTGCCGCCGGTCTGCTGAGCCATCACGCCCAGCACCTGCAGGTCGAGTCGAGGACCAACGCCGTAACTGTGAATTGGTACGTGGCGGTTGCGGAACCGCACGAGCATCTTCTTCATGTCGGCAACATCGACCAACTCGGCACTGCTCATGCCGTCGCCAATGTACAGCACGCTGCCGGATCGTTTTTCGGATACGTCGGATACGCCCGAAATGGCCTGCGCGGCCGCTTCCAGGGCCGGGACCAATCGAGTCGCACCCAACGGAGCACGACGACGCAAACGAGCAACCGACTCGCGAACCGTCTTCGAATCGGCACGCGACCACTTGGCAGTCAACGACGTCGCCTGCACGTCAACGGCAAACAGGCGGACCCGGTCGGATGTCCCCAGCGAACCGAGTACATCCTCGAGCACGGCCAGCGACTGCACGCGATGCGAGCCGGTCTGGCTGGCCGAGGTGTCGATCAGGATCACCACGTCGCGGGCGGTATCCGCCCCCGATGTGTCCGACGCCCCAGGAGCCACCAACGGCAGAGCGAAGTAGGTCTCGCCGTCTGGGGCCGTGTACCGCACGACGTCGACGGACTTCTGAGCCACAACCGCCGCAGCGAATGTCGCCGTCGAGGAGGTCACCAGGACCAGGGCTGCCCACAAGGCCACTGTGCTTCTCAACCGCATGCCGAAACTCCCGAGTTCAAAGGCGAGACGATCTCGATGGGTGTCCACATCGTTCGAACCTCTCGAACCTGTCGACCTGACTTGATGATTCAGCGAGATGTCTCAGATTGGTCAAACGGACGGGATGGCCCGCGGAGAGAATGGTCTCGAACGAAACCGGATTCTCCCCAGCCATTGTAACTCGTTTCTCGGAATGGCGAGAAGAAAAATCCGCGACGCTTACCCCCTTTCGCCCAATTCCCCACGCTCATCGGCTCCTGCACCCCCCTTCCCAGAGCAACCGTTGCGTCCGGTCCTCGGGTCGTACCCGTCGTAACGACCACCATCGCCCTCTGACGACTTCCCCCGCTGTGTCGGTAAATCGGCCTGTACCGATTGACCGGCAAAACCCCTTCCCCCGGGGACTGGCTCAACTGCCCCCCTCGGGGCAGGGGTGCCTGTCCCAAGCTCACAAGCACAAGACCCAAGATCCCCACGAAGTCGGGGACAGGCACCTGCGCCGCCGGGGGCGACTCCGCAGCCAGTCCCTTCCCCCGCTCACCGGACATCTCCCTCGAGACCATACTCGGTGATCTTCTTGTGCAGCGTATTCCGATTGATGCCCAGCCGAGCCGCCGCCTTGGTCTGTACACCGCCGCATGCATGCAGCACCTGGCGGAGCACCTGACGCTCGACCAGCGAGACGATCCGAGAATGGACACCCGACCCCGCCCCAACCCCAGCCCCAGACTCCTCACGCAGTCCCATCGACACCAACTGGCTGCACAGGCGATCCAGGTCACCCTCCACAGGCCGGCCGATCCGCGGAGGAGCCAGGCCGCGGAGATGGGATGGGAAATCGCCCGGCT
>CAUZJR010000303.1:0-6678 GCA_963580005.1 Planctomycetota bacterium
ATGAGACGCGCGTCGAGACATCGTATCAGCACGCCGGTGGCTGTCAACCGTCGGACGCAAGTAATTCCAGGAATCACTCTCTGACCCCTCGACCGATTCCGTCGGCACCACCGGTCGGCTATCATGGTCCTCGGATCCCACTCGTCCCCAGACTCCAGTTGAGCCCCCAGCACAATGAGCACTCTTCCGGCTCCCGGCACCCCACAAGCCGATCTCGATACCCCCAGCCTCTGCATCAACCTCGACGTGCTCGAGGCCAACATCTCGAGCATGGCCTCGTTCATGACCGAACGAGGCAAGCAGTGGCGGCCTCACGAAAAATGCCACAAGACCCCCCAGATTGCTCATCGGCAACGTGAAGCCGGAGCGATCGGGGTGACCTGTGCCAAGGTGACCGAGGCGGAAGTGATGGCCGCGGCGGGGATCACCGACATCCTGGTCGCCAACATGATCGTCGGCGAGCCGAAAGTCCGCCGAGTGGCCCGGCTGTGCGAGACGGCCGATCCGATCATCGCCCTGGATCACTTCGCCCAGGCCCAGCCCCTGGCGGCCGCCTGTGCCGAGGCCGGCGTCACCTGCCGCGTGATCCTGGAAGTCAACGTCGGGCTGGATCGCGTCGGAGTGCTGCCGGGGCGTGACGCCCTGGAACTGGCCCAGGCCGCCTCCGAGTTGGAAGGGCTGAGCCTGGTGGGGATCATGGGCTACGAGGGGCACCTGCTGCGGGTGGAAGATCCCGAAGAAAAACGCAACGCGATCAACGCCTCGATGAGACTGCTCGAGGAGACTCGTGATGCGATGCGCGACCAGGGGCTGGTCTGCGACATCGTCAGTGCCGGGGGCACCGGCAGCTACCAGTACACCAGTGACTGCCCGGCGGTGACCGAGCTCCAGGCCGGGGGAGGGATCTTTGCCGACCCGGTGTACCAGTTGCAGATGGGAGTGACCGGGCTCGACTACGGGCTGACGGTCCTGGCCACCGTGGTCTCTCGTCCCGAAAAACACCGCGCCGTTCTCGACAGCGGCCGCAAGACACTCAGCCCCGACGCCCACCTGCCGCTGGTCAAGAACTACCCCGAGACCGAGGTGGTTCGCATGAGCGCCGAGCACTGCGAGTTGAGCCTGGTCGGCGACGCGGTGGACCTCACGATCGGCGACAAGGTCGAACTGATCGTCGGCTACGCCGATTTCACCACCGTGCTGCACGACCACTTCTTCGCCTGCCGCGGGGGGGTGCTCGAGGAGGTGTGGGAGATCGCCGGGCGAGGGAAATTGCAGTAGGCCCGACCTCCGCCACCCGAGAAAGCCCCGTCATGAATTCCGACCTCCTGCAACGGCTCTCCAGTTCCGACCTGGACGTTCGCAACGAGGCGATTGTCGAGGCGGCTGAATCGTGTGCGGCGGAGGTGGCCGAGGCCCTGGCGGGACTGCTGATCAGCCCCGACGTGGGGACGCCGGCACGGACCGCCTCGGCCCAGGCCTTGGCGCGGATGCCCGAGGAGGCCGGGATTGAGCGGCTCAGGGGACTGCTGCGGCACGAGGAATCCGATTTCCGCGTGCTGGCCGCCTCGGGACTCGAATTTCATCCCGACGCCGAAACCGTCCGAGTGCTGCTGGCCGTACTGGTCGACCCGGTCAACAAGGTCCGCAATGTCGCCGAACGCAGCCTGCTGGCAATGACCTGCGTGTTCACCGACGAGTCGCATCGACAGGTTGAAGAACTGCTCGACCACCCCGTCCCGCTGACCCGCTCGCCCGCGGCGCGGCTGGTCGGAGCCGCCGCGATCACCGAACTGGCCCCGAAACTGGCACGGATGGCGGTCGAGGACGAGGAGTGGCTGCCGAGAGTCTGGTCGTGCCGGGCGCTGGGAGAACTCGGAGACCACCACAACCTGCAAGTGCTCGAACAGGTGGCGACCTCAGACGACAAGAACCGGGTGCGGGCCGCGGCGGCCGAGGCGATCGGAGAATTGAGGGCCGAGCGGTCCGAGGAGATCCTGAGAGGGATCGTCGAGACGGACTCCGACGAGGGGGTCAAGCGGGCCGCCGAGGAGGCTCTCGAAGACCTGCAACGGGGCGGTTTCGACGACGAGTGATCCTCGTCAATCGACAACAGGTAGCCGATTCAGACCACGCCGGTCTTCTCGACCAACGCCCGCATTCTCACCACGACTTCCTCCAGCCGACGTCGCACTCGGACCGCTGAACCACTCGACACCCTGCCGTCGGCGAGCCGCTCGACCCAGACTGCTCCGGCCAGCAGCACGCCGCTTTGGTCGAGTACCGTCACCAGCCCGGTCTCCTCCAGAGACAAACCCGCCGCACGCTCGTAGGCCTCCAGCCCACGCCCCCATCCCTCGCTGTCGTCTTCGACCAGGCTGCCCAGCAGCCGGGCCACGTCGATCGCCACGTTGTCGAGACCGGCACTCCCCGGGTCGATCAGCCCGGTCACCTCGTCGCCGGTCCACAACAGGTGATCGTGCCACACGTCCCTGAGACACGGCTGGCACCGAAACAGCGTGCTCTCCAGTAGTCTCAATTGTCCCTCAACCCAACCACGACCTCGACCAAACAACCTGTCGATCTCTCCGATCACATCAGACCAACCCTCCTGGCCCTGCTTGCTCTCCCACCCCGATACCGCCCGCAGGGCTCGTGCGATCAACTTCTCCCAGCCCCGTTCCCAGTCGGCGAGTCGTCGCAGTCGCTCGCCGACGGTCGGAGACGGCATCGTGTCGCTGGACCCGAACCACTCGGACGCGTCGCCTGCGGGCACGAATCTTCGTGCACCCAGGTGAAACCGACCCAGCGTCGCCATCGCCTCGGCCAACCGCCCCGGTGACGGATCGAGCCGGAAATCTGCCGCTCCGGGCATCCACGGTTCCAGCTGCCACAGGTGGCTGTTCCATTCCACCAGCCGGCTGCCACCGATGGCCTGCAGGGGCACCGCCACCGGCACCGTGTCCGCCACGTGTTCCAGCAGCCGATGCAGACCCTCGATCCGACGCCTCGGCAGCCCCGGGCTTGGCCAGCCTCGAACCGCCAGTGCCCCACGAGCCGTCTCGATCCGCATCACCGTCGCACCGCTGAAACCCGGCTCCGCAGGCGGTTCGGGCGGCCCCAGGGGCTGGCAGCCGCGGTCCCAGAATTCCAGGAGTCCCGCGAGTGGCACAAGACTCTGAAGCGGGTCGAGTTTCATCGTGGCGTGAGCCCACCGTGGGAGGTGTTTTCAGGTCAGTGGCGGGACTCCCGGGACCGGCCCCGGCCGCCTGTTGACACTGCTCTTTGGGCACCGGTACAACAGATAGGTCAGCAGGAGACGTGCAGGATAGCGGTCCGGTTGTGTCGATGGGAACGGTTACGACGCACCCGCGGTTGATCTGCTCGAGTCCTGTGCCGAAGAGATGTCACACCCGAGGATGAAGCGATATGAAATCGAACAGCCTGGTGAGTTGGACTCGTCAGTTTTGCGGGGCACTGAGACTGGGAATCGGCGTGGTCCTGGCGGTGTCCGTCTCAGCCTCGACGGCTGATGCCGGAGTGATCCCCTGGCTGGTCGATTCGCTGTTCGGCCCCTCGCACGGTCCCTATCAGGCCTCTTACGGAGCATCCTACGGCCGTTATGCCACGGGATACGGCGGCTACGGTTGCCCTCCGAGTGGCTACACCTCTGTCGCTCCGCAGCGTGCCTACACTCAGCCGGTTGCCGCCGCCCCCTATTACGGTTCTCCCTACGGCCGCCCCTGTGGTGTTCCCTGCCTTCCGCGGATCCCCAACCCGCTCGGTCTTCTGGGAGGCCTGTTTGGCTGCAGCCCGTGCGGATCGTCGTTTGGCCGCGGCTACGCTGCCCCCTGGGGTTGCTCACCATGTGGATACGGCGGTTGTCCGATCACTTTGCCGGGCGGGTCGGCGTCGACTGGAGCGGCCAGTGGCGGCTGGCAGAAGGCCGCCCCCGCGGCGCGGACTTTCGTCGATGGTCCCCAAGCCGCCGGTGATCGTGGTATCGACACCCGAGCCCTCCGCCCGCCGAGCGATCCGGATGCGGATCCCGGCGAGGTCATCCCAAAATTCGTGAAGCCCTCGACCAAGGCCGCCGATGACAAGAAACCCGCGGAGGCAAAGAAGCCGGCAGAAGTGAAGAAGCCTGCCGAGGAAAAGAAGCCGGCCGAAGTGAAGAAGCCGGCCGAGAAAAAGAAACCGGCGACCGACAAGTCACCGACGGCACTCGACTCGGCGGCCATCGGACCGGTGGTTCACCACGTCGTCCCGTCACGAGCTCGACTCGCACGCCGCGGCTCCTCGCGGCAGGCCGCCGGGCTCCCCTCGATCGTCGTGTCCCGCAGCGTGATCAACGTTCGGCCGTCACTGAGGTCGGAATTGCCCGGCAGCACGATCGCCGGCCGCTAACGGTGTCGGTGCAGCAGCGAAGGCGGGGCGAGGGATGAGCAACGCGGACGTGGCGAGGGTGCTGGTCGACCTGGCCGATCTACTCGAGATCCAGGGCGCCAATCCCTTCCGGGTTCGGGCTCACCGCAATGGGGCTCGGGCGATCGAGACGCTGGCCGAGCCGATCTCGGGGCTGGTCGAGGACCCCGAGCGGTCTCCCGAGGAACTGTCGGGGATCGGCAAGGACCTGTCCGAAAAGATCACCTCGATCGTCCTGACCGGCAAGCTGGACCAGCTCGATGAACTCCGTGAACAGGTCCCCTCGGGCGTGGTGGCGATGCTGCGGATCCCCGGCCTGGGTCCCAAGAAGGTCGGTGTGCTGTTCAAGGACCTGGGCCTGGAATCACTGGACGCTTTGGAAGCGGCGGCATCGGAGGGGGCGATTGCCGAGTTGAAGGGTTTTGGAGCCAAGACCGAGCAGTCGATTCTCGAGGGAATCCCACTGGCCCGGCAGGGCAGCACCCGCACATGGCTGTCCACGGCGCGGGTGGCGGTGGACCGGATTGTCGAGGATCTTGCCGAATTGGACTCGGTGACCCGGGTCAGCCTGGCCGGCAGCAGCCGGCGGCTGAAGGAGACCGTCGGCGACCTGGACGTGCTGGCGACGATTGACCAGGGGGTGAAGTCGTCGGAGGTGATGGAGGCACTGGCGGCTCACGAGCTGGTCGATGAGGTGTTGGCCCAGGGCGAGACGAAACAGCGTGTGAGGCTGCTCGAGCGTGAGGGGGGTGGTTTGGAGATGGACCTGAGGGTGGTGCCCGAGGAGTCCTACGGGGCGGCGATGCAGTACTTCACCGGCTCCAAGGAGCACAACATCGTCGTCCGCCGCCGTGCCCAGGAACGGGGGCTGAAGGTGAACGAGTACGGAGTCTTTATCGAAACGGGTGAGCAGGGTGAGCAGGGTGAGCAGGGTGAGCAGGGTGAGCAGGGTGAGCAGGGTGAGCAGGACGAGCCGGGCAAGGCGGTGGCCGGTCGGACCGAGGAGGACGTGTACGCGGCGGTCGGGTTGCCGTGGATTCCTCCGGAGCTGCGTGAGGACCGGGGTGAGTTCGAGCTGGCCGAGGCGGGGAAGTTGCCCGAACTGGTCACGCTGGCCGACATCCGGGGCGACCTGCACATGCACACCACGGCGACCGATGGGACGGCGTCGATCGAGGAGATGATTGCCGCGGCTAAGGCCAGGAAGCGGAAGTACATTGCGATCACCGATCACTCGAAACGGGTCACGATGGCCGGTGGCCTGGATGCGAAGCGGCTGAGGGCTCACTGGAAGCAGATCGATGAGATCCGCGGCAGCGTGTCGGGGATCGAGGTGTTGTGCGGGATCGAATGCGACATCCTGGAGGATGCGACGCTGGACTTGCCCGACGACGTGCTGGCCGAGGCCGACTGGGTGATTGCGGTGTTGCACTACGGGCTGAAGCAGCCTCGCGAACAGATCGACGCACGGCTGATGACCGCGGTTCGGAATCCTTATGTCGACGTCATCGGTCATCCCAGCGGTCGTTTGATCGGCAAGCGGCCTGGAGCGGAGATCAGTTACCCGGACCTGTTCAAGGCGGCGGCCGATCACGGGGTGATGATGGAGATCAACGCGCATCCCAGCCGGTTGGATCTCGACGACCTGCACGCCTCGGTGGCCCGCGACCACGGCATCCCGATCGTGATCAGCACCGACGCACACAGCACCGGCGGCATGGACGTGATGCAGTGGGGCATTTGCCAGGCTCGCCGAGCGGGCCTCGAGAAGAAGCATGTGGCCAACGCGCGGCCGTGGTCGCGTTTCAAGAAGCTGCTCCGCAACGGGTGAACGCGGCAACATTGCAAACCTCCGATTGATGCTCGAGAATCAGATACCCTCAGCCATTGCCTCTCATTCCCTTCTCCCCGCCAGGGACTCCGCTCATGCCCCATCGTCTTCCCATCGTTTTGCTGGCCGTAGTTTCCCTGGCCGTGTCCTCGCTCTGGGCCGCTGCGGCGCCAGAGAAGAAGGAGGCTCTGAAGAAGGGCAAGCCTGGCAAGACGGCCACGGTCAAGGTTCGGGACATCACGCTGACGGTGCCGACGTCGTGGCAGAAGGAGAAGCCGCGCAGTCGCCTGCGGGCGGGGCAGTTCAAGCTGCCGGCCGTGCCCGGTGACAAGCAGACTGCCGAGTTGGCGATCTTCTTTTTTGGAGGAGCCGGAGGCGGGGCTGATGCGAACATCCGTCGCTGGGTCGGCCAGTTCCGGGCCGAG
>CAUZJR010000304.1:0-6676 GCA_963580005.1 Planctomycetota bacterium
CTGCAGGTCGCGGCCCCAGCGAACCGTGCGGTAGGTCAACTTGCCCATCGGCACCTGCTCGCGGTAGATCCCAAAGCCCTGCTCGAAGGTCAGCGGCAGCATCCAGGGCGACTTCTTCGTCGGCCAGCCATCATCAACCCAGCTGTCGTGATCGTCGACCTCCCAGTAACCGGGCACCTTGCGGTGGAAGGCAACGTGTCGGGGCAGCGAGTACATGCGGTGCCAGTGAAATCGGGCCAGGCCGATGGTCCGTGCTCGAGGCTCCTCGCTGTCCAGGTACACCGTGTCGCCGGTGGGGACGATGAACTGAGGCTTCAGGCGGGCCATCACCGGATAGATGTGGTAGCCGGAGGGGTCGTCGAGATCCCAGTAGGACTGGCCGGTGACCACGGTGAAGGTGACATCCTGGGGCGTGTCGGCGGCCGAGGGTGTCCGAAAACTGCCCTGTGCGGTGTCCGAGATCTTCGCCCCGGGCCCCTCGCGAGCCTCGAGAGTCACCCGGTAGCGCTGGCCCGGCTCGAGTCCGTCGAGGGCGAACTGGTGAGTGAAATCGTGCTGACCCGAGACCCCGACCCACTCGGAACTCCTGCGGTCCTTCTTCTTCCCCCTGCGGAACCAGTGCACCCGCACCTCACCCTCCGCCCCGTCGATCTCGCCCTGCCGACTCGAGAGCGGCACCTGCGACGGCACGTAGTTGGCAACCCGGGGCGTCCGCTTCTTCGGCTCGCGGTGCCCCGTCTCGTTCCGTGTCGCCGTGGCCGTGACCCGCGTCCAGACGATCGCCGAATGGCCTCGCACCTCGCCCACACGCAGGCCCATGCCCAGGTGCACGTCGGCGGCGGAAGTCCTGGAGACGAGGCTGGCCAGGAGAGTGACCAGCAGACCGCAGCGGAGGCAGACGTTCACGAGCCAGGTTCCGTGGGTTGGCAGGAGTGCAGAGACGACAACACCCGGCCCTGCAGGCAGGACCGGGTGTCGTGTTTCAGTCGAGTCGGACAGCAGAACTCAGACGTTCTTCAGCCCGACGTTGATGTAGGCGTGCACGTGCGGGGCACCGCGGAAGAACGATACCCAGGTCGGACCCTCGAGTCGCCACACGTCCCAGACCTTGTCGTTGTCGAGGTCCGCGGCGGTGTAGAAGGCCATGTTGAGGGTCTTGAGACCGCCACCGGCCTTGAGCACCTTGAGGGCTTCCTTGACGTCCTCCTCGCGGTAGGGGTTGAGCACCGTCTTGATCGTCGTCATCACCAGCTGCTGCTGGTCCTTGGACAATTCTCCAACGTTGATCCCCGGGAAGCTGCCCTTCTTGCCTCTCAACAGCACCGCCGTCTCCTTGGGCTCCTTGCCGATGCTGGCCGCGGCGGCCTGCTTCGGATCGAGCGACTTGAAGACCTTGTCGGCGGCCTGGGTCTGGTAGTAGTAGAGTTGCTTCTTGGGGTTGGAGAGTCCGTGGCCGTAGACGATCGGGCCGCCGAAGGCCGCACCGTCCACGCTGTTGCCATCGGCTCGCAGCGTCAGGTGACGGCCGGTCAGCTCGAACTCGAAGCCCCCCTTGCCCGGCTCACCGAACAACGCGATGTGGTACTCGCTGAAGCCGCCGTTGTCGTCTTCCATCTGCTGCATCACACGGTCGTAACCGTCTTCGCTCATCATGCCGCGGACCACCTTGTCGATCAGCACCCGCTGCTCGGCAGTGTAGAAATCGCCGCCGATGGTCGGCTTGGTGATCGCCCAGTTGGCGCTGATCTTCTTGCGGAGCGGATGATCGAACCCGAAAGCGACCATCTTCTTCTGGGCCGCGGTGAGCGACCCGAAGAGCTTCGCCGCAACCGTCTCGGCAGCACTCTTGGCCGAAGGTGCAGCCTGCAGCGAACCGGGCAGAGAACCGGCCAGGGAGCCGGCCCCCACCGCCAACGCCGCGCCGCCGACGCTGCGGACAAAATCGCGCCGCGACAGCGACAGGTTGCCGCAGTCGGAACAGTCATTCGAGTGATCGTGTGACATCGTGTGATCCCCTTTTAACTTGTGAGAGTCTCGTTGTTGATTCGGTTTCGCCTCTGGGCAATCAGACCCCGACAGCCTACCTGTGAGCTACCGGGCGAGCAACAACAAAGGGGTCCCCGGGGGGGGTGCACCGGCCGTGAGCGTGGCATGGTCGGTGGGGCTGCGGTTAGAGTACGGCTCGAGACACCTGCCCGAGAGAGCCACCCGAGAGAACCTGACCGATGACCCGCCTGATTGCTCACCCAGCGGCCCGCCCTGCCCTGTTGGCCTTCACCCTGCTGTGCTTCGCAGCGACATGTGCCGCGGCAGACCCCGAGCCGTTTCCCGGCACAAGGCCTCTGACTCTCAAAGGACCCCTCGACGTACTGATGGTCGACGGGATCAACCGCTTCGCATTGCGGGCCCTGGCCGGATCGGCCGAACTCCGAGCCGCTCGCTGGAAACGGGACGTTTCGAGCCCGGCGGCGTACGCCAAGAGCGTGGCGGCCAACCGGGCACGGTTTCGGACCATCATCGGAGCCGTCGACCCCCGGGTCGCCTCGCCGAAAATCCAGCTCATCGCCACGCTCGAAAACAGTTCTCGAGTGGGTGGCACCAAGGCCTGGTCGGCTCACGTGGCCCGCTGGGACGTGCTCGATGGAGTGACCGCTCGCGGCCTGGTGCTGGTCCCCTCCGAGAAACCGATCGCCAACGTGATCGCTCTGCCCGATGCCGACTGGACTCCCGAGCAGTTCTGTGGCCTGGCCGAGGGGGTCACGCCACAGGCTCAACTCGCCCGACGGCTGGTCGAAAACGGCTGCCGGGTGATCGTGCCCACCCTGATCAGCCGCGACGCGACGTTTTCAGGTGACCCTCGGGTCCGCTACACCAACCAGCCGCACCGCGAATTCGTCTACCGGATGGCCTTCGAACTCGGTCGACACGTGATCGGCTACGAGGTGCAGAAGATCCAGGCCGCGATCGACTCGCTGGAGGTTGACGGCAAGCAGCCGCTGCCGCTGGCGGTGGTCGGTGTTGGCGAGGGGGGACTGCTGGCATTGCACTCGGCCGCTCTGGATACCCGCATCTCCGCCGCGATGGTCAGCGGGTACTTCGACCAGCGAGCCGAGGTGTGGCAGGAGCCGATTTACCGCAACGTCTGGAGCCAGCTGACCGAGTTCGGCGACGCCGAGCTGGCCGGTCTGATCGCACCCCGGACGCTGGTGGTCGAAGCCTGCCAGGCTCCGGAAGTCACCGGCCCTCCCCCCGCGGGAAAAGGACGCAGCGGGGGTGCGGCACCCGGTGCGATCGAGAACTGCACGCTGGGGCAGGTGCGGGCCGAATTCGACCGCGCCCACGCCATCTACTCTCAACTGAAAGCCGCCGATCACGCCACACTGGTCGCTTCAGGTGAAGGCAACGGACCGGCGGGAACCTCCACGGCGCTGACCGCACTCCTGGCAGGACTCGGAGCCGACGGACCCCTGGCCGGGGGAGGAGAGAAGCCGAGTGTCGAGGGGTCGCTTCCCGACCCGCTACGCAGACAGGGGCAGCAGGTCGGCGAGCTGGTCGCCTTCACCCAGACACTGCTGAGACGCTGTGCCAAGATCCGCGACACGCTCTGGAAAGGCGCCAACCGCTCGAATCTCAAGACCTGGGCCGACACGGTCGAGACCTACCGCGACCTGGTCTACGACGAGATGATCGGGCGGCTGCCCAAGCCGAGCATCCCGCCCAACGTCCGCACAAGACAGGTGCTCGATACCGACGCCTACCGTGCCTATGAAACCGTGATCGACGTCTATCCCGACGTGATCGCCTCGGGCATCCTGCTGATGCCCAAGGACATCAAGCCCGGCGAGAAACGGCCGGTGGTCGTCTGCCAGCATGGGCTCGAGGGTGTCCCGATGGACACGATCACCGCCACCGGAAACGGCTTCCGTTATTACAAGTCGTTCGCGGCCAAGCTGGCCGAGCGAGGCTTCATCACCTACGCCCCCCAGAACCCCTACCGCGGCGGAGACCGCTTCCGGACGCTTCAGCGCAAGAGCAACCCGCTGAAGCGGTCGCTGTTCAGCTACATCATCCCGCAGCACGAACGGACACTCGAATGGCTCTCGAGCCTGCCGCAGGTCGACCCCAAGCGGATCGCCTTTTATGGACTCTCCTACGGTGGCAAGACCGCGGTGAGAGTCCCGCCGATGGTCAAACAGTACGCACTCTCGATCTGCTCGGCCGACTTCAACGAATGGGTCGTCAAGAATGCCAGCAGCGAGGACGGCTACAGTTACGTGTTCACCGGCGAGTACGAGATCTTCGAGTGGAACATGGGCCACGTGGCCAACTACGCGGAACTCTCGAACCTGATGACTCCCCGGCCGTTCATGGTCGAGCGTGGCCACTTTGACGGGGTGGCACCCGACGAATGGGTGGGCTGGGAATTCGCCAAGGTCAAACGGCACTACGACCTGATCGGGATCGGCGACCGGGTTGAGATGGAGGTCTTTGTGGGGCCCCACACGATCAACGGCAAGGGCACCTACGACTTCCTGCACCGCCACCTCAAATGGCCCAAACGCTAGCTGCACCCGTTTTTCAGCGGCACCGCAACTGTGGAGTCGGGACAGGCACCTTGGGAGCCAGTCCCCGCCACTAAACTAGACCAGGTCCTCGCCGGCGTAGATCCTCAGGTAGCTCGCATACCGCGACTCGTGGATCAGCTCCGATTCCGCAGCCCGCTTCACCGCACACCCTTCCTCGTGAGTGTGCGAGCAATTGGGGAACCGGCACAACGCAACAAACGGCCGGAACTCGACAAAGAACCCCTCGACCTCCTCGGGGATCACGTCCCAGAGTGCCAGCTGGCGGATGCCGGGCGTGTCGACCACGTAGCCGCCCGTGTTGAGTTCGATCAACTCGGTCCGCCGCGTGACGTGGCGGCCCTTGCCCGTGGCACGGCTGATTTCTCCGGTGGCCAGCTTCAGGCCCGGCTGGATGATGTTCAGCAGCGACGACTTGCCGACACCGCTCTGGCCGGCAAAGACCGTCTCGCGATCGGACAGCAGCTGCCTGAGTCGAGGAATCCCCGCCCCGGTCTGGGCACTGGTCAGCACCACCTCGTAACCTAGCCGGGAGTACAGCCCGCTCCAGCCAACCAATTCGGCAGGGTCGAGCAGGTCGATCTTGTTCAGGCAGATCACCGATGCGATCTGACCCTGCTCGGCACTGACCAGGAATCGGTCGATCAGGGCGGGCTTGAGATCATCGGCGGGGACGACGATCACGAGTTGGTCGACGTTGGAGACGATCACGTGGGCACGATGTCGACTGCTCCGCGACAGCACGCCATGCCGCGGCTCGACCCGCTCGATCACTCCGGTCTGTGCGTCGACGTCTCCGACCAGGACCCGGTCGCCGGTGACCACCGCGTTACGCTGGTCGCGGACCAGGGAACGCACCACCTGGCGGATGGTGCATTCGAGGTGTCGACCGTCGTCGAGCTGGACTCGTGAATGCTGACCGATGGCGCTGAGCACGCGGCCGGGGTGGCAGCTGGAGAGGTCCACATCGATCTGCAGTTCTCCGGTGGAACTTTCCGAGGCGATCACAGTGCGGTAGCGGGAGGTGTCTCCCTTGCCCGAGACCCTCTCGCCAGCCGCAATATCCTCGATCCGCTCCGGATCCGATCTGGCCTGCTGAGTCAGGTTGCCCTGGCGGGCCCGCTTGCCCCGGTTCTTTTTCAGGGCCACACGGACCTTGCGCTTCCGCTGGTTCTTCTTCTTGCCCAACCCTGACACCTCGAGTCCTGCTGACAATCACCAATTAGAGACCCCGCGGGGGGTCGGGTCAAATTGGCGAGCGGGACGGGGTCATTGGCCCGGCACCACCGGCGGCCTACACTGGGTGGTGAGGGGGAGCTGGAGCGGGCCGAGTGGTCGCTGCTCGGGAGGCTCTCACGAGCCAACCGCGTGGAGGAAAGTCCGGGCTCCGCAGGACACGGTGGTGGGTAACGCCCACCGTCCGCGAGGATAGGGACAGTGCCACAGAGAATAGACCGCCGATCGGGGGCTCTCCGGAGCCCCAGGAGGCAAGGGTGAAACGGTGCGGTAAGAGCGCACCAGCGGGCCGGGTGACCGGCTCGGCTTGGCAAACCCCACCGGGAGCAAGATCAAGCAGGGAGCCTTGTCGGATCGGTCCGGTCCGCTGTGACTCCCGGGTCGATCGCTCGAGGTGCCGGGCAACCGGCATCCCAGAGAAATGACCACTCTCGACAGAACCCGGCTTACAGGCCCGCCTCCACTCCCCCTCGTTCTCACCAACCCACAATCCCTCTTGCCCCGCCCACCCCGAGGCTGCTATCAACCGCGCGCTCAAAGGCCCCGCTGGCACGCCGTTGACACGCCGTTGACACGCCCATGACACGCCCATGACACGCCCATGACACGCCCATGACACGCCCATGACACGCCCATGACACGCAGCGCTCCGGTCACCTCAACACGAACCAACGGCAACGGCCTCAGAGGACTGCTGCCAGGCCTGCTGCTGGCACTGGGTTCGATCGCCGGCTGCCATGTCGGCAACTTCTCGGCCTCGATCGACAGCAACTCCAAGCTGCCTCAATTCGAGTTCTCCGCGATCCCCAGCCAGTCCGAGCCTCCGGTCGAGGGTGTCGAGGGTGTCGAGGGTGTCG
>CAUZJR010000305.1:0-6646 GCA_963580005.1 Planctomycetota bacterium
GCCGGAGGCGAGGGGCCGGACCTGGAACTGGTGTCGGTCTACGTCGACCAGTTTCCCGAGAACGACCTCAGTCGAGGCCTGGCCCGGAAGCATGGGTTCCGCATCGCCGGGACGATCGATGAGGCGTTGACCCTGGGCACGAACAAGGTTGCGGTTGCCGGTGTGCTGAGTATCGCTGAGCACGGCAAGTACCCCTACACCACCGACACCCGGCAGCACATGTATCCGCGGCGGCGGTTTTACGACGGCATCGTGGCTGCGATGAAGCGGTGCGGTCAGTTCGTGCCGGTGTTCAACGACAAGCACCTGGGTTATCGCTGGCAGGACGCCAGTCACATGGTCCAGATGGCTCGACGTCACCGCATGCCGCTGATGGCCGGCTCGTCGATTCCGGTCACCTGGCGTTATCCGGCCACCGAGCTCCCCATCGGCAGCCGTCTCGAGCAGGCCCTGGTGGTCGGTCATAGCACCAGCGAGTCGTACCTGTTCCACGCTCTGGAGGGTTTGCAGTGCATTGTCGAGCGTCGTCGGGGAGGCGAAAGCGGGATCAAGGCGGTCAGGGCGATTCGAGGCGAGGAGATCTGGGCTGCGGAGAAGCGTGGCGACTGGTCCCAGTCGTTGCTGAAGGCGGCACTCGGCACTCTCGACTCACCCACCGACGAGTTGAAAGCGCGGATCGGCCATGCTGACACGGTGTTTTTCCTGATCGAGTACCGCGACGGCCTGAAGGCGACGGCCGCCATGTTCCCCAGCGCGATCGGCCCCAAGCCTCCGAAGTTCAGTTGCCAGCTCGCGGTGGCCTGCCAGGTCGCTCGGCAATCCAAGCCGTTTGCCTGCTGGCTGAAGACTCCGGGGATCCCCTTCCCGCACTTTGCCGAGCTGTTGCGTGGGATCGAGCACATGGTGCACACCGGGAAGCCGGCCTATCCGGTCGAACGGACGCTGCTGACGACCGGCCTGCTGGATCGCATGATGCACGGCATGCATCCCCAGAAGGGAAAGCGGCTGCGGACCCCGGAGTTGGCGATTCGTTATGAGCCGCCGACCTGGGGATTTGCCAATCGCAAAGGAACGGACCGACCAGAAGCCGGTTGAAGGCTGTAGTCGTCGGCTCGCTTGCGGTGTGATAGTCTGTCGCGGTCCATGCAGGTTGTCGCATCAACATCCTATTTCGCAATCAAGTGACATGAGCCACGGTCTCGATTCTCAGCAGCAGCAGGCGTACCGGGACAACGGCGTGCTGTTTCCGTTGTCGGCGATCGGGGCTAACGAGGCTGCTGTGGCCTGCGGGCACGCGCAGGCCTTCCTCGAGTGCCAGGGCTCACAGGCTCGTGCCGTCGATTCCTCGCAGTCGCACCTCTTTCTGCCCTGGGCCTTTGACCTGGTGACCGATCCGCGTGTCGTGGATGCGGTCGAGGGAGTGTTGGGGCCGAACATCATTGGCTGGGCCACGACGCTGTTCGCCAAGCCGCCCGGCGACCCGTCGCGGGTGACCTGGCACCAGGATGGGACCTACTGGGGCCTCGATTCGACCCGGGTCACAACCGCCTGGCTCGCGTTGACCGCAAGCAACACCTCCAACGGCTGCATGCGAGTGGTCCCGGGCACCCAGCAGTTGGCCATCCAGCCTCACCAGGACACCTTCGCCGAGGACAACCTGCTCTCTCGGGGACAGGAGATCCAGGTGGAGGTGGACGAGGCCGAGGTGGTGGACCTGGTGCTGGGGCCGGGCGAGATGTCGTTGCACCACGTCAACCTGGTGCATGGGTCGAACCCGAACCCCACCGACGGCTGGCGCATCGGTTTCACGGTGCGGTACGTCACGCCCGACGTGCGTCAGGAGGGTGGGGCTCGGCCATTGGCAGTGCTGGTTCGTGGTCGCGACGACCACGGGAATTATCAACTGGTTGATCGTCCGATCGAGCGACCCCTGGGCGAGGCGGTCGATGCGTTACGCGAGTTCAACCGCGAATTCCTGGCACGGCTGATGCCGTCGTCGGAGACACCCCGTTAGCCGAGCCGGTCGCGAGATCAGCCTTCGGACCGGGATGCGGCAGGCAGCGACGGGCTGGTGCTCAGACGATGAACCGCAGGCTGCTGGGTTCACCCGCGTCCAGGGCCGCACAGTGGGACTCGAAGTTCAGCATCTCCATCAGGCTGGTTCCCTCCGCCATCCGGCCTTGCATGATCTCCTCGGTCCGCTGGATCTCCTCGGCAATCGGCACCGCGGCAGCCAGTTCCTCGACCGTGGCGAACACCAGCCCATCGTCGTCGCCCAGGACGACATCGCCGGGATGGACGGTGACGCCGCCGCAGGTGACCGCGACCTGTGTCTCGCCGAGGTTCGTGGTGGTTCCGGCGTAGGGGGTGCTCGAGCGGGCGTAGTAGGGCAGATCGAGAGTCCCGACGGTCTGGGTGTCGCGGCAGGGGCCATCGATGACGATTCCGGCCAGGCCCTTGCGAATCGCCTCGGTCGGGAACATCCCTCCGGCCACCGCTCGATCGCTTCCCTGCGAATCGATCACCAGGACTTCTCCGGCCACAGCATCACGAAGTCCCTTGATCACCGTCAGGAAGTCGTTGTGACACCGAATCGTGTGGGCTCGACCGACCAGTTTCAGGCCGCAGCGGATGGGTCGGATGCCTGCATCCGCGATCCGCAGCAGCGGCACCTGGGGATCGGCCCCGCGGAGTGCCTTGTTCGCGTCGCAGACGCAGGCCGAATCGAGCGGCATCAGCCGCGAACGCAGTTCTTCAAAGTCCATGTCCTCGAGGCCTCATTCTGACTACCGGTTTGTTGTCGTGTTGCTTTCGATTGTCGGTGACTAATTGTTGAGAATCAGTCTGCCCCGATCGTCCTCGCTGATCGTGTCTCGTTGACCACGTCCACTGATCCTGAAGACGATTCCGCACAGGCACAGGACGGCGAGAATTGTCCATTCGATGGGTTGGAATACGGCGGGGCTGGCCGGGATCACCATCGCCAATACGACCAGCAACGAACCCATCGCCGCACAACGGGCTACCCATTCCCCGGCAGGCCGTCGATAGGGGCGATCCAGGTCCGCTGCGATCTTCCGCAGGCGAAGCAGGGAGAGGGCCACGCCGACGAATGCCATTGAGATGCAGAACGATCCGACATTGACGAACGCCAGCAGTGCCCCGCGACCCAGCGCGAACAATACCCGGGTTCCTGCCGGGAAGAACCCGTTCCAGCTTGTCAGCAGCCCGATCACGCCGGCGGACAGCACCAGGTTGGCGAGTGCCGGCGACTCGAAGGCCGATACCGCCAAGTACCCGAATCCCAGGAACCAGCCGACCCCGACCATCGATCCAAACGCCAGCGACAGGAAGCCCAGCCCGCCGATGAACTGTTTGAAGCGGGGACGTGACAGCGGCTCGTTGCTCATGTCCGGTCCGCTTTTCGAGAAGTTCGTGAGCTGTGCTGGTGACCAGATCCTGGACGGAAGTCGCCGGGATCTCGGTGAGACAACTCAACGCCTGTTCAGCGGAATGGCCATTCACGACTGAACAGCACGAAGAATATGGCAAGAAAGGTAATGACGCCGAGCGAAGCGCCAGTCAGCATGCATCGGGCTGCGAGCGGTATTCGCCCGTCCGCGGTCCTTCTCAGAGCCTTGCGCACTCCGCCCTTGATTACGATCAGGACGAACGCGATGTTGATCAGGGTCCCTCCGGCAAGACCAACAACCGCCACGATCAAGAACGGGATCATCTCTGCCTTCATGCCGCTGCGTCCCTGATGTGAAGCCGCGGAATTCCGGCTTGTGTTGAGAGTATCTACTGGTCCAGCGATCCCGGTCGTCGGGGTTCATCATCCTTGGCTAAAGCGTCGTCGATTCCCGGCTCGGTCAGAACAGCTCGGCAATCGGTTCGCCGTGGTAGATATTGTGCGGCCGATTCAGGTCGTCGTACCAGGCCGCGTCGTCGGGGATGCCCAGCGAGTGGTAGATCGTCGCGGCCAGGTTTTCGGGCTTTTGCGGATTGGCGGCGGGGTAGCCGGCGATCTTGTCGGAGGAGCCGACCACCGTGCCGCCTCGGGTTCCTCCCCCGGCGAAAAACACCGTCTGCACCGCGCCCCAGTGGTCCCGGCCGGGCAACTTGTAGTGCCGGTTGGTTTCCAGCTTGGGGGTCCGGCCGAATTCGCCGGCCATCACGATCAGGGTCGATTCGAGCAGGCCTCGATCGTGCAGGTCATCGAGCAGAGCCGACAGGCCCCGGTCCGTTGGCGGAAACAGTTTCTGCTTGAACCGCGGGAAGGCGTCGCCGTGGGTGTCCCAGGTCTCGTTGTTGCCGAGGTTGACCTGTACCAGCGGCACACCCGCCTCGATCAGGCGACGGGCCATCAGCAACGACCAGCCGTAGCTGTTGCGGCCGTAGCGGATCTGCTCGGTGTCCTTCTCGTTGGTCACATCGAAGGCGTGTTGCACCTTGGGGTCGTTCAGCAGCGAGATCGCCCCGTCGCGGAGTCGGCCGAAGCTGCGGGCCGAGGCGGCCTCGTCGAGGTGCCGCTGCTGGCGTTCGATGTTGCGGAGCACGTCGAGTCGCCGGGTGAAGCGTGACGAGGTCAGGCTGTGCGGCAGGGTCAGGTTGGGGGCCCGGAACACCCGATCCTCTTCCCGGAACGGCAGGCCGAGGTTCGGGAAGTTGTACTCGGGGTACGCGCCCCGCTGGATGTTGTGGTACGGCGACGCTTCGATGAACCACGGGTCGTGACGATAACTCATCTGGCCGCCGAACTGGCCGGGGATGGTGCCACCGGACCAGTGAATCAGGGTCTCGGGGACGACGGCCGCCGTTGGGAGCTGCGTGTTCTCGCAAGCAACCTGCGGGTGATTCTTCACCGCGTAGCCGGCGGTCGAGAGTATCGAGGGGTAATCGCCGGGCCGCGGTTGCCGGTCACCTCGAAAACCGAGATTCTTGACCGAGCGGCCGGTGAGCATGAAGTAGTGGCCCAGCGTGTGGCCGTTGGTCGAGTGGGTCATCGATCGGCAGGTCGACCACAGGTGGCTCCGCTGGGCGAGGCCCGGCAGGTGCTCACAGATTGTGACGCCGGGAGTCCGGGTGGCGACGGGGCGGAATTCGCCACGGATCGAGACCGGGGCGTCCGGCTTCAGGTCGAAACTGTCCTGCTGGGCCAGTCCGCCCGAGAGAAAGATGTAGATGCAGCGGCGGAATTCGGTCGGGGGTTTCGAGGTCGAGGGCGCTGCCCGCAGACCTTCGACCTGGTTCATCCCCAGCCCGAGCAATCCGAGCGTCCCCGCCTGGACGGCATTGCGTCGCGAGACCAGGGGGTGCGGTGGAATGGGCGGGGGGCGGTACATGGTCTGAGGCCTGTTGGATACTCCACGTTCGTTCCGGGACGAGACCGTATAGTACGCCAGAGACGGTACGGGGATCTACCGGGAACTGCTCACTCGGCGGTGTTGCTGCCGACGCTGCCGGGAGGCGGTTCCGTCCAATGCGTCGAGAGTCTGGAACTGGGATTCGTGCGGCGGGTGCAATGGGGGTACAATCGTCGACTGGCGACGGAATCTGCTTCGGCTACGACCGGGACCCATGCTGACTGTTTTTTCGGACAACACGTCGAGTTTTCGGCAGGGGATGACTCGCCGAGCGTTCGTGCAGGCGGGCACCTGCACGGTCGGCGGGTTCTCGTTGGCCGACATGCTGAGGCTCGAGGCGTCCCAGGCCGTGGAGACTCCGTTCGTCAAGGACATCTCGATCGTCTTCCTGTATTTCTCGGGAGGAGCCAGCCACATCGAGACGTTCGATCCGATGATGGGTGCCGCGGCGGAGGTTCGCAGCCAGACGGGCGAAGTGGCGACGACGATTCCGGGAGTCACCTTCGGCGGCACGTTTCCCCGGCTGGCGCGGCATGCCGAGGGCATGTCGGTCGTGCGGTCGTTTCACCATCGCAATACCGATCATGTGAAGGCCCATGTCATGGTGCTCACCGGCGGCACCGACCCGACCGGCGAGCGGAAGACCGGTTTCAGCATGGGGTCGCTCTACGCCAAGCTCGCCGGTACGAACAGTCCGCGGACCGGCATGCCGATCTACAGCCTGCTGACCACGCCCGAGATCGACCCGCAGTATCGGCAAGAGCTGACCCGGGTCCGGCGAGGCTCGTGGGCCGGGGCACTGGGCTCGCCCTATTCGCCATTCGAGCCGGGCAACCGGAGCTCGATCCTGGAGAACATGTCGCTGCACATTCCCCAGGACCGGTTTGCCGACCGGCGGCTGTTGCTGGCGTCGCTGGACCAGTGGAAACGTCGGCACGAGATGATCGCGTCGGTCGGAGGCTCTTCGAAGTTCAACGACCAGGCCGTCGATCTGCTGCTGGGCAGCGCATCCACTGCCCTGGACATTTCTCGTGAAGACCCGGCGCTGGTCCGGCGATACGACACCAGTCGCATCCCGGTGGGCTTCAAGAAATTCAAGCCATCGCCGCTGGGCAAGCAGATGCTGATGGCGCGGCGGTTGTGCCAGGCCGGGTGCCGGTTCGTGACCGTCCACAGTCCCGGGTGGGACATGCATGCCGACAAGAACAACCCGGGCATGGCGACCGGCATGGAGATGCTCGGACGGACCGCCGACCAGGCTGTCTCGACATTCCTGGAAG
>CAUZJR010000306.1:0-6642 GCA_963580005.1 Planctomycetota bacterium
CGGCCCCTACCAGGTCTCCATCTCCAAGGCCTCCAATAAAGGAGGGCTCGCCGGAATGGGCGACCCGGCGATGATAGACAACGACACCAAGGGCGAAATTCCCAGCATGGCGACGGCCGACCCCACCAAGGCCTACCGAGCACAAATGAAGGGCGAGGAGGGCGGATTCAAGGAAGCCGAGAGTTCGCTGCCGACCAAGTACGCCAACATCGACTCCTCCGGACTCAAGTTCACTGTCCAGGGACCCGGTGCCAACGACTTCAAGGCCGACCTCAAGGACTGACCTCTCCCAGGGTCTGACTCCTCGAACACCGACTCCGCCCGGACCGCCCTCGCGTCCCGGCGGAGTCTTTTTTTACAATCGAGTCTCCCACGACTGGTATCGCCTCACCGGTCACGCCAATCACTAACACACCCGCCTCACCATGCCCGAAGTCGCGGAATCGCCGCACAACTCTCAACCATCAGGCCGCTCACGCGCCGTATGGCTCGGAGCCCTCTCGGTCGCCGCCGCGATCGGCATCTCCCTGATCGCCGCCAATCTCAGCTCCCCCGGCAGCCCGGATCTTCCCGGACCCGGCACCACCTCAACGGCTCGCACCCCCGTCACCGACGCCACCGTCAAGACCCTCTGCACGCAGTGCCACACCTACCCCGACCCGTCGATCCTGCCCCGCTCCGAGTGGCGGTCTCGCATCGGACAGATGGCCACGT
Source organism: Planctomycetota bacterium (assembly GCA_963580005.1). GTDB lineage: Bacteria > Planctomycetota > Planctomycetia > Planctomycetales > Planctomycetaceae > UBA8437. The sequence goes on from CAUZJR010000306.1 coordinate 715, forward strand.
TCAAGGGCTACGGGTCCAAGATCCGAGGAATCGTCAACACCGAGTCGGTCATCCGCTGGTACGAAGCCCGTGCCCCAGAGTCGCTGGTGCGACCTGTACTCGAGGACCAACTCCACGCCGGCCCCCCGGCGTTCCAGGTCCAGGAACTGTCCGTCGCTCAAGCGACCGTCGACCCCATCGTCGTCTCCAATGTTCAGCTCTTCGACCTGCTCGGAGACGACCGCCGGGGGGTCCTGGAACTGATCGCACTCGACATGGCAAACGGTCTGGTGCTGATGGGCCATGCGACTCCGAAGTGGACTCCGCAGATGCACGTGCTGGCCCGGGTCGGCCACCCGGCCCGCAGCCACCTTGTCGATCTCGATGGCGATGGGCTCCGCGACCTCCTCATCGCAGACCTCGGTTCCTTCGGCGCCATCGACCACAACCTCGGCAAGGTGACCTGGCTCAGGCAGCACCCCGCCGGCCGGTTCACCCCCGTCGATCTCGCCACCGGACTCCCCCGAGTCGCCGACGTCCGCGCGGCCGATTTTGATCGCGATGGCGATCTCGACCTGGTGGTCGGAGCCTTCGGCTGGCGAACCACCGGGCAGGTGTTTGTCCTCGAGCACACCGGGCGACCCGGCCTCCCCTCACAGCAGTCCTACACGCACCGGCGACTCGACCAGAGACACGGAGCCATAAACGTCGCTCCCGTTGACATCGACCAGGATGGCCAACTCGACTTTGTCTCCCTGATTGCCCAGGAACACGAAGCGGTCGTCGCCTTCATCGGCGACGGACGGCTCGGCTTCACCGTAAAAACACTCTTCCAGGCACCCCACCCCTGCTGGGGCTCATCGGGAATGCAACTGGTCGATCTCGACGGAGACGGTGACACCGACGTGCTGATGACCAACGGAGACACCATGGACGACGCCATGCTCAAATCCGACCACGGAGTCCGCTGGCTGGAAAACAGCGGCGACGGCTCACACTTCACGCCTCACCTCCTCACACGACTCTACGGTGTGCACCGGGCCGAGGCGGCCGACATCGACAACGATGGCGACCTCGACATCATCGCCTGCGGTTTCGTAGGAGAACTCAAGGGGATCTCCCGCAGCAAACTGCTCAGCAGCCTGAAAGTCCCCTCGCTGTTGTGGATCGAACAGACCAGCAAGGGGACCTTCACACCCCGGACACTCCAGGCCCACCTCTGCAACCATCCCACGTTGACACTGGGAGACATCGACGGCGACGGTGACATTGACATCGTCTTGGGGAATAATACTCGCTCGGCCTCGAGCGCACCGGTTGAAGTCTGGATCAACTCGATCGGCGACCCCCAGTGAAGCCCACCCGCAAGCTCCCGCTGCTCGCCACCATCGCCCTCCTCCTCGGAGCGGCCGGCCTCTGGTCCCTCACGCAAACCGACCCCGCCATCGTCTTTCGCGACAGCCTCAAGCAACTCCAACAGGGCAACCAGGACGCGGTGCTTGAAGGCATCAAGATCCTCCAGGACCACGACGGGTACGACTCCCACGTGGCGCTTCTGCGAGGAGGCTATCAACTGCGTCGAGGCCACCCCGATGCGGCAATGCAGTCCTTCGGGGCGGTCAGGCCAGACGGTGAACTCAGACAGCCGGCACTGGAAATGACCGGCGAATGCCTGTTCCTGCTCGATCAACTTCCACTGGCCGCCGCGCAGTTTCAGGAACTGCTCAAGGACAACCCACGCTCGGCTGACGCCCACCGCTGGCTCGGACAGATCTTCTACAACCTCGGTGCCTTCGACACCGCCATCTCCCACCTGCAGGAACTCATCGAACTCGAACCCGACAATTATCTCGCCCATGCACTCATCGGACACATGGCCTTCGATTTCGAGGACTTCAAGGTGGCCATCGAGAACTACCGCAAGGCACTCTCGATGGAACGCCCCGACCAGACTCCCTCACGCGTCCACCAGGAAGTCCTCCGCAACCTCGCCCGCTCACTGATCGGACAAAACAACTACCCCGAGGCCCTGGATGTCCTCGAATCCGCTGAGCCCGATCACGCGCTCGTGCTGGCGTTGAAAGCCGACTGCCACCGCGGACTGGGACATTCAGCCAGAGCCCGACAACTGCTCGACCAGGCGCTCAAACAGGACCCCAACCAGAGAGTGGCCGTGCTGCTGCAGGTCGACATGGCCGTCGACCGCAAACAGACGGCCGCTGTTGTCGCACCGCTGCAGAGGATCCTCGAGGTCGACCCGCACGATACCGCTTGCCGATACCAGCTGGCACAGGCCTGGCAACGACTCGGAGATCCCGACAAGTACAAGCTCGAAATGGAACGGCACGAACGATCCAGCACGCTGAAACAGGAACTCACCAAAACAAATCTGCAGGCCAATCGAGCTCCCGGTAATGCCGAGGTTCGCGACCGATTGGCCGAAATCTGCGAATCACTCGGAAAGCTCGAACTGGCTGCCATGTGGCGACAGGCCGCCGCAGCCTGCCGCCGCTTGCCCCAACCTCTGCCTCCCACACAACTTCGACCGACACCTGCGGTCCGTTGAAGGGTTTGCTCTGCTAGACTTGGCCTCAACAGAGGGGCCCTCACTAGACCGGTTCGATCTGTTTGCAACACCTAGACATCTGTACCCGGCACCACGCTTCGGCAGGACTCCCCGTGAACGAAACACCCCAGGCGACTCCCGGTCCCGAGTCGACCGCCGACGACTCCGCCACAACCGAGCCGCCCACAGACAGGCAATCTCCGCAGACTGTCGAAGACACCTCGCAGCAAACGACGGAACAGCCGGCCGCTGACACCCGGCCCAGCCGAACGCAGCGATTGCTCTTCACGCTGCTGTTTCTGACGCTGGGACTCGGGGCGGGCTTCGTGGCCTGGCAACTGCAATCGGAGTTCATTCTCAGGATCGAACCGCTGGCCCCCTCAGGACTCCCCGGAGAGGCCCAACAAGATCTGGAGATTTCGTTGTACGGCTTTGAATTTGTCTTCCAGGCGTTTGGCATCCCGCCCAGGCACTCGTCATTCAACGTCCTCGAAGGTCCTGCCAGCGACTCGCCCACCCCAATGCCCAGCAGCCCGGATCCCGCCCAGGTCATGGAACAGATGAAGCTCGAGGCCGAACGGGCCGCGAAGGGGGCCACGCCCAGGAGAAACCGCGTCGCGGTGTACCTGTTGCTGCTGGGAATCTTGCTCGGAGCCGCCACCGGCTTGGCCGAGGGCATCCGGCGACGATCGATCCTGATGATCATCGGAGGCACCCTGGCCTGTGCCGTCCTGGCCGGAGCCGCAGGATTCCTCGGAGGAGCCCTGCATTCACGGGTCGCCGACGCCATGAACGGCAGAGACATCAATGCCTACGTCGCACTCATGGCACCCCAGTTCGTCGCCTGGCTCTGCCTGGGCGTGGGACTGATCGCCTGGCCCATGGCGATGAATCCTAATCTCAAGGCCCTCGAAGGACTGGGAACCGCCGCGGTCGCCGGCGGATTGCTCTGTAGCCTGATCTATGTCCCGCTGGCCCAGACCATCTTCTTCGACGACCCACTCGAACACTCACTGCCCGGGCACGTCTACAGCTACCTGTTCTGGTACCTCTTTGGCAGCGGAATACTCAGCCTGTTGATTGGCAATGCCTGTGCCAACATCAGTCGACACGCCCGGCAGACGGCCGATTGAGCCTCAGCCGCCGATTGCTGACCCCAAGGACAGGGTTCGAAATTCGTCGGACCCCTCGGTGATCCGCAGGTGCCGGTCCACTGGGACCGCCTGGAAACTCTGGACCTCGCCCGAAGGCCACCGGATCGTCAGCCGATCCACCACCTCGGCCTGGCCCAGGCCCACGTGCACCATCGCCGGGGACTGGGACAGGAAATTAACCACCGGGTTCATCGAACGCCTCACCACCGCATCCCCAACCTCGCACTCAACCCGCGCTCCCACCCCCAGGCTGTTGCTGCGAGTGCCTCGCAGGCTCAATTGCAGGAAGTGCGTCCGAGGAAACTTGTTGCGGTAGATCACCAGAGGGCCGCCACCCGCCTGGCGGATGAACAACTCGGGCATCCCGTCACCGGTGATGTCCCACGACACGGCACTGCGGCCGTCGCCGGGATTGTCCGCTCCGCTGCTGTGCGAAATGTTGTGGAACCCGCCCTGGCGATCGTTCAGGAACACGCCGTTGCGTTCGTAGGCACTGAGATTTTCGCCGCTGGCCGAGAAGTTCCAGGGATTGGAGACCCAGAATTCGCCGTGTTCGGAGTCGAGCTGGCGGAGACACGGTACCTGGGCCGTGCTGTTGAACGGCTGTGACACGACAGCCAGCCAGACGCAGCGTCACCCGTCCGGACGTTCCGGCGTCACGCTCTGGAAACCCACCGGAGCATACAGGTCCAGCCAACCGTCGTTGTCGAGATCGACGAAGCCCGGCCCATAAGCCCAACCGACGTCTGCCACCCCGGTCGATTGTCCGATCCGGTCGAACTTCCCGTCACCCAGACCGCGGTACAACTCGTTGCCCGCCACAAAGTCACGCATCTGGGCGTCCACGTCGTCGGTGTAGATTCCGCGGCGGAGGTTGCCGACAATTCGCTCGCCGGCCTTCGAATACATGTTGGCCACGTAGATGTCCGGCCAGCCGTCGTTGTCGATGTCACCGGAGGTAATCCCCATCGAGAAGCCGCCGTAGATGTCGGGCAATTCGCCCTCCACAAACGTGCCGTCTCCCCGGTTGATCAGGTAGTCGTTCTTTCCGGTTTCACACGACGTCATCAGGTCGGGCCACCCGTCGCCGTTGGCATCGAACCAGACCGCAGCAAACGTCGGCCCCCCTCGACCCCGTGTGCCACTCGCAATCGCAACCTCCTCGAATTGCCACTTACCCCGATTCTTCCACAACTGGTGGTAGTTGCCCCGGGCCTGGCCGATCCACGGCTGCCCCTCCGGAGACCCCTCCGAGAGTCCCACGACATAGAGGTCGATGTTCCCGTCGCGGTCATAATCCGCGACCGAGAACTGCGAAGCGGATCGCGGAAGCCTCAACGACGTGTCCCGCCCCACCGCCAGCAATTCGAAACGAGTCCCCCCCACGTTGCGATAGAGTTTCGAGCCCAGCAGCAGATCGGGAAAGCCGTCGTTGTCAAAGTCGGCAAAGACGGCCCCCAAAGGAGGCGGCTCGCCCGGAGCCGAAAACGGTGGCAACCCGGCCGCCAGCGTCACGTTGGCAAACCGACCGTCAGGCTCACCGTGGTACAACATCAACCCGCTCAGATCGGTGATCAGAACATCGACCCGGCCGTCGCGATCGTAGTCAACCAGATAGGTGCCGCCGGTCAGAAAGGGCAGGTTCTTCTTGTCGGCTCGATGCCAGTTGTCGTGCAGACCGGAAACGTCGATGCCGGTCTCACCCTGCATCGGCTCGAGCAGGTATTCGCGAGTCCGGCTGAATCGAGCCTCATACGCCACGCACTCGGACAACCAGCCCCGCTGTCGCGGCTGGTCCTCGGTCAGTGAGCTCAACCTGCAGCGGAACCGGACTTCCCGCTCGAGGATCCGATCCTCGGAGTCCAAACCGGTCAGCCGCAGCTTCAACGAACCGACCCAGGGACCGTCGAAGACGGCATGAGTCTCGGGACGCATCAGCATCACCTTCAGCGACGACGACTCGAGAGTCTTGAACTCGTCACGCCACTCCAGTACAGCCGCAACGAATTCCGCGGCGTCGACGGGCCGGGTCCGATCACGCTGAGTCTTCCACGTCCGAGACTCGGCAACCCCCAGCAAGACCGACTCACCGGTGTCCCTGGCAAATAACTCGCCTGAGAACTCCTGCGTGAGGTAACTCGAGAACGCCGACTCGTCTCGATCACCGATCGCGGCCGCCAGTTGAGGCAGCGTGAGATCTCCGAGAACAAAGCCGCCCAGGTGCTCGGC
>CAUZJR010000307.1:0-6639 GCA_963580005.1 Planctomycetota bacterium
CTGGCCCCAGGCGTCGGTGACGGGGATCCAGCCTCCGGGCAGGTTGGTCGCAGTCAATTCGCAACCGGCCAGCTGGGCCAGGCCCAGTCGCGGCACGAATCCGTAGCCGACGCACAACGCGTCGGCTACAATCGGCTTCGAGCGAGCGTGGTCGGGGACCCAGTCGGCGTCACAGGGAGCCACCACCACCTGTTCCAGTTTGCCGCGGCCCTCGGCACGGGTCACGATGCGACCGGTCATCAGCGGGATACCCGCCTTGCGGACACCGCCGACGTAGTCGAGTCCCTGCTTCAGCAGCTTGCCATCGGCCAACAGCGAGGGAAGTTTCCAGAAGGCGTCACGGCGGCGGAGCGTGTCGACGATGCCCACCACCGGTACGCCCATCTCGTGCAACGCCAGGGCGACAACCAGCAGGAAGGGACCGGTACCGGCCAACAGCACGCGTCGGCCAGGAGCCACTCCCTGCGACTTGACCAGTTGCTGGGCGGCACCGGGAGTCATCACGCCCGGCAGAGTCCAGCCGGGAAACGGTGGCACGTATTCGTAGGCACCCGGGGCCAGCACCAGGCGGTCGGCCTCCAGGATCCGGAACCCCTCGGGGCCGCACAGCCCCAGCCGGCGTTCGGGGTAGATGCCCACCACGCTGTGACCCGAGAGCACGGTGATGCGTTCGGAGTGTTCCTCGAGGTGCTCTCTGAGTGCCCCGCCGCGGTCCGGCTCGCGCGGCTTGGTCGAGGGGACCGCGGGGTAGCGATAGATCTGGCCGCCGGGTCGAGGGTTCTGGTCGACGACGGTGACCGACAGGCCACGCTCGGCCAGCGTGATCGCGGTTGCCATCCCGGCAGGACCGGCTCCGATGACGACCAGCTGCGAATCGTCCGAGGGGGTGGGGGCCGCTGAGTCGGGACTCATGACGCACCTCCGTCTGATCCTGAAGCTCCAGGTGCGCCAGGCCCCTGGGGCGTCACCACCATGCCCGCGGCGATCGGCACCAAGCAGGCCTGGCAATTGGGTCGACCATCGATCGTGACCAGGCAGTCAAAGCAGATGCCCATCCCGCAGAAGTAGCCTCGAGGAGCCTGGTGCTCGGAGGTGGTCCGCAGCACGGTCTCCCGCACCGCCCAGAGCGCCGCCGCGATACTCTGCCCGGGCCGACCCAGCACCTGCTGGCCGTCGAACTCGAACTGCACCATCTCGGATCGAAGCTTGCTGGTTGACATCACATGTCCCTGACCGCAACCACGGTGGAGAATTCACGGGTGAATTGTGAATGTCCGGATGGTCTGGATTGTTCGGCCACGGTACGAATCGGAAGTGTAGTCCACCACCCTTATACGAAACAGCAGACCCGCCGCACCGAACCCGCGGCTCATCCTGGAGTCCTGGCAGTTGAGTGCCGCGTCAGCCGGCCGGCCGGGGAATGCGCACGATGCAGACCGATCGCTGGCCAACTCCAGCAACGCCGTGTTCCCGCCAGCGCCGGAATGGAAAAAGCCCCTCGACAGATTTGCCGAAGGGCCTTTTTTCTGAAATCTGAAAACAGTCGGGATGACAGGATTTGAACCTGCGACCTCTGCGTCCCGAACGCAGCGCTCTGCCAGGCTGAGCTACATCCCGAGGACAGGCGGTGATTCTAGCATCGCTGGCGAGTCGGTCAACGACTGCTGGGGAATTGATCGGGTTGGCAGAGGCGGGGTGGGGTTGGGACAGGCACGCCCGGCGGACCGCCGGGTGAGCCAGTCCCCTGGGGTGTTTTGGGGGTCTCTGTGGCAGACGAAGGGCGGAGACTGCCAACTTGGCAGATTTTTGCCGCTCCGCGGTGACTTGACAGTTCGAGCCTAAACTCTCTCAATAGAGGGTCTTGCGTCGTCGTTGTCGGTTTTGGCACGACGATTGCAAACCTCAACGTGTGAATTGCATTCTGTAGAGCCTGCCAGCGGCAGCGTGAGGATCAGACCGTGCCGAAGTTAATGACATTTGACGAGGACGCCCGCAAGAGCCTGCTTTCTGGAGTGTCGAAGCTGGCCCGGGCGGTGAAGAGTACCCTGGGACCACGCGGCCGCAATGCGGTGCTCGACAAGGGCTGGGGAGCACCCAAGGTGACCAAGGACGGCGTGACCGTCGCCGAGGACATCGAGCTGGAGGACCCGTTCGAGAACATGGGGGTCCAGCTGGTCAAGGAGGTTGCTTCCAAGACGAGCGACGTGGCCGGCGACGGGACCACCACCGCCACGGTGTTGGCCGAGGCGATCTACCAGTCGGGTCTGAAGTACATTGCCGCGGGTGCCGACCCGATGGCGATGGCCCGGGGAGTCCACAAGGCCGTCGATGTCTGCCTCGAGCAGCTCGGCAAAATGGCCACGCCGGTCAAGCCCAGCGACAAGAAGGCGATCGCCACGGTGGCCACGATCGCCGGGAACAACGATCCAGAAATCGGCAGGATCCTGGCCGACGCGCTGCTGAAAGTCGGCAACGATGGCGTGATCACCGTCGAGGAAGGCCGGCAGATCAGCACCGAGGTCGACCTGGTCGAGGGCATGCAGTTCGAACGCGGGTACCTCTCGCCTCACTTCGTCACCGACGAGGACGCGCAGATCTGCGAACTCGAAAACTGCCGCGTGCTGATCTGGGAAGAGAAGATCAGCAACGCCAAGGACCTGGTTCCGCTGCTGGAGACCATTTCCGAATCGGGACAGCCTCTGTTGATCATCGCCGAGGATGTCGAGGGTGAGGCTTTGGCGACCCTGGTCGTCAACAAGCTCCGAGGCATTCTCAAGGTCGCCGCCGTCAAGGCCCCCGGCTACGGCGACCGCCGCAAGGCCCAGATGGAAGACATCGCCGTGTTGACCGGCGGCCAGGCCATCTTCAAGGACCTCGGCATCAAGCTCGAAAACATCACCGTCGATCAACTCGGCACCGTCGGCAAGATCATCATCGACGCCGAGAACACCACTGTGGTCAAGGGAGCCGGCAAGAAATCCGAGATCGACGGGCGGGCCGAGCAGATTCGGCAGGAGATCGAGGTGACCGAGAGCGAGTACGACGTCGAGAAGCTGCAGGAGCGGCTGGCGAAGCTCGCCGGCGGAGTGGCTCAGATCAACGTCGGAGCCGCCACCGAGACGGCGATGAAGGAACGCAAGGACCTGATCGATGACGCCCTGGCAGCCACGCGGGCCGCGATTGATGAGGGCATCGTGCCCGGCGGCGGAGTGGCACTTTTGCGGTGCAACAAGGTGGTTGAGAAGCTCGAGCTGGATGGCGACGAAGAGTACGGCGCCCGCCTGATCCTCGATGTGCTCTCCACACCCCTCCGCACCATCGCCGAGAACGCCGGCCAGGACGGTGCGGTTGTGGCCAACAGAATTCTCAAGTCCAAGCAAGCCAGCTACGGCTACGATGCACAGAACGACAAGTACGGCGACATGATCGAGTTCGGTGTCATCGACCCGACCAAGGTCGTTCGCGCAGCACTCCAGAACGCAGCCAGCGTGGCCGGACTGCTGCTGACGACCGATTCGATCGTGGTCGAGGAACCGGCCGAAGAAGATGACGACCACCACGACGACCACCACCACGATATGGGTGGCGGCATGGGCGGCGGCATGGGCGACATGGGCGGCGGGATGCCGGGCATGGGTGGTATGGGCGGCATGGGCGGCGGTATGCCGGGCATGATGTAAGCGACCAGGCTGAAACAGACAGACCAATCCACATTGAAGTTGTCCGGGAAGTGACCGGGCACGAGACAACCGGGAGTGAAGTAGAGATGAAGCTGAATCCGTTGGACGATCGAGTTGTTGTCGAACCTCTCAGTGCCGAGGAAACCACCGCGGGTGGCATCGTGTTGCCCGACGCGGCCCAGGAAAAGCCTCAGAGAGGCTCCGTGGTCGCCGTCGGTCCCGGCAGGCTGCTCGAGAGTGGTGAACGTGCTGCGGTGGGCGTCGTCGTCGGTGACGAAGTGCTCTTCGGCAAGTTCGGTGGCGCCGACATCGAGGTGGATGGCCGCGAGGTGAAGATCCTCCGCGAGAGCGACATCCTGGCCAAGGTCGTCTAGACCGACTTCGGCCTCGTCTTCCCGAGAGACGTTTTTCAGACCCAGCCGAATACCCCCCGGGCCCCAGGGCCTCGGGCCATTCCAGGAGCCAGTACCCGTGGCCAAGCAACTGCTGTTCGAACACGCCGCCCGCATCAAGCTGCAAAAGGGCGTCGACCAACTCGCTCATGCCGTCGCCGTGACGATGGGACCGACCGGTCGCAACGTGATCATCGACAAGAACTTCGGCAACCCCGTGGTGACCAAGGACGGCGTGACCGTCAGCAAGGAAATCGAGCTCGAGGATCCCTACGAGCACATGGGTGCCAAGCTGGTCAACGAGGTCGCGACCAAGACCAGCGACGTGGCCGGCGACGGTACGACCACCGCCACCGTGCTGGCCAAGTCGATCTTCGATGAGGGTCTCCGCGGACTCTCGCTGGGTGCCAACCCGATGACCGTCCGACGAGGGATCGACAAGGCGGTCGAGGCCGCACTGGGCAAGCTGCGTGAACTGGCCAAGCCGGTCACATCCAAGACCGAGATCCAGCAGGTCGGTGCCATCTCGGCCAACAACGACGCCGCCGTGGGTGACCTGATCGCCGAGGCCATGGAAAACGTCGGCCGCGACGGAGTGATCACCGTCGAAGAAGGCAAGGGCAGCTCGACGACGCTGGAATTGACCGAGGGCATGCAGTTCGACAAGGGCTTCAACTCGCCCTACTTCGTGACTCACCCCGAGGAAATGAAGTGCATCCTCGAGGACTGCTATATCCTGATCCACGAGAAGAAGATCTCGAGCCTCCAAGAATTGATCCCGGTCCTCGAGCTGGTCTCGCAGGCGGGTAAGCCACTGCTGATCATCGCCGAGGATGTCGACGGTGAGGCTCTGACCGCACTGGTCGTCAACAAGCTGCGAGGGGTGCTGCCGGTGTGTGCCGTCAAGGCGCCCGGATTCGGAGACCGCCGCAAGAACATGCTCGGCGATATCGCCGTCTTGACCGGAGGCACCCTGCTCTCCGAAGACCTCGGCGTGAAGCTCGAGAGCACCGAGATCGGTGCCCTGGGCCATTGCAAGAAGGTCGAGGTCACCAAGGACTCGTGCACGCTGATCGAAGGTGCCGGTGACGCCGACGAGATCACCTCGAGGGTCGGACAGATCAAGACCCAGATCGAGAACACCGAGAGCGAGTACGACCGGGAGAAGTTCCAGGAACGGCTGGCGAAGATGACCGGCGGAGTCGCCATCATCTCCGTCGGTGCCGCCACCGAGACCGAGATGAAGCAGACCAAGGCCCGGATGGAAGATGCTCTGCACGCCACCCGAGCCAGTGTCGAGGAAGGCATCCTGCCCGGCGGGGGAGTCGCCCTGCTGCGGACCATCGACACGGTGCTGGAGGTCAAGGCCAGGGGTGATGAGAAGATCGGGGTGCAGATCATTGCCCGGGCCCTGGAGAGTCCGATCCGGCAGATCGCCGAGAACTGTGGCGAGGACGGTTCGGTTGTGGCCGATGAGGTCCGTGGTATGAAGACCAACATCGGCTACGACGTCGAGACCGGCGGGTTCGTCGACATGTACGAGCGTGGCGTGATCGACCCGGCCAAGGTCGTCACCAGCGCCCTGTCCAATGCCGCCTCGATCGCCGCACTGATGCTGACCACCGAGGTCCTGGTCACCCGCACCGATGATCTCGAGGGTGGCGAGAAGCCGCAGGTGGAAGGAGCAGTTCGCTGATCGAACCGCTGCAACCCAAGTGATCCCACCACGGGCCACCTCCTTGCAAAAAGGGGTGGCTCGTTTCTTTACCCCCCAACCCCCTTCGCCTCTCACCTTTCGCCTCCCTCCTCACCCCCATGCCCCAGAAACGCGACTACTACGAAGTGCTCGGAGTCGACACCGACGCCAGTGCTGCGGCGATCAAGTCGTCGTACAAGACGATCGCGTTGAAGAACCACCCGGACCGGAACCCCGACGACGAAACGGCGGTCGACCGGTTCAAGGAGGCGGCCGAGGCCTTCGAGGTACTCAGCGACCCCGACAAGCGGGCTCGCTACGACCGCTTCGGCCACGCCGGGCTGCAGGGCGGAGGGGGAGGCGAGCATCAGCCGGGATTCTCGGATGTCGGCGACATCTTCAGCATGTTCGGCGACATCTTCGAGGGCTTTGGGCTGGGGGGAGGATTCGGAGCCCGGCAGCGGGGTGGGCCACGGGCCTCCCGAGGCAATCACCTCCAGACCGGACTCTCGATCGAACTGCCCGATGCCGCCGCCGGCTGCACCCGGACCATAGAAATCTCACGCCAGGAACCCTGCTCCACCTGCAGCGGCAGCGGAGCCCGGCCCGGCAGCACGCCCGAGTCGTGCGACTACTGCGGAGGACACGGCCGGGTGGTCCAGTCGCAGGGCATCTTCAGCCTGCAGACAACCTGCCCGGCCTGCCGCGGTGAAGGCCAGATCATCCGCGACAAGTGCGAGGGCTGCCGCGGTGCCGGACGGATGCCCAGCTCGGTGACGCTCGATGTCAAGATCCCCGCCGGTGTCGACACGGGCATGAGACTCTGCCTGAGAGGCGAGGGAGAGAGCGGATCGCAGGGCGGCGGGCGAGG
>CAUZJR010000308.1:0-6630 GCA_963580005.1 Planctomycetota bacterium
AACTCTCTCCTCTCAACGCTCTCCTCTCCCCCTCTCCCCCCCCAACACATGATCCTCGACCTCTTCAAACTCACCGATCGCACCGCGTTGGTCACCGGAGCCCGTCGTGGCCTGGGCCGGGGCATTGCGGTTGGGCTGGCCGAGGCCGGAGCCGACATCGCGTGTGTGTCTCAAAGCGGCGAGGCTGATGAAACGCGTAAGAAAGTCGAAGCGGCCGGTCGCCGGTTCCTGGACATCCAGCTCGACCTCGCCGACCCCGACGCTCGAGTCGGACTCGTCGAACGGGTCGCAGAAGAACTCGGTACCGTCGACATCCTGGTCAACAACGCGGGAGGTGGGGGGCGGGAGCCGGCGGCGACGTTTCCGATGGAGATCTGGCGGCGTCAGCTGGAAGTCCACCTCACGGCGTCCTTTGACCTGGCCCAGCAAGCCGCCACGAGCATGCTGGAGCGGGGCCGCGGCAAGATCATCAACATCGGCTCGGTGATGACCTTTCAGGGCGGAGTCGACATCCCAGCCTACGCCGCGGCCAAGCACGGCATCGCGGGCATGACCCGCGCCCTGGCCGGTTCCTGGGCCGGTCGCGGCATCAACGTCAACTGCATCTGCCCCGGCTACTTCGATACCGATCTGCCCGCGGTGCTCAAGGAGGACCCGGTCCGAGGACCCCAGATCCTGGCACGGATCCCCATGGGCCGTTGGGGACAACCCGACGAACTGGCCGGCCTGGCCGTGTTCCTGGCCTCCGACGCCTCCAACTACATGCACGGCAGCGTGATCCCCATCGACGGCGGCTGGCTGGCCGGCTAGGCACCCCAAGCCCAGGGACAGGCTCACCCGCCCGTAGCGGGGGTGCCTGTCCCCAACACCACCCCCTCCTTTTTTTCCTCCCGCGAATCTCAACAGCTCGATTCGGGCCCTGGGCAGGTCTGCGACAATTTACTCTTGGCAATCCTGTATAGGATAGGGGGACAGGCACCCCGCCACGGGCGGGAGAGCCAGTCCCTGGAGTTTCCCAGCATGTCCATCTCTCGCCGCGACCTGTTGGCCGCACTCCCCGCATCGCTGCTGGCCGCACCGGCCGTACTGGCCCAGGCACCAGCGAACGGCAACCGTGTCACCGACGCAATCCGCTCTGCGGCCGGTCGAGCTCGTCTGGCGATGCTCTTTAACGGGACCACCCGTGAACAGGGCCTCGACTGGCAACAGGAATTTCGCCACACGCTCGAGCGTCTGCTCGGACCCAGCCAGCCGCCCAGGCAGTTCCAGGTCAAACAGGAAGCTCGCGTCAAGCTGACCGACCACACTCGCCACGAACTGCTGCTGGAATCCCCCGGCCTGGACAGCGTACCGGTCTACCTGCTGGTCCCCGGCGACTGGAAACCCGGCCAGAAGCGACCGGGCGTACTGGCCGTCCACGGCCATGGCGACCATGGACACCACCCGGTCGCCGGTCGAGGCGATCTCGAGGGTGTCGCCTCTGCGATCAAGAAGGCCAACTACGACTACGGCCTGAAATTCGTCCGCCGCGGCTACGTGGTCGCGGCCCCCTGCATGATCCCCTTCGGCCGACGGGTCGACAAGCAGAAGTACGGCGGCACCGATCCGTGTGCGACCACCTTTGTCCGCATGCAGGCACTGGGCCAACTCTCGCTCACGGCCAATCTCCGCGACCTCCGCTGGTCGCTCGACCTGCTTCAGCAGCGGCCCGAGGTCGACGGACAACGGCTGGGCTGTGCCGGGCTGTCCTACGGGGGCCGCATGACGATGATGGTCTCGGCCATCGACCGCCGCATCAAGGTGGCCGCCATCAGCGGAGCACTCAACCTGCTGCAGGAACGCATCCGCGGTCGTTACAGCTGCGGAAGCCAGGTCATCCCCGGCCTGCTCGAATATGGCGACTACTCCGAAATCGGTTCCCTGATCGCCCCACGACCGGCCGTCTGGGAAACCGGTTCCACCGACGGGCTGATCGTCAAGAAGTGGGACGAGCTGTTCCGGGGCCGGTTGCGGAAGATCTACAGGGCACTGGGTGCCGGCGAGAGCCTACTGTTTGACCGTTTCGAGGGGGGACACCGCTGGAACGGTGAGGTGGCCTACCCGCTCTTCGAGAAGGTCCTGCGAGGCTGACCGATCACCGGTCGCACGTCGGCACCCCGGTTCAGCGGCCGTACGACGCGGCACCAGCCGACACCGGGACGAGCGGCCACGTCGGTCGCCACCGACTCGGCAACGGCCGCATTCGGGACCAGCATCCAGATGGTCGGCCCCCACGACGACTGGCCGACTCCGCGGATGCCCGCACCGCGGGCCCAATCGACCAGTGCTGCCATCTGCGAGTCGACATAACAACCACCCTGCACCGCGGCGAACGAATCGCCCACCAGCCGTCCGAATTCGTAGAGCCCCTCACCGGCCTCCTCGATGTCGGCCTCATGCAGAGCCGGAAGCACTCGCTGCAGTAAGTGGCCGGTCAGCGCACCGGTGGTCTCGCCGGGCATTTCGCCGCACCGGGCAAACGCCTCTCGCTCGGCCTCGCCCGAAAGCCCCTCCCCGGTCTCCGGACCCGCGAGCACGATTCGCCATTCATCGGGAACATCAACCCGGGCCACCAGCGGAGCGACGTCGGACTCGTCGCGGCCTCCGGAATCGACCAGGAATCCGCCGTGGTCGAAGCCGTGGATGCCGATCCCCGAGCGTCGACCCCGTCCGACCCGCGAGGCCAGTTCGATCGACGACGGAGCCGAGTCGTGCAGTCCGGCCACCGCACGCGCCACGGCCAGGGCCAGTTGGGTGCCGGAGCCGAGACCCGAGTGCGATGGGATCGTTCGCGAGACCTCGATCCGGCAACCGGGCAGGCTGTCATCGGTTCCGCGGGCCGTCGCGAGCCAATCGGCCATTCGCTCGATATCGCGATCACTCACGCCGCGTGAGTCTGATGCAGGATCGATCACCACGCTGTCACCCACATCGGGCACGGCCTGCAGGCAGACACCGGGCTCGTCGATCATCATCCCCGCCCCACCGAACTGGCGGCCGCCGTCCCGTGGAAGTCCTCCATAAGCCAACAGCCCGAAGTGCAGTCGCGAGCCGGTGCTGACCGAAAACGCTTCGGGTCGCCCCAGCGCTTCGCCGAGGTAGTCCTCGAGCAACCCGAAGGCCTGCCGCTCGGCGGGGCCAGCGGTCTTGTCGACCACGACGGCCAGGTCGGAAAACTGCCGCACCAGGTCCGCGGGCGGCAGCAGGTGGACGCGAGTGACCAGGATGGCGGCTTCGAGCACGGCGTGGCGAGCCCGATGCAGGCCAAAGTAATCGCGGATCCGTCCCGAATGGACAATGCGAGCCGTCAGGGTGGTCCGCTCGCTGCTGGTGTCGGTCTCTTCAATCCGGAACTCGTACCACCGGCAGGCCCCGGCCACGACCTGCCCGGCCACCTCTTCGGCGGCGAACATCTCGGGCAACGGATCAACGGTTCCGATCGCCGCCCGGGCCAGCAGCAGCACATCGTCGGTGACGTGGAAGACCCCCTCGGGCCGTTCCACCAGGTTGGCAAAGGTGGTCGACGTCTGAAACGGCCGCAGCACCAGCGTCGACATCTCCTCGTCAACAATCGGCCCCATCGGCGCGAGATTGACCAGGCCATCGCCGGAAACAGTCGTCACCAGTCCTTCCAGGATCATCCCGTCAGGGTAGCAATCACCCGGAACTGTCACCACGTGCAGGAGTCGGCGAAAACGCGAAAGTCGACCAGTCCCTGGCCTGCAGGGACGACGTGGTGGCACCCTGCTGCAGGGCGTCGTGTTCGTAATTCGGCGGCGGTCCCTCACAAACGCCCACTCGTTTGAGGTTTGGACCTTTCCAACGGCACAATGTGGGGACGGGACCGACCAGATCATGGACGACGTCTCGGAAGTCGACGAGTCCTTCGCCTTCTGGGCCGATTGGGTCGACAGCCTGTAGGTTAGGCACAGCCTGACCTACCTAGCGGTTGATGCCGATGTAGAAGCTGAAGACTCGCTTGTCATCCAGGTCCTGCTGGATCACCGGGATGCCCCAGTCAACAGCGATCGGAACCGGTCCCATCGCCGGGATCGTCACCCGCAGGCCCGCTCCCAACGTCAAGCGGAAATCGTCCATCGCCACCTCGTTCTCGATCGTGCCGAAATCGCTGAAGACGACCCCCGAAATCATCTCGTCGGCAGTCATCGGGAACTGGAACTGCACGCTGCCCAGGCCCATGAACTGGCCACCGATGCCCGTGCCGGGGAATCCAGCCTGGCGTGGAGTTACACCGCGGAAGTCAAAGCCCCGGAAACTCTGGTAGCCGCCGGCAAAGAACCGCTCGTAGATCGGAGTGTCATCCCCGGTCCAACCCAGTTGGGCCGACAGCGAAAGCACGTGCCGCCCTTCCCCGTCGGGTCGCTCGTGCAACGTGAAGTACTGCTTGGCGTCTCCGCGGAGCTGAGGGTAGGTGAAGTCGCCGAAGGCCTGCTCGTAACTGGCCTGCACGTAATGACCCTCGGTCGGCAGGAACGCGTTGTCGCGAGTGTCATGAGTCAGCGAGACCTTGCCGGTCGTGAACCACGAATCGCCCAACGCCTGGGCCAGCAGGTCCGGTGTGGGCACGTCCGGGTTCTTGATCTCGACCTCCTCGAGCCGCAAGGTCCCCGCCAGGGACCACTCGCGAGTGAGCTGCCGTCCGAGCGTGACTCGACCACCGGTCCGGTGTTCGTCCCAGTCGTAGAAGAACCGCTGGTAGTAGAAGCCCGCGACGCTCAGCGAGAAATCGGTGTCCATGAAGTACGGATCCGACCAATTGAGCAAGTAGCGGCTGAAGTAGTAGCCGGGCATCGCTTCGATCCGGAACCTCTGGCCCCCTCCGCGAAACGCCGTCCCGTCGGCCACGTCCTGCATGCTCCTGGGAAACCGCAGCAGGTCGAAGTTGTTCTCGTCGAGCACGATCGATCCGATCAGGCCCGAATCGCTGTTGATCCCGGCCCCGAACATCACCCGACCGGTCCGGGCCTCGGTCACGTCGACGTCGATGTCGAGCAACCCGTAGTTTGGATCGGTCAGGGCACGACCCAGGGATCCAAACGGATCGCCCAGGGGCGAATTCTCATAGATCGGGTTGTAGGGCCGAGCAGCCGGGTCGATGGCCGGCTTCTGGGCCCGCACAACGGGCGGTTCGCCGGTCAGGACGTCTGTGAGTGTTTGAAAGGAGGTCTGCACCAGTGATCTCGGGGAATCCCACAGCGTGGCATCCTGGGTGCGACGTTTCACGATCTGTCGAGGCGGAGGCTCTGGAGATGAACCCGGTCGCCACCCCGGGGAGTTGTCATGCCGGGTCCGGGGGATCAGGCCCGAGAGCGGATCGGCGGGGATTTTCTTGGGAACCAGTTCCTCGGGTTCCATCGGCCGGACCCGAATCCGTGGCCCCTGGGCCCCCCGCTCGAAGATCATCCCGGCCAGCCGTCGCTCGCTGCGGCGGATCACCTTCGGATCGGCCAGTTCACCGGGCTGGAACAGCAGCCGATTCAGGACGACGGTTTCCTTGGTATGAGGATAATCGCCGTGAAAGTGCACATCGATGGGACCGATCAGGTAGGGACGATCCTCGTCGATCTCGTAGATCACGTCGACCACTCCGGGAGCCCGGTCGTCAAAACGTGTCAGCGGATCGGCCCTGGCGAACAGCCGACCCAGGCGTCCGTACTTTTCCTTGATCAGCCGGGCGTCGGTGGCCACATGCCGTTGGTTGAACGGCTCGCCCTGAACCAATTCCAGGTCCGCGGCAAGCTGCTTGGTCGAATACACCTTGTTGCCCCTCAGCGTGATGCTGCGGACGGTGTACTGCCGACCCTCGTCGATCGTGTACTCGATCGTCAGGTTGGCATCACCGAGCCTCAGGGGGTTGTAGATCACGTCGCCGGTCAGCACCTTGTGCGTGATCTTGACGTCGAAGAACCCCAGTCCACGGTAGTAATCGGACAGGCCCTTCTTGTCCTCGGGAATCGTCTTGGGGTCGAACTTGCCACCGAAGAAGTCGAAGCCGAAGAACGCCCGCTTGGTGGTGATCTTGGTCTTGAGGATCCCGGCGGTGGCATAGCCGTACTCGTTGCCGACAAAGGTGACGTCGGCCACCAGGACCTTCTGACCCTCGTCGATCCGAAACACCACGTCGCGCTGGCTGCGACGGCTGCCGGAGGCAAGCTGGACCTTGGCAAACGGAAATCCCTTGTCGCGATAGACCGTCTCGAGCTTCCTCACCGCCTCGCGGTTGGCACTGATGTCAAACGGACTCCCCGCCCGCAGACCAATCGCCTCCGAGAGATCCTTGTCGTCGATCCGCTTGTTGCCGTCGAAGCGGATCGCGCGGATCATCGGTCGCTCGACGACCCGGAAGACCAACTGACGTCCGGCAGGATTCTTGGGATCGGTCCGGTAGATCGGTTCGACACTGAAAAACCACCTCGTTCCAAACAGCCGACGAACGTCTCCACGCACCTGAGCCTCGGTCACAGGCCGACCGGCCTGCACACGCAGCAGCCGACGAATATCCGGTTCGCTGATCGCATCGTTCCCCTCGATCCGTACATCGGTGACAGGGAACTTGGAGGCTGCGGTGGA
>CAUZJR010000309.1:0-6619 GCA_963580005.1 Planctomycetota bacterium
GTGCTCGTTGAGGTAGGCCAGGCAGGAATAGGTGGTGCCCAGGTCGATCCCGACCGCGTGGGCTCTTTGTGTGTTCACTTTGAGAGTGTCCGCCTCTGTCGGCCCGAACCCTGAGATGACCGCGCCACGACATCGGCAAGGGGCATGGCACGCGGACGTGTCTCGATGTCTCGATGATACCATGCTACCATCACCGCGCCGGGGCCTCCAGAGAATCGCAGCGGGAGCAGATCAGGGTGAAACGACTCGTGTCTGCGATGAGTGTCCTTGGCCTGGCGGGGGTGCTGGCAGTGCCGGGGCCGGGGTGGGCCGCCGAGCCGACCCCATCAGCGGCGCCTTTGGCCAGGAAGCCTCTGCTGTTTGGACCTCGCTTCCGACAGGCTCTGGCCCAACGCGTCTCGGTCTCGTGGGTCAACTCATCCACCGATCGGCTCCGCCAGCACACCATCCGCCACATCACTCGACGTTCCCAGGCACTCTGGCGGGTCGCCATCGTGCTCGATCGACGCATCGACCCGTCGTCGGAGCTTGAGGTCGAGGCGAACAATCGGCCGGTTGGTGAGGTGCTGGAGACCCTGGCCCGGTCGCTTTCGGCCGGGACCAGCGTCGTGGGCAACACGGTCTACATCGGCCCCTCCGCCGACGCTCGGGTGCTAAGAACGCTGGTGCATCTGAGGAATACCGAGCTCGAAGGGGATCTTGAGGGTCCCGGGACCGCGGTGCGAATCGCCCGGCTGCGACGCACGTCGACGATCCGGTTCGACGACCTGACTTCTCCTGGCGAGGTTCTCGCACAGATCGCTCGTCACTGGAAACTCGACATCGGGTCGGCTGACGTGATCCCGCACGACCTGTGGGCCGGGTGCGAGTTGACTCGAGTGACGGCCGCCGAAGCACTCTCGCTGGTCCTGATCCAGTACGGGAAGACCTTCCGATGGACTCGCGGGGGAGCGGGGATTCGCATCGTAGCGCCTGGCCGTCCGGTGAGCCTGGCCGGCCGGTACCGTGCTCGAGGAGGCAAGGTGTCCTTGGCCACGGCACTGGTTCGCAAGGAACTGCCCGGTGTCAGCATCGAGCGGGCTGGGGCGGGTGAAGTCGGTGTGCGGGGGACGTACGAGGAGTTGCAGGTGGCTCGTTCGTTGATCGAACGAGGCCGTCGGCCTGCCGGTTCGGTGTCGCGGCCCCGCTATCCTCCGCTGCTGCGTCGCCGTCTGACTCTGAAGGTCGCCCGTGCCCGTGCCGCGGACGTGATGAAGCAGCTCGAACAGACCGGGGTCAAGTTCAAGTACGACGCAAAGGCTCTCGAGGCGGCCGGCATAAGGCTCGACCAGCCCGTCTCGCTCGACGTCCGCCAGGTCAAAGCCTCGGTCTTCTTCGAGAGGCTCTTTGGGCCACTGGGCCTGACCGCCACGATCGACGGGCTGACGGTCCAGTTGCGAGTCAAGCCGCGGGGCCAGACGTGGGACAGGTCGCACGAGCGGGGCCGCTGAGTCGGCTGACCTAGTGGTTGGTGACGAACTCGTTTGAGTTCAACACGGCCCAGAAGACATCCTGCAGCCCGGCGATCGGGTCGCCGTTGCCTCCGCCCTGGAAGACCCGGTCCAGGGCAGCCATCTCGTTCTCGCTCGGCTTCCTCTGCAACGCGACCAGGAACAGCGTTTCGATCTTGCGGGGGATCGCCTTGTAGCGATTCTTGTTCTGTTGCTGGGCGCGGATCTTGGCGGCCTTCCTGGTCCGTGCGGCTCGTTTTTTTGTTCCGGACTTGGCGGGGCGGATGTCGCCGGTGGGAGAATCGACGACCTGCTGCAGCAGCGACCCCTTGGTGGTGGCCACGGCATTGCTGATCAGGGCTCCGTTCATCATCAGCAGTGCCTGGGGAATCGTCCCGTTGAACGTTGTCGACTCGTCGTTCTCGTCGGTCCCGAACGTCTGCACGAATTGCCGCAGCCAAGTCCGTCGCTGGTTCTGGGCCGCCTCGAACCCGCGGCCGGTCTTGTGGGCGTTGGTGGCGATGATCAGCGAGTCGTAGAGTTGTTCGGCTCGGAAGCCCTTGACGTACATTCTCGAGAACAGCGGAGTGGTCCCCGTGGCAGGATTGTCGTCGGCGTTCTTCTCGCCAAACCGGCTGGTCAGGTTGTAGCCTTCACAGGAGGTGATCCAGCGGATCAGCCGTTTCTGGTCGAACCCGGCGGTGCGGAACTGTTCGGTGAGGTAGTCGAGCAGTTCGGGGTGGGAGACGGGGTTGTGGGGTCCCATGTCGTCGATGGGTCGAGTGAATCCGAAGCCGAAGAAGTGGCCCCAGGTGCGGTTGACGATTGCCCGGGCCAGGTAGGGCTTGCTGGCGTCGGTCATCAGCTTGGCCAGTTGCAGGCGGGGCCGGGCCTGGTCGTCGATGGTGACACGGGTTCCGTCGACGAACTTCCTCATCGCCGCCTCGGTCAGCCCGCTGCGTTTTTCGAAGAACTTGACTCCCTTGGAGGGCATGTCGACCAGCCGGAAGGCGTCGCGAGCCCCCAGCCGGCGGGTGCCGTCAAAAAACGCGTTCATGCTCCAGAACTGAGACTGCTTCCAGTCATTGAAGGGATGATTGTGGCACTGGGTACACCGGACCTGCAGGCCCAGGAACAGCCGGGCGGTGATGGCGGTGGCGGGGACGGCTCCGTTGTTGAGGTGCGAGGCGAGGAAGTTGACGGCGGGGTTTTCCTGGCTGGTCCCCTCGGCCGAGACCAACTCGAGCACGAAGCGGTCATACGGCATGTTGCGGTCAAACGCTCGTCGCAGCCAGCCGTCCAGCGCCTGTCGGCCGTTCTGGTTGTTGGTCCGGCCCACGAGCAGGTTGCCCCAGATCGTGGTCCAGTTCCGCACGTAGTCCTCGTCATCGAGCAATCTCTCCACGAACCGCGGCCGGCGGTCGGGGTCCTCGTTCTCGAGCAAAGCGGCCAGTTCGGCGTAGCGGGGGATGTGTCCGAGCACATCGAGAGTGACACGGCGGGCGAATTCTCCATCCGAGGCACGCGATGACGCGGTCACCTCGTTGTCCGACCAGCCCTGACGCAGGTGCATGTTGATCGTTTCGACGACGACTTGGTCCGAGTCGGCTGCGGGGGCCGATGGTGCCAGGCCGGCCAGTACCAGCAGGGTCACGGCCAGCAGAGTGGGGCTGGTGCTGTGTCGGTTGAGCGTGAACGCCTTGGGCATCGATTCTTCCCCTGGGCCGACCTTTTGAAATGCGACTGCCGGTCACCTATCATAATTTGTTTCGGGCCAGTCGTCCAAATCGGCTTGAGTCAAAAGCCGCCCTGGCGGGTCCATTTTTTTGGGCAGGCGACCTGCCGATCCCGTGTTTTGTGGTGAGTGTTCATGCTCGAGATTTCCCGCAGCGGCGAACTCGACTTCCTGGCCCTGGGTGCGATGGTCAATCGCCTGGACCCGGGCCGGATCCCGTTCCGCAAGGCGAGCGCGGTCCAGGTCCATGTCAGCGGAGGCGAGTTCAACTGTGCGGCCAACCTGTCGGACTGTTTCCGCCTGAAGACGGGCATCGCCACGGCGATGATCGACTCACCGCTGGGCGACCTGATCCGCGAGCGGGTGCGTGCGATGGGAGTCCGTTCGTTCTACAAGACGTACAACAACGACGGAGTCCGCGGCCCGAACATGGCCACGGTCTACAGCGACCAGGGCGCCGGCGTGCGGGCTCCGGTGGTGTTCTACAACCGCGCCAACGAGGCGGCTGCGTTGCTGGAGCCGGGCGACTTCGACTGGTCGTCGATCACCTCAGGCGGCGTCCGCTGGTTCCACAGCGGCGGCATCTTCGCGGCACTCTCGGGGAACACTCCGGAAGTGATCATCGAGGGCATGCAGGCGGCCAAGGCGGCCGGGGCGGTCGTCTCATTCGACCTCAACTTCCGAGCCAAGCTCTGGGAAATCGCCGGGGGCCTGGAGACTGCTCAGCAGACGATGCGGCGGATCGTCGAGCACGTGGATGTGCTGGTCGGCAACGAAGAGGACCTGCAGATGGGGCTGGGACTGGAGGGTCCGGATGTCGAGTCGAGCGGGAAGCTCGATCCGAGTGCCTTCCTGGCGATGATGGAGCAGGTGACCTCGACGCTGCCGTCGGTCAAGGTGGTCGCGACCACGCTGCGGGAGGTCGTCTCGACGAACCGGCACCTCTGGAGCGCGGTGTGTTGGGTCGAGGGCGAGACGTATCGGGCTCCGACGTGTGAGTTGGACGTCGTCGACCGGGTCGGCGGCGGCGACGGGTTCGCCTCGGGGCTGTTCTACGGCCTGCTGGGTGGACTCGATCCCGAGGCCGCATTACGGCTGGGCTGGGCTCACGGAGCCCTGCTGACCACGTTCCCCGGCGACACCACGATGGCGACACGGGAGCAGGTCGAGGCGTTTGCCGAGGGCGGTTCGGCGAGGATTCAGAGGTAGTCAAGGTCGCAGACCGCCGGCGTGCGGTCTGCGAGTGTCACACTCAACCCAGAGAAGAGAATGTCCGTGCACGACATCGGATTGATCGGCCTGGCCGTGATGGGCCAGAATCTAGTACTGAACATGGCCAGCCGAGGGTACTCCGTCGGCGTCTTCAACCGGACCACGGCCACAACCGACGGCTTCATCGCCGGCACGGCCGCCGGCAAGACCATCACCGGGTACCACTCGGTCGAGGAACTGGTGGCCAACCTGAAGAGTCCGCGTCGGGTGATGCTGATGGTCAAGGCGGGCGGGGCCGTCGACGCGTTGATCGAGCAGCTGACGCCTCTGCTTGACCCCGGCGACATCATCATCGACGGAGGCAACACCCAGTTCGACGACACCAATCGCCGCACGGCCGAGGTCGAAGCTTCGGGGCTGCTGTTCATCGGCACCGGGGTGTCCGGGGGCGAGGAGGGTGCGTTGCTGGGTCCGAGCATCATGCCGGGCGGGTCACCGGATGCGTGGCCGTTTGTCAGGGAGCTGCTGCAGGAGATCAGTGCCAAGGTGGGGCCCGAGTCGGACATTCCCTGTTGCGAGTGGGTGGGACCGGCCGGGGCGGGGCACTACGTCAAGATGGTGCACAACGGCATCGAGTACGGCGACATGCAGCTGATCTGCGAGGCCTACTTCATACTCAAGCACGCCCTGGATCTCAGCAACGAGGAACTCTTCGAGGTCTTCAGCGATTGGAACGAGGGGGACCTGGAGAGTTACCTGATCGAGATCACTCGAGATATCTTCTCGGTGACTGACGAGGCATCCGGCGGCCACCTGGTCGACCAGATCCTGGACACGGCCGGTCAGAAGGGGACCGGCAAGTGGATGAGCCAGCACGCCCTGGACCTGGGCGTGCCGACAACGCTGATCACCGAGGCGGTGTTTGCCCGCTGCCTGTCGGCTCAGAAGGACGCCCGCGTGCGGGCCGAAGCGGTGTTGTCGGGGCCCGGTGGCAGGTACGAGGGTGACCGGGAGCTGTTCATCGAGGACGTCCGGCAGGCTCTGTACGCGTCGAAGATCACCAGCTATGCCCAGGGCTATGTGCAGTTGGACGCGGCGGCCGAGGAGTTTGGCTGGGACCTGGACAACGGGCAGATCGCGTTGTTGTGGCGTGGTGGCTGCATCATCCGTGCGACGTTCCTCGAGAACATCAAGGCGGCATTCGATCGTGACGCGGATCTCGAGAACCTGATGCTCGATGATTTCTTCCGCGACGCGATCGAGTCGGCTCAACCCAGCTGGCGGCGTGTGGTCTCGACCGCGGTGGAGCTGGGACTGCCGGTCCCCGGTTTTTCGGCCGCCTTGGCCTACTTCGACGGGTACCGTCGCGGCCGCTTGCCTGCCAACCTGCTGCAGGCTCAGCGAGACTACTTCGGAGCCCACACCTACGGCAGGCTGGACCAGGAGGGGGCGTTCCACACCGACTGGATCCGCGAGCGTCAGCTGGGCGACTGATTCGATGTGGGGGAGCGGTCAGTCGAGGGTGCTGCCAATCCCATTCCCACCGTCGAGGGGGTGCCTGCGTAGACGATAGTAGACGTAGCTCCCGATCTCCTGCCTGACGAGTCTCAGTCGATGCCGGATCCGGCCGAACATCTTCCCGGCGACTTGCTGGTCTGTCCCGAGGGCCATGGAGGGTTGCGGTTCGAGTCGGGCGGGTGGTCGTGCGATCGATGCGGTCGACTGGGGGTGCAGGAGGGTGGGATTGCGAGGTTTGTCGAGCAGGCTCATCTCGAGAGTTTCGGGACGCAGTGGAACCGGTTCGAGGTGGTGCGTGACGAGGAGGATCGTCGGGTTCTGGAGGTGAAGACGGGTGTGAGGCTCGAGGAATTGGCGGGGTTGCGGGTGCTGGATGCGGGGTGTGGGGGCGGTCGCTACAGCCGGTTGGCGGCATTGGCGGGTGCCGAAGTGATCGGGGCCGATCACAGTACGGCGGTGGACAAGGCGGCGGAGGTGTGTCGGGATCTGCCGGGCGTGGGCTTCCTGCAGGCGGATCTGAAGCGATTGCCCTTGGAGCCGGGTTCGTTTGACCTGGTGTTTTCGATCGGCGTGATGCATCACGACCAGGACACTCGCGAGGTCTTCGACCAGGTGGCACGGATGGTACGTCCCGGCGGTCGGCTGGCGATATGGCTGTATCGCC
>CAUZJR010000310.1:0-6619 GCA_963580005.1 Planctomycetota bacterium
TGCGATCACGAGTGCATCTACTCGATCACGGTCGAGAGCCGCACCGCGTGCTTCATCACGACCGCAGCGGCCAAGCACCAGCCCAGCAAGCGGCTGAAGGTCAGCGAGTGGGACGGGGCCGAGACGGTCGCCCCGATGGGCCAGTACTCGATGTGCCCGATCATCAATGCCAGCCGCGAGACTGAGGCGTCACGGGACTTCTGGGATGCCCAGGACGACAAGGGCACGATGATCCACGGCGAGAACGGCACCAGCATCGCGGCGATCTTCGAGATGATTCTGCTTCCCAACCATCCGCACCACGCTCAAGCGGTCGTGCTGGCAGATGCGTTCGTCAAGGCCGAACGGGACGCGGAAGTGTCGCGGAGCCAGAAGATGATGCGAAACCAGATGCAGCACATCAGCGAATCAGACTGGTCGCGGATCGTAGACTGACAACCACCACCGCCGGGCGGCGACCTGCCGCCCGGCCTGACCGGGAGAGAAATGATGACGAGCAATCCGCAGACGTACATCGGCGAGGCCCAGGAAGCCCAACGCCGGGCCTCAGACTGGTTTGATGAACTGAAGGCCGTGATTGATGACTATGTGGTGCATGGTGAGAACCCGGACGAATTCCTCAGGGCCGTCATTGAAAATGACCTTGAAGGGGTGCTGGAACTTCCCCTTGAAGAGGATGTCAGGCCATTGGTGACACCTGGTGAAAGCCGTCCCCCGATCCAGGTCATCCTGGAAATCATGCACTACATCAGGGACAACGTGCCTGAGCATGCACAGGGGAAACCCGGCATGGTGGCCAACTGGATGAAACTGTCAGAGGCTGCCAGGGAGCAAAGCAAAAGGGAATGCAGGGGGCTGGACATCATGCAGATGACCATGCCTGCTTTCCCCCAGCATGATGTCGGGGACACCTTCAGCCGGATGCCCGAGGAGCAGAAGGCCATGGTCGCAGCCCAGGCCATCAGGGACATTCACGCGCTGGTGTCCTCTCATCACCTCGCGGCCCAGGTGTTCCATCAATTGGAAGATGTCCGGGATGAGGTGGCCAAGGCGGTGGAAAAAACCAGCGGGGTCTAGGCTCACGAGGACTGCAACGGGACGCCCCAGACCGTGCTGACGCGGGTGCGCCCAGCAACGGACGGGGACAAGTGATGGATGTCGCATCAGGGGAAAGAGGTGGTGAGATGAGTGACTACGGTGAGTTCATAAAAGGGAAGTCTCAGCTCGACGGAGACCAGGGGTTCGATCCATTGTGGATGCCGGATTTCCTGTTCGACTTTCAGCGTCACCTCGTCGAGTGGGCAGTTCGCAAGGGGAGGGCGGCGATCTGGGCCGACTGCGGTCTCGGCAAGACTCCCATGCAGTTGGTGTGGGCTGAGAACGTGGTGAAGAAGACGAACAGGCCGGTCCTGATTGTTACTCCGCTTGCTGTCTCTCAACAGACATGCCGTGAGGCTGAGAAGTTCGATATCGAATGCACGTCTTCGAGAGACGGAACGATACGGTCGAAGCTGGTCGTGACGAATTATGAGCGGCTGCACTACTTCAACCCGGATGACTTTTCGGGAATGGTGTGCGATGAATCGTCGGCGATCAAGAACTTCGCGAGCAAACGCAGGGCATCCGTGACTGAGTTCATGAGGCGGCTTCCGTATCGGTTGCTCTGCACAGCAACAGCGGCCCCGAATGATCACTTCGAGCTAGGGACATCATCGGAGGCGTTGGGGTATCTGGGGTATCGTGACATGATCACGAAGTTCTTCAAGCAGGACACGCATAAGGATCATCTCGGATGGGGACGAACGGTCTACAGATTCCGAGGCCATGCCGAGCGTCCGTTCTGGCGGTGGGTGTCTTCGTGGGCGAGGGCAATCCGTCACCCATCCGATCTGGGTTTTGACGACGAGCGTTTCATTCTGCCACCGCTGAATGAGCGGGAGATCATGGTGTCATGTGACAAGGTGCGAGACGGCCAGTTGTTTGCCACTCCGGCCAGGTCGCTCCAAGAACAGCGAGAGGACCGCCGACTGACGCTGGCAGATCGTTGCGGCATCGTTGCAGAGTCAATCAACGGAAACCCCACGGTGGTGTGGTGCCATCTCAACGACGAGGCTGACGAACTGGAGCGGATCATTCCCGATGCCAAGCAGGTCAAGGGGGCAATGAGTGACGACGCCAAAGAGGAGAGGCTCTTGGCATTCTCCGATGGCCAATTGCGGGTGCTGGTTACGAAGCCGAAGATCGGTTGCTGGGGACTGAACTGGCAGCATTGCTCTGACGTGTACATGTTCCCATCGCACAGCTTCGAGCAATACTACCAGGCGATCCGCCGGTGCTGGCGGTTTGGTCAAACCAAGCCAGTCAACGTCAGCGTAATCACGACTGAAGGGGAGGCTGGGGTGCTGGCATCATTGAGACGCAAAGCCGATCAAGCCGACACGATGTTCTCGAACCTCGTCGCTGGCATGTCCAACGAATTGCATATCTCGTCACTCGAAACATTCACCGATCAGGAGGAAGTACCATCATGGCTGTAGCAGACCAAGTGATCACCGACGACTACGCGATTTATTGCGGGGATTGCTGCGAGGTGATGCCGCAGATTCCCGACGAGTCTGTTCATCTGTCGATCTACTCGCCACCGTTTGCGACGGAGGGCGGCGGGGCACTCTACAACTATACGTCATCGGATCGCGACTTCTCGAACTCGCGGACCTACGACGAGTTCTTCGAGCATTACGCATTCTTGGTCGAGCAGATTCACCGGGTCACGATGCCGGGACGGCTGACGGCTGTTCATTGCATGCCGGTTCCTCGACCTGGAGGACGTGGTTACAGCGACTTCCCAGGAGACATCATCCGACTGCACGAGAGGCTTGGGTTCTGGTATTGGGCACGTCACGCGGTCTGGAAGGAGCCGCTAGGGGTCCGCAACCGCACGATGGCCCGAGGCTTGGCACATCGGCAGGTGGTGGAAGACTCCTCCCTCTGCGATGTGGCATCGGCTGACGAGGTGCTGTTGTTCCGAAAGAAGGGCGACAACCCGATCCCAATTGAACACCCGCAAGGTCTGGCCGAATATTCTGGCGAGCGGGAGATCCCGACTGACCTGCTGCGGTTCCGTAATTGGAAGGGCAAGCAGCGAGAGAACCGGTACTCGCATTGGATATGGCGTCAGTATGCGTCGGCGTTTTGGGATGACGTTCGGATCGGGAGGGTGCTGCCGTTCAAGGAAGGCCGAGGACAAGACGACGAGCGGCACATGCACCCGTTGCAGCTTGACGTGATTGACCGGATTGTGATTCTGAGATCCAATCCTGGCGAGACAGTCCTGACGCCGTTCATGGGTGTCGGTTCAGAACCATACGGCTCGGTGGTGAACGGACGCAAGGCTGTCGGGATCGAGCTGAAGCCGTCCTACTTCAATCAGGCGAAGAAGAACATGGCGTCGATTGTGTCTGAGCAGCAGCAAGGGGAACTGCTACTGACGTAATCGTGGGACTACACGTATGCCGCAGACCGTGCTGACACGGGTGCGGCCAGCAACTGACGGGGACAAGTGATGCGACAGGCCGACACCCTGACCAAACAGAGCGAGGGGGGATCCTGATGGACTTACAACCGACGTTCGGGGCTTACGATGTTCTCAGCATCTGCGACCGGACGGGGAACATGGTGCGACCGTGGGCACAGGCGGGCTACCGCTGTCTGTGTTTGGACCTCGCGCACAGCATCCGCTCCGAGCGTATCGAGGAAGTCGAAGGTGGCGGCGTGATCGTATACCGCTGGGCCGACGTGCGAGCGGTGACGCCGGGCGAGCTGGACGTGGACCCGGTGGTGGTGTTCGCGTTCCCGCCGTGTACGAACCTCGCGGTGAGCGGGGCCAGGGACTTCGCACGCAAGGGGCTGCGGGGGCTGATCGACGCCCTGGAACTGATCGAGTCGTGCCGGATGTTGTGCGAGTGGTGGGGCGTGCCGTGGATGCTTGAGAACCCGGTGTCTCGTTTGTCGACCTGTTGGCGTAAACCTGACCACACGTTCCAGCCGTGGCAGTACGGTGACAACTACACCAAGCGGACCTGTCTCTGGACGGGCGGCGGCTTTGTGCTGCCACCGCCTACCGTGGAGCAGGAACCCGACGACGTGCAGCAGACCATCTGGAAGATGCCACCAGGACCCGACCGGGCTGACAAGCGGGCCGAGACTCCAGCGGGGTTCGCGGCTGCGGTGTTTCGCACGCTGTCAGAGAAACCAGGGTTCCGGGGGGGGCGATGAGGTGGCGTATCAAACCGATTGCCAGCAGTCCGAACCTGTCTGTGGCTGGGCTGGCTGTGTTGAGAAACGGCACGGTGACTGGCGGTTCTGTAAGCGTCATCTGGACATAGCGAAACAAGAACTCAAGGACGCGGGGTATCTCCAGCCGTTTCCTTGGCACGGATGGCGGCCCCAGTCGATGAGGGAAAACACCCGCGAGACGAAGTACGGCAGGGACTGACGCTGACCGTATCGCCGCCGCTCGGCTCTCGATTACTTTCGGGAAACTTTCCAGATTGTCCCATTGGCCTTGCGGTTCTCTCTGCAATAGATCATACTTTGGTTATGAGAAACACAGCAACCAACACCGGAACCAGGAACGAAACCATGACGACCCAGACCAGCGACCTGACCCCGACCGCGACAATCGAATGCGACGAGCATGACGGCTCCTTCGCGGTGTGGGCCAGTTACCCGCACGCCGGAACTGACCGGGTGACAGGCCAGGGCTGGTCGGTTCTCGACAAAGGGCTGGCCGAGCGGATGGCTGCCGCACTGGAGGCGGGTGTGGTTCTCGTCAACCAGACGATCAAGACCGATGTGAACGGTCGCACCTACGTCGCAGCATCGAGCCAAGTGCTGGGCCGCAAGATGAACGCCGACTTGAAGCGACTGGGATACTAGGACAACCAACCAACCGCCGCCCGGCAACCACGCCGGGCGGCTCAGACAGGGAATGAAACCATGACACCAAACGAACGCGACTGGGCTACCAGGATTGCTCACGAGCTTGCCGCTGCCGTGACAGAAGCCAACCCCGAAGCGTGCCCCGGTTGCGGCTGTTGCCCAGGCGACGGCGTCACGGACGGCTGCAACCACGAGGACGGTTGTGCTGCCAACCGAGAGCGGGAAGCGGTGGCCCAGTTGCAGCAACATCTGAAGAACTGACAGGGGCAACCGCCGCCCCGAAACCGTTCTCTCCTGCGGGCCGGGCTGGTCAGGGTTGGTCCCCTTGGCTGGACCGGCTCGCCTTCGTTCTGGACACCACCTAGGGCGAGGGCTATTCTGTAAAGCATGGCAGATGGCAAGATGGGAGAAGCGGTCGCCGAGCAGGCAACCGGGGGAAGGGGGGCATTCGACCCCGACCGCGTGCAGATGATCGACATCGACACGCTGGTGCTGGACCCGGCGAACGTGCGGACGCACCCGCAGCGGAACATCGACGCCATCGTCGGATCGCTCCAGGCGTTCGGTCAGCAGAAGCCGGTGGTCGTGGATGCCGACAACGTGGTTCGTGCTGGGAACGGGCTGGTACGTGCGGCCCGGCTGCTGGGCTGGTCCCAGGTGGCAGCGTACACCACGGGGCTGGGCGGCAGCGAGGCCATCGCCTACGCCATCGCCGACAACCGGACGGCTGAGTTGAGCGAGTGGGACGACGACGGGCTGGCTGCTCAGGTCGAGGCGTTGCTGGCTGACGGCGTGCAGGTTGGCAGCTTGGGCTGGACCGAGGACGAGCTGACCGACCTGATGGCCGACGACTACCCGACCCCAGACGCGGAGCCGGTGGAAGTGGCAGCGGATGCGGAGTCGGCGAGGGGGAAATGCCCGTGTGCGGCCATGGGGCTGTGCGTGCCGACCCAGCCCAGCCAGATAGGGAGCGAGCAGGGATGATTGAACTGACACGCAGGAGCGACGTGCGGATGGTGGAGCAGGCGATCCGCAACGGGTGGGACTTGCCCGAGCGAACGCTGGCCGACCTGCCCGCCCGTCTGCTGGAGATCATCGTGACGCGTGACGGCGAGGGCACCGACGCACCCTACCGCTACAGCACACGGCAACGGCTGGCGGCGATCAGGTGCGTGCTGACGATGAACGGCCAGAACATCGCGGCCAACCCAGCACCGCAGCAGCTCGACCTGAACGTCAACGGGCAGTTCGCCTTCGACATGGAGGTGGCATCGACGCTGACGCGCGAGGAGATGGCCCAGGTATCTGACGCGATGAAGATCGTGGGCCGTAACGGGCACAATGGGAACGGGAGCGGAGGCAATGGCAACGGGTCCGGCTGAGATCACCGCCGCCGAGCAGCAGCGGGCGGTGAAGATCGCGGGGACATACGCCGCCCTGGAAGCCAGCGAGGGCGACCCGTTCCACTACGTCGAGCTTCAATGGCCGGGCGTCGTGCTTGACGAGTTCCAGCGGGACATCCTCGCCAGCCTGTTCGACCCGACGATTCGAGAGGTCTACGTCAAGGGGAACACGTCGTGCGGCAAGGGGGGCGCGGTGGCGATTGCGGTGTGCGTTTACTTCGCTGTCTTCCCGCAGTCGAAGGTCGTGCTGACATCGGCGACGTACCATCACGCCC
>CAUZJR010000311.1:0-6583 GCA_963580005.1 Planctomycetota bacterium
TGTAGCGTCCGCCAAAGAGACCCAGGTGGATCGAGCCGTTGGTGGTCATGTTGGACAGGCCGTGCTTGTACCGGCAGACCAGGGATTTCTCGGATTCGTCGTAACCGTCGGCCGAGGCGAATACGGTCACCTCGGTTGGGTCGAAGTACATCGTGCACCAGATGTCACGTCCCCGATTGGCCATGTGCTTGATGGTCCACGACGACGTGAATGTCCGCACTCCGGCCTGGTCGTTGAAACACGAGAGCATGGGTTGTGTCCGGCCGGGACCGCTGAAATAGAGGTACCACAACATCCTGGAAACGGGAGTCTGCGAATTGGTGAGACTGAACGAGGCACTGCCGGGTCGTCCCTCGAGCGGCGGTGCCGCCGTGGTGTGTAGTCTCAGGCGATAGCGGCCGGGTCCCCGGTGCTTGATCAGGTCATTGAACTTGGCAATCGAGATGACCGGGTAGACGTCATCGGCATCCATTTCGAGTGATCCGCCTCTTGTCGGCGGCGCGAGGACTCCGCCCTGCGGGGGCATGCGAGTCCACCGGGCCCGGTCAAGCCGGCCACCATCGAAGGTGTCGGCAAGCCGCCCGTGCCGGATCGGCAGGCCCGCTCGGATTCTCTCCAGCACGACGTCAT
The DNA here is from genome assembly GCA_963580005.1 of Planctomycetota bacterium. Lineage (GTDB taxonomy): Bacteria > Planctomycetota > Planctomycetia > Planctomycetales > Planctomycetaceae > UBA8437. Next base: position 631 of record CAUZJR010000311.1, read on the forward strand.
CCCACATCGTCACGCCATTGAAACTCCGCCTGAGCGAGATGACGGCCGAGTCGGCACGGGCCGGTACCGAAACGGTCAATCGCAGCCGAGCCCAGCCGTCGGCGGGATCGAGTGTTCGCAGCATGCAACGAGTCGATGGGGCATCGATCTTCTTCTTGCCGTCGAAAAACTCGACCGCGACTTCCATGGGGACGGATGTCTCGGGTGGCGGGTTCTTGGACCGGCCCCATGCGGTCAGGCGGTAGCGTTCGAATGGGATGACTGGGATCTCTTGAGACAGGGTGGCTGGTCCACCGAGCTTCGAGACGGCTGCGAAGCTGCCGCTGCGGACCTGGTCTCGGGTGACTCCCTGCTGGCCATTCTCGACCGTCCAGCCCTCCAGGTCTCCGGATTCGAAGTTGCCGTTGACCAGCTGGTTGCCGAGCCTGTTTGGGAGCTTGTTTCCGAGGAGAGCCAACTGTGTCCGGGCCGCGTCATGCAGAGCGTCAGATCGCCTCACGCTCTGCCAGAATTCTCGGGCGGCCTGGGTTCCGTGAGTCTTGAGATGGAAGCGGGTTGCCGCCGAACAGAGTTCATCCAGCAGCGCATTTTCGTGGCTGAAGATCGAGAGGGCTGATCCGTACGCCCAGAACCCGGTACTCCTGGTTCTTGGATTGATGCTGGGGTGGGACCGCATTTGTGCCAGGCTGGTTGAACGTTGTTCCTGGATCGTGCTGACAAGGCGGGCGCGTTTGAGAACTGCTTGTCGTTGGTTCTCGGATGTGACGGTGATGTCCAGGGAGGCCGGGTAGAATTCGAGGAAGCTGACCAGGAGGCTGCGCTGAAACTGCCAGGCTTCGGCCATCCGGGCCAGGCGAAACTTGGCCCCGGCTGAGTCCCCGGCGGCCAGGCGTGTGGCGGTGGAGACGCAGCGGTCGAGGAATTCGATGTCCTCGCGGGTGTATCCCAGGAGTTCGTCGTTGGGTTGGACATAGGAGTCTTTGTTCCACGAGACCCACTGGTAGAACAGCCAGTCCTTGCGGAGTCTGCCATAGGGGCCGGGTGGACGTCGCTCGTAGACGGCTTCGAGCCGGTCCCAGAAGTCTCGCATGGGCCTGGCCGCGGCCGGGCCATACGAGGCCACACAGAACCGGTCCATGATGCGATTGATGTCGGCGTTCACGTCCCACTGTAGCGCCTGGATGTAGTGGTACTTGGGACCGTCGAAGGTCCAGTCACCTCCACATTCGGTGATGTGCGACAGGGCTCTCAGCTCGTCGTGGCCCCACTTGAGGAACTGTTGAGCGGCACGCGGATAGTGCCGAAAACCCAGGAACGAGGAGCCGTACATGTAGGAATAGAGGTTGACCGAGCGGCAGACGGTCTTCCATTGCTCGGCCTGCTTGAACTCGCTGTCCAGGACGAATGTCTTGGTGACGGCGACATTGGGTTCGAGCTTGAAGCGTGGTGGGGTCGAGGTGTTGGCGTAGGCCATCGCTTCGACCCACTTGCCCGGGTGCTTCTTGCCCACCTCGCTCGCGACCCGGTTCACCCACAGAAACCACCGCTCGGTCAGTGAGTAGGCCGGTTGGACCGAGTTGACGAGTTTCCGGCAGCGTTCGCATTCGCACCAGCCATTGCCGTCGTTTTGGCCGACCGAGACAACCGGGGCCTGCGGGCGTCGCTTGAAGAACTCATCGATGTACTCGACCGCGCGATCCACTGTGCCGGGATGGGTTGTGCAGATCTGCCAGCCGTTCCCGTAACTCCACCATTGCCGCTTGCCGCCAAACAGCGCAAACCACTCGGGATGCTCCTCGAACTGCTTACCGGAAAAGATGTGCTGAATGGCGTGGTTGCCGTATTGACCGTCACCATAAGGCCCGAGCCGAAGCAGCTTGCGCGGGGGCGTGAAAAAGTACATCCCACAGTTGGAGCGATTGACGAAGTCGGGTTGGATGGTCTGTGAGAGTTGACGATCCAGCGTGATGGTTGTTCGCTGGGGCACCACTTCGCCGTGGACCGAGTCGGGAAACAGCCAGCGGACGCCGCAGTGATCGGCCAGGAATTTCTCGACAGCCCACTGCGCGGCGCGGTCCGCCTTGCCAGCGAGGACCAGGTGTACGCTCTTGCCCTGCTCGATGCATTGGATCACGTAGCCATCGGCCCGCATCCTCTCGATCCTCGGAACATGCTTCTCGACAAACTTGTCGCGGCCGACGTGGATCACGATCGGGGCCTGGTCCGCCTGGTCGGAAACCGAGATGCTGCGGCGGGTGATGCGAGAGAGATAATCGCAGAGGTCCCTGGCCGCGTCTCGTTCGAGAGGCCGCGGACCGGATACGACGCGAGGCAGCGGCGAGCCCGGAGCGATCAGGGCGAACCGCTTGTCTGCCGCTTCGGCCGTGCACGTCAGTAAGACGAAAATCGTCAGCAGACCGGCGGATCGGAACGTCTTAAGAAAGTTCATGAAGTCTCCCGGCTCAACTCTCGACTGATCAGTGATTTTCTAGTCATCTTCGAGTGAAGACTGCTACCGCTTGAGCTGGAACGGGTAGATCACTCTCCAGTCCCGTTTCATGTCGACCACGGTCCACTTGTTCATGGCGGCCTTGTCGAGTGCCTTGTCGAGGTGGCCGATCAGTGACTTCCGGTCGTAGGACCACTCGCGCTGGGCGTCGGTGTGGCGGATGATGACTCCCAGCCGCTGGCTGCTGCCCGTGGTGGTCCATTCGAGCATCTGCAGGTCGCCGTCGGAATTGCCGAAGGCTGCGATCGGCCGTCGACCGATGACCTTGCGGATGCTGATCGGCTTGCCCGAGGCGTTGTTGAAGAACTCGAATTCCGGCAACCTCAGCAAGGCCGGCTTACCGTCCCGCTTGATCGCCTGCGTCTTCAGGCGACTGCCGATGATCCGCTCGGGCGGAATCCCGTAAACCCGCGGGGCCCAGGCGCGCATGAACTCGAGATCGCCTCCCGAGACGATGTAGCTGCTGAAGTGGTTGCCCTTGAGGTAGGCCAGCAACTCGAGCATCGGCTGAAACACCAGGTCGGTGTAGGGTCGCTTGAATCTCGGATGTCGAGACGACTTCAGCCACGCGGCGACCTCGCTGTGCAGTTCGCTGACGGTCAGGTTGCCACAGGTGGCGGCCGTCAGGGCCAGGAATCCCCTGTAATTTCCGGAAGTCAGCGCGACCAGGTCGTTCTCGAGGGCCGCCTGAAACGGCTGAGTGTTTTTCCATTCAGGATAGCTGCCGGCCAGTTGCCTGGTCCGGTGAATCGAGAATTGCAGTTGGAAGTAGGCCGGCTGTTCTGACCAGAGTGTCCCGTCGTTATCGAACGTGGCGATCCGCTGCGAGACCGGCACGAAGTGCGGTCCCCCGGGGGCGGTCACCGAGTGGACAAACTCGATGATCTGCCGTTTGGTGAGGCCTTCGTTCCAGGAGGGCAGCGGATCAGACGCTGCAACGGGCGTGATCCACAGCGAGCAGAACACGATGCTCGGCAGCAACCAACAGCGAAAGGTGATTCGATGCACTGCGGGATCCCTGGTACCCGGGAAGACGAGATCTCGCAGCCGGTCGGGGCGGCCGGTAATCAACAATCTTCGATCAGGGATAGTCCGGTGTGGAGTGGAGGTCAAGAGTCGTCGATGTCCGCGGTCGGGGGCGTCGGATGGTGGGACTGTTGCATTTCCTGAGGAATCCGGCAAAGGTTCGAATCCCGGTCGGAGTGCCGTCGTCGGTCCCTCGCGTTGCACTCCGCGTCGGTTACCCTGCTAGCTCGAGGACTTTGACGATGGCGGTTTTCCCAACGGAACTGCGGTCCGTGATTCTCGTCGGTCTCTGGCTGGTTACCGCCTCGTTGGGACCGGGACCAGAAGCGGTGGCGGGGCAGCCGTCCGCGACCACCTTTTGGGTGACGGCCGACCAGTTGATGCCCGCCTGGGGCTTCTATCCGCTGCAGGCGAGTTATGGTGGCACCCGGCCTCTGGGTCGCCATGCCGCCTGGTGTTCGGCCGGCAACTCGGGACGCCTGACCTGGATCGCCAAGTTTCCGCGGCAGGCCGAGTACCACGTCTGGGTCCGGAATTACGGGGGCTATGGCACGGTGGCCGTCTCGGTGGATGAACGCCCGCTGGTGGGCGGTCGTGGAGGCAGTGGCGGCGGTCGGTTTGTCTGGCGGCACTCGGGCAGGATCTCGGTGACCGCCGGCATGCATCACGTCGATCTCGACGTCGATAAAGGCATGTTCGACGCCGTGGCGTTCACCACCGACGCGAAACTGGTTCCGACCAGGGACAAGTTGCCCGAGCCGCTTACCAAGCCCCGCCTGCGGGCACCACGGGCCTACCGCGACGATTCGCACCTGGCCGAGCGGGCCGCCGCAAGTGGCTTTGTCGTCGGCCCGGTCATCGGCTTTGCAGGGACTCTCTACGACTGGCTGCCCGACGGGAAAGATAAACGACCGTTTGACCGGCTGCGGATGTGGGGTGCGGCCAACCAGTACATCAACGGGACGTTTGCGATCCGTGCCATCCGGGACATCCCTGAATTGACCGTTTCGCTGTCGCGGCTCGAGGGGCCGGGCGGGGTGGTGCTGGAAACCGACGACATCGACGTGCGGGTGGTTCATGTCCGCGAGCGGAGGAACTCGTTGTTCCGGCCCAGCCAGGTCCGCATGCTGACTCCCGAGATCCTGTTGCGGGACGATCGCACGACGTTGCCGCCCAAGGGTCGGCAGGGTGGATTCGGAGGCGAGCGATGCGTGACCGGAGTCCCGGCTCACGAAAGCCGCCAGTTCTGGTTGACCGTGCATGTGCCCGACGGCTCGCCGCCGGGGCCCTACCGTGGCGAGGTCATTTTCGGTGGCACTGCCAGGAGGCGGCTGGAGGTGGTTCTCGATGTGCTGCCGATCACGTTGAAGGCGGCCGAGGGGTACTATGGGATCTATCACCGGAACCAGACGACCAATCCGAAGAAGGTTCATCACGTCAGCGAGGCCCGATACCTGGCCGAGTTGCAGGACCAGGTGCGTCATGGACTGAATGCCGCCACGCTGTACTCGGGGTTCTCGACGCTGGGCCTGGCCCGTCAGGCGGGGATGACCAGGGCACCGTGCCTGATGCACTGGCCCGACGGGAACGCGGCCCAGCAGGTGGCGGCGGCCAAGAAAATGGGGTTCAGCGACCTGTTCTATTACGGGGTTGATGAACCGACCGAGCCGGCTGCGATCGAGCGTTGCCGCAAGGAGGCCCAGCGGCGTCGTGCCACGGGGTTGCACATGTTCACGGCGATCAACAGCAAGACGGCACAACTGGCCACTCGAGACTTCATCGATCGCCCGGTCTACAACATCTACGTCTTCGGCGGGCCGGACAACGCCGAGGTGATGTACGCCCGCAAGAAGGGATTTCGCCCCATTTCCTACTGGGTCACGGCAACCGCCTTTCCACTGCCGTACCGGGCGCTGACCGGGCTCTACAACACCCGTTGCGGGTACCTGGGTTCGAGTCCCTGGGCCTACCAGGATTTTCCCGGCAATGGTCTCTACGATCCCGACAAGCCGGCGCACAAGGTGTCGTATCCCGACGAGTTCGGACAGCCGATCCCGACGCTGGCCTGGGAGGCTCACCGTGCCGGGATCGACGATGTCCGCTATCTCGAAGCACTCGATCGGGCCATCGCCACCGCCGTGGGTCGATTGAAGCAGCCCGATCCGCCGTCGCAACTGGCCGCCGCGCTGGAGGCGGCACGCGGGGTCCGTAAGGCACGCTTCGAGTCGATCGGCCAGCGTTGGCTCGAGTACTTCTGCCAACTGAAACCGGGCGACCTGGACCGATCTCGCCGCGCATTGGCCGACGCACTCGTGCGGTTGCAGGCCGCCCAGGAATAACCTGACCCCGGAAGGAAGTTGCCCCGATGATCGTTGTCACCAACCGGATTCCCGTGGCCAGTGGTCACGAGATCGATTT
>CAUZJR010000312.1:0-6581 GCA_963580005.1 Planctomycetota bacterium
GACGCCCTGGACATCGGCAAGGAGACGGCCGAGATCCGCGAGAAGTATGGTGACGGCAAGCCGTACACCTACAAGTACGACGGAGCGGCCACCGACAACACGCTGATCCTGCGGGCTCGGCGACTGGTCGAGGTGGGCGTTCGCTGCGTGACGCTGACGTTTGGTCGTTGGGACAGCCACGGCAACAACGAGGGCCTGGTTCGGCACCACGGCACGCGGATCGACCGTGCCGTCGGAGCCCTGCTCGATGACCTCGAGGAACGCGGCATGATCGACGACGTCACCGTGCTGGTCTGGGGTGAGTTCGGACGGACGCCTCGGATCAACAAGGGTGCCGGCCGCGACCACTGGCCCCAGGTCAGCTGTGCCTACATCGCCGGTGGAGGAATCCAGGGCGGCCAGGCCATCGGCAGCACCAACCGGCTGGGCGAACGGGCCCACACCCGTCCGGTGCACGTGCAGGAAATCTTTGCGACGGTGTACAGGAACCTGGGCATCGACATCCGCACGGCGACGGTCAAGGATCCCGCCGGACGACCGCATTACCTCTCGCCCATGGATCCGATCAAGGAACTGATCTGATCGGTTGCAAGAGGCTCTCGTGATACCATCGCAGGCCGGCGTCCCCCGGGGACGCCGGCCTGTTTTTTTGTCTCGCGGACCCGACCGCAGCCCACCGGACCTCCCCACCATGCCGCCACTCTCACGCCGTGAACTGCTCGCCGCATCACTGGCCGCCACGACGGTCTCGAGCCTGGCACTGGCCCGCTCGAGATCCCAGCCCGGCAAGAAACGCGACTGGCACGCCGGCGAATTCCGCAGGATGGTGGCACTGGGTGAAAGCACCACCGCGGGAGGTTGGAGCACCAACGCGTCGCGATGCTGGGTCTCGGTCCTCGGACAAATGATCAACGACTTCCAGTCGACCCGAATGGACGTGATCAACAACGGCATCGGTTCCAACGTGATCTCGACCCGCAGCCCCTGCTACAAGCACAGCGGCAAGCCGGCCGCAAACGAGCGGCTGCAGAAGCACGTCATCGACCTGAAGCCCGACCTGCTCATCATCTCCTACGGACTCAACGACGCACGAGGTGGGACGCCGCTGGAGCTGTTCCAGGCCGAGATGACCAGGGTGATCCGCACGATTCGCAAGTCGATCAACCCGCTGATCCTGATCCCCTCGCCCTACTTCATGACCGATTTCAGGGCAGGTGGTCAGCCGTGGACGAAGGCCAATCTTGAGATCTTCCACGAGTACGGGAAGGGGATCGACACGGTGGCTCGAGCCGAGAACTGCCTGTTCGTCGACCTGCTGGAAGCCAGTGGCCACGCCAGTTGGACGGTGCACTTCGATGGGATTCACCAGAGCGACCTGGGTCACCGGATCGTGGCCAACCGGATGTTCGAGGTGCTGGCGACCCATTGCACGGGGCTGGCCCGGCACACGAAGCTGATCGAGAAGGGGGCTCCGCGGTGGAGGAATGAATCGAAGCTGAAGGCGGATTTCGGGTACTGAGCGGCAGCAGCGTCTCAGTACTCCACCGGCTCGTCCCGCAGATGCCGCTGCGGGTTGTACTCGATCACCAGGTCCACGTCCGAGACCTCGTAGCGAGTGTCAATGCCCTGGTCCTTGCGGGCCAGTGTCACGCTGATCCGGTTCTCACCCCGCCGCGGCCAAAACGGCTCGGGCAACCGAAATTCGTAGACGAAGCCATAGGGACCATAGGCCCCCAGCTTCTGCTGGCGGTAGATCAGGTCATCGAGTCTCAGGATCGACTCGGGCAGCCGCTTGCCGTTGAGTCTGACGTGGACCTCGTTGAGCGACGGCTCGATGTTGGTGATCCGGACTCGCAGACGAACCTCCTCGACCTTCTGCTCTCGTCCTGCGGCCGGTAGGTCATCGGCGATTTTCAGAGTGACCTCGACCGCCCGGTTCTCTTGCAGCGGTTTCGGCAACGAGCCTCTCATCGACTTCGGCCACGTGACCGGCTCGCTCTGGTTGCGTCCCAGCCGAGGAGCCCGGTAGTCCTTTTCACGGATCCGCAGCAGTTCGGGGTGACCGAGTACTCTGAGCGTCTGGTAGTCGTCGGCGGTCAGAGGCCAGCCGTTGGGTGTCCAGTGGTAGTCAACGATCGCGAACCCATCGGCTCCGTCGTCCCAGGCATTGGCCGCGGCCGCCCAGGTCATCGACTGCGTGGCCGATCGATGGAACTGGCTGTGCAGCAGGTCGCTGAAGCCCGCGACCAGTCGGCACGAGGACCCCTCGGCGAGCTTCTTCAATGGTCCAAGCGACCAGGTCTGGGTCATCCCGGTCTCGGCCATGCCGTTCATGCAGACCACCCCGTCGACCAGGCTGTCTTCGATCCAGGTCGCGACGTCATAACCCAGTTCCTGCTGGGTCGCGATGTCGGTGGGCACCTTGACGTAGATCCGCTTGGCACGTCCCTGCTCATCGGCGGCCCGATCGGCGACGCGTCTGAGTCGCCCGAGCCACTCGGTCAGCAGCGGGCTGAGCCGTTGGACCTGATCGAATCGGCACATCGGCACGAAGTCGACGAGGTTGATTTCGACTCCGTCGGTCGAGTACTTCGAGAGCAGTTCTGCGAAGACGGCGAACCGTTCGTCGCGGACCGGCTTGTGGAGGAAGCTGAACCGACGAGGGTGCAGCGTGGCGGCTCTGGGGTCCTTTTCGGGTCCGACTTCGAACTGGGGATGGTCGAAGACAAAGTCCGACTGTCGTCCGCGTCCCGCCTCGGTCTTGCGGTCGGCTCCCTGCAACGAGATCCAGTTCCCGGCCAGCAGCAGCAGGTCCTGCCGGTGTGCTCGCTCGCAGATCAGTTTCAGCGGATCGTGGCCGTCGTCGATCAGTTGTCTCAGGTGTCGGCCGGCGCGGTACCAGACGGGGTGAGTCCATTGCTTGACGTTGTCGCCCCAGGTCTGAGCGACCTGGCTCTTGTACATCTGGGTCCCGCCTTCGAGGCCGGCGACGTAGACCAGGGTGTCGGCTCCGCTGTCGGCGAACTGGTCGACGGTGACCACGAAGTCCTCGGGCGTCAGCGGTCCGGCGTACTGGTACAGCGGGCTGGAGTGGCGTCCGTCGTCGTAGACCAGCACTCGTGGTTCACGGTCGGGCCGTTTGCTGTGTCCCGCTGGTCGGTCGGCCGTGGCTTCGTCACCGGCTGCCGCTGCCGAGGCTCCGACCGTCTGCAGGAATCCGCGTCGGTCGATCACCGTTTGCCTCGCTCGACGCCACGCACCTTGCGTCTCCGGGTGTGGGCCCGGCTGGCGGTATTCAACTCGGCCATCAGCTCGCGAGGAATCTTCAGCCGAGTCCCCCCGATGTTGTCGTCCACATGCGCCTCGCTCTCGGCACCTCCGAGCACCGAAGTGACCGCCGGGTTGGAGAGGCTCCAGGCAATCAGTACGCGAGGACGAGTGGTCCCCAGTTCGGCTGCGATCTTGTCGAGCGTCGCGATCATCGATCCGTAGGCGACATTTTCCTTGCGGCCCGGCGAGAGTCGTCCGCAGTCCTGAGGGCTGAAGGCCAGCATTCCCAGCCGCGCGTTGCCCACCACGCCCAGCAAGTCGGTCGGCATCCTCAGTCCCGCGGCGATGTGATAGTAATCCTCGGTCCCGGCAACCCGGCTGCGGACCTCCTTCTGGGCCAGGCCGGCGTACTGTTGGACCTTGCCGGCCTTGAAGTTCGACAGGCCCCAGTAACGGATCTTGCCGGCTCGGACCAAGCGGTCCATCGTCTCGGCGATTTCCGACGCGGGTGTCTTGCCGTCGTCGTCGTGCAGCAGGAACAGATCGAGATAGTCGGTGCCGAGCCGCTTGAGACTGCCCTCGCACTTGCGGGTCAGCACGTCGCGGGAAAACGTGACGGGGACTCCGAGCTTGAAGGTGTTGGTCTTGGGGTCCTTGAGGGGTGCGAGGCTGGGGGCGGCCTTGGTGCAGAGGACCACCTTGTCGCGGCGACCCGCGACGACGCGTCCGAGCAGTTTCTCGGATTCGCCCCAGCTGTACGCTTCGGCCGAATCGAAGAAGTTGATGCCGACATCCAGGCAGCGAAAAAGCACACGACGCGTCTGGGGGTTGTCGTTGCGAGGGAGTTGGCGGAAGGCGGTGCCCTGGCTGTAGCGGGTGACCATCAGTTCGGTCTGGCCGAAGCGGACCCGTTCGAGAGGCTTGGCGGCGGCTGCGGTGGCGGCCTGTCCTCCGATCGCCGTCGTGGCTGCCAGGGCGGCCAGCGACCGGTGGAAGTCGCGGCGAGAGAGGCTGTTGGGTGAGCGGGTCATTTCCGAGTTTCCTGCTTCCGTTCACCCAGGCAGTACAGCGTCTTGTAGGTTCTCAGGAACAGCTGGCCATCGGAGGCGGCTGGTGCGGCCTTGATGTGTTCACCCATGTCGTTGCGGGCGATTTGTTTGAAGGTGGTCGAAGCGGAGAGCACGAAGACCTGGCCCTGGGTGTTAGCGACGTAGAGGTGTTTTCCGGCCTTGAGCATCGAGCCCCACAGGCGGCCGCCGAGACGCTGTTTCCAGACCGTCTTGCCCGTGGCAACGTTGATGCATTCGGCCAGGCCCGGGTCGTTGGCGATGTAGAGATGCCCGTGGTGGATCACTCCGGAACCGACCCGCTGTGGAGTCTGCTCGACGTGCCAGAGACGGTGGGTGGCTGTGATGTCGCCCCGTCCGCCCATCTTGATCGCCATCATCGACTTCTTGAACCCGCTGATCCCCATCAATACGCCGTCGCCCACGGCGGTGTCGGGGTAGTTGCTGGGTCCCAGGCCCTGGCAGCTCCAAAGCGGTTTGCCGGTCAACGCGTCGTACCCCTTCACCTCGCCGGGCATCGAGAGTGCGAATTCGTCGTGGTCGCCGCTGCGGTAGAAGATCGGTGTCGACCACGACCCGTACAGCTGGTGGTTCTTGCCGGTCTCGATGGTGTCCCACCGGGTCTTGCCGGTGCGGGTGTCGAGGGCGACGATGTGGGTGGGTTCACCGGGTCCGCGGTGAGTGATCAGCAGGTCCTTGTAGAGGACGGGTGTGGTGGCGGGTCCGAAGACGTGAGCGAGTCGGTCGAGTTTTCGGTGCCAGGCGACCTTGCCTGAGAAGTCGCAGGCCAGGATGCCGGCCGAGCCGAAGCTGGCGTAGACCAGTTTGCCGTCGGTGGTGGGTGATCCCGAGCAGAAGGGGTTGTCGCCGTGAGCGGTTTCCTTGTCGGGGAATGCGACATCGTGGGTCCAGAGAAGTTTGCCGTTGCCGCGGTCGAAGCACATCAGGCTGCGGATCTTGCCACCGTCGCGCGGCCCGGTGACGAACACCCGGTCATTCCAGATGATCGGAGTCGAGTTGCCTTCACCCGGCAGCGGGGTCTTCCAGGCGACGTTGGTTTCTGGCCCGAAGCGGACCGGCAGGCGGGTGTCGGCACTGATGCCTCGACCATCGGCCCCGCGCCAGGCCGGCCAGTTGCCGGCGGACGCGGTGGTTGTGGCCAGCAGCAGGAGAGCGATGAGCCGGGTTGCCAGGGAGAGGGAATGTCGGGGCATGGACCGTGAGCCTCGTGTTGTCGTGGTAAGCGTGCCAGGATCTTGCTTGTGCATCGTACCGGCGAGCCGGGAATTCATGCGAGGCAACCGGCATCACACCGATCCAGCCATCGTGTACAATCGCCGCTTTCCGAGCGCCCGTAGCTCAGTTGGATAGAGCAGCGGACTTCTAATCCGCAGGTCGCAGGTTCGAATCCTGCCGGGCGTGCTTGGTTTACGTTAATTCAGCGTAGTCGCTGTACCCAGGTACAGTTTCATGGTGCTGATGCTCCATTTTCAGAATGCAAGCGTCTTGATCACCTTCCCGCTCTTCACGTCCACGGCGAAGAACCGCACGTCCTTGACTCGATAGTCGCCCGCGGCAGTGCCGCCGTAAAAAATCATCCGCGCTGGATCAAGCACGCTGGCCAGGATGCAGTGCTTCGGCACGGGAAACGCCCGGACGACTTCTGTCTTGCCGGTTCCTGGCTGAGTCCGCAGTATCCACTCGCCCCGGAAGCCGTTGGCGTCGTTGGTCATTCGCGTGGATCCGCGCGTCGTGCCGTAATACAACCAGCCGTCGCGGCCGAACTCGATGCGTGTTTGTACTTCGCCGGGCGAGTATTTCATGCCCGGGGTGATCTGGCCGGCCGATCGCAAGAACTTCGCCGTATTCACCAGCAGGCGAAAGCACTACGGATTGCCCGGATAATCCTGGCCGGGGTAGTACATGAACTCGACCAGCGGCGGCGTCTTGGCAATCTCGACACCTTCGCGCCGATTGGGACCCGGCTCGAGAAACTCGGCCGTCCGATGGGCGACACTCTTCTTGTCACCGGCGAGCTTGGGCGGGTAGGGAAGCGGATAACGTACCTGTGCGTTCGACGGACACGTGCCCAGCCCGATCGCGGCAAGGAACCAAAGCGGAATAATGATCGAAGGACGAATCTTTACCATGAGAACCATGAGAACCATGAGAACCATGAGAACCATGAGAACCATGAGAACCATGAGAACCATGAGAACCATGAGAACCATGAGAACCATGAGA
>CAUZJR010000313.1:0-6562 GCA_963580005.1 Planctomycetota bacterium
CGTCTCCGGCTGCGGTAGCTTGTCGGCGTGGGTGGTCGGTCCGGTTCTGAGGGTTACGCCGAAACGAGGGCCCGTGTGCTCGGAATCTTCGCTACGATTGGCGTGGCCTGAGGTGGCTCGCGAGGTTGCTCACCGCAGGCGGTTCCCTGGTGTCAGGCGGGGGTCTCGGCGGGCCGATAGAGTCAGAGGACGGTGGGGCAACTTACGGGACGTGTCCTGCTGCAATTGTGCCGGCGTTGTCCCTTCCGCGGAGCGTTCAGCCATGGTTTTGGATTCACTTGCCACGCGTATTGGCCTGCAGTCGACTTCCCACGGTGTTGGCCGTCGGATCATGTGGTCCGCGCTGCTGTGCACGGGTCTGTGTGCTTTTGCCTCGACAGCGGCCACTGCCCAGGCCCAGCCCGCAGCCCAACCAGCCGCTCAACCAGCCACTCAGCCGGCGGCCAAACCGTCTCCGCTGCTGAGCGAACCTACCACTGCCGACGCGTTGTTTGACGCGGTGGTCTTGATGGTCGATCTGGCCCGGCCCGAGTTGGCTCGTGTGTATCTGCAGAAGCTACTGGCCCTGAACCCCGACGACGCGGCGTTGTTGGCGATGCGTGACAAGCACGGTCCGGCGGTGTTCCTGCGGATGGCCAATCTCGAGTCCCTGCAACCGGGTTCGGTGACTTTACTGGATCGGATGAACGCGTCGTTTGCCCGTTTCGCGGGCGACACGGCTCGCATCGACCGCTTGATTGGCGAGCTGGGCGGTCCTCCCTCGGTCCGCGACGCGGCGATCCTGCAGTTGCGTTCCGGCGGCGCCCTGGTGGTACCGAGAATGGTCGAGCAGATCGGCGATGTGAAGGACGAGGCCACACGTGAGCTGTTGAGTTACACGCTGACGCGGCTGGGCAAAGACGTGATACCACCGATGCTGGCGGTACTCGATAGTCCCGAGTCGAGCCTGAGAACAACGGCTTTGGAGGTGCTGGGCCAGGTGGGTTCTCGCAAGACGGCTGTGCAGTTGTGGTACTTCGCGATCGATGGCAACCAGCCTCCGGGAGTGCGTGTTGCCGCGGCCGAGGCGGTGGCGAGGTTGACGCTGGGCAATTCACGTCGGGTGAGCGAGCTGAGCCAGGAGATGGCGTTGCGTGCTCTGGAGCAGGGAGCCCGCGATCGGTTGGCCGGTGGCGAACGAGCGGTCGCCGGAGCCGATGGCAAGGTGACTGCCTGGCACTTCAGCACGACCGACAACCGAGTGGTCGCCACCCAGGCGGACCCCGACGATGTGGCCCTGCACCTGGGCAGCCGGCTGGCTCAGCAGGCCCTGGCCCTGTCATCGGAGAACCGCCGGTTGCAGGCCCTGGTGGTCTCGTTGGTCCTGACCAGATCACGGACCGCGACGCCCTGGACCGAGTCGTTGCCACATGGCACGGGAACCGCGTACGACACGGCCTTGCTGGCTGGTCGCGAGGTTGTCGGCGAGTCGTTGCGTGATGCGTTGCAGAGTGGCAACGCGACGTCTGCGGTGGCGGCGTTGGAGGTGATGCGGAGCCTGGCCAATCGCCACGACCTGCAATCACGAGGCGGTTCACCGTCTCCGCTGACCGGTGCCTTGAATTATCCGGATCCCCGTGTGCAGTTTGCCGCAGCGATGGTGATCGTGGAGACAGATCCTCCCAAGCCATTCCGTGGCTCGTCGCGGATCGTCGAGGTGCTCTCGCGGGCCCTGATGTCGACCGACACCCCGCGAGCGGTGCTGGCCGGCCCGAAGCCCGACCAGGTCAATGCCCTGGCCGGCCTGATCGGCCAGTCGGGCTACGAGGCGGAGATTGCTTCCAGCGGCCGCGACGCGTTCCGCGCTGCGGCGGGTCGAGGCGACGTGCAGCTGGTCGTGCTTGATGCCAATGTGGTGCGGTGGAGTCTGTCCGCGACAGTGGCCAATCTGCGAGCCGACGCGAGGACGGCCGGGATCCCGATCGCGGTGGTCGGTGACCCGATGCGGATTGCCTCGGTCGAGCGGATGAAGTCGCGGGATTCGCTGATGGTCTACATCCAGCGGCCGTCCACTCTGAAGGGCCTGCAGGATCAGCTCGGTCCATTCATCTCGGGCGTCAGCACCAAGCCACTCTCGGCAGTGGAGCGGGGCGAGTTGTCTCGAGCCGCGGTCGACCTGTTGGGGTTCCTCGCCGATGGCCGCCGGGCGACGGTGTTTGATCTCAGGCCGGCCGAGGCCGGGTTACACTCGGCGATCCAGGTCCCCGAGCTGGCCGATGGTGCGATCTACGCGATCGCGGGCATCGCGACAAGTACGGCCCAGGACCGCCTGGCGACGACGGCATTACAGCCGGGCCTGGCCGAGGGGACCCGCGAGCGTGCGGCGGCCCAGTTGGCCTTTCACATTCAGAAGCACGGCGTGCTGTTGGCCAGGACGCGAGTCCAGCAGTTGCAGCGGGGGTATGCCGACGAAGCGTCACCGACGGTGAAGACATCGCTGGCCGCGGTGCTGGGGGCACTGGGTCCGAATTCGGCGAGCGTGGGACAGAGACTGCGAGCCGCTCCGCTGGCAGCACCGCGATAGGTCTGGCGGATGAGGCGGAGGGTCTGCCGGTGATCAACCGGGGCTGTCGTCGGCTTGAGGTGCCTGGTCGGTGAGTGTGTCGCGGTCTGTGTGCGTGAGGCGTGCGAGGATGTCGTGGGCGATCAGGCGTGGGGGTTCGCGGACGGCCAGCTCGGTGTCGACGTGTTGCACCTCGGCGAGGTGTTCGGCCTTTTCCTGCGGGCACTGTCGCTCGAGTTGTCGGTCGAAAGCGATGTAGTCGTCTGCGGCCAGGGCATCGGCGAAGCAGTGGTAGTGCCCGATGGCGTGGTGTGGGTTGGAGGCGAGGACCAGTTCGCGGCAGATGTCTGCTTCGGCGTTCCATTCCGAATCGGCGGCGTGCCGTCCGGCCAGCAGCAGCAATCGGTGATGGGTCGAGGCGGGTCCCCGACCGGCGGTGGCTTCGGCCAGTTGCAGGTACAGCACCGCCAGTCGCTGGCTGCGTGGTCGTTGAGCCGGTTGTTTCACGGCGCGGCCCTCAGTGGGACCTTCAGCCCATCCCAGGCCAGTTCTACGTGATCGGGCAGAGCGTGGTTGGTTGCGACGTGTTCGAGGTGGTGCGAGATATGGGTCAGGTAGGCTCGCTGCGGCCTGACTCTCTCGATGACCTCGAGGCTCTGGTCGACCGAGAAGTGGGTGGGGTGAGGTTTTTCGCGGAGCGCGTCGATGATCAGCACGTCGAGCCCCTCGAGCAGTTCCCAGCTCGAGTCGGGGATTTCGCTGACGTCGGTGCAGTAGGCGACGTCGTCGATGCGGAACCCGAGTACGGGCAGTCGGCCGTGGTGCAGTCGGATGGGCGTGACGGTGGTGCCCAATAGCGAAAAGGGTTCGAGCCCGATCCTCTCGAAGTGCAGCCTGGGAGTGGCTCCGCTGTGGGTGTTGGGTGATGGCGGTCGGAAGGCGTAGTGGTAGGCACGCCGGATCTGCTCCTCGACCGGCTCCTCGCAGTACAGTGGAATTGATTCGTCGCGGCGCATTCCACAGATCCTCAGGTCATCGAGTCCGAAGACGTGGTCGGCGTGGTTGTGAGTGAACAGGGCGGCGTGGACGGTGTCGATTCGTTCACGGACCAGTTGCAGCCTGAGTTCCGGCGGCGTGTCGATCAGGAACATCCCCTCGGGAGCCTCGACCGCGACACCACAGCGGGTGCGATTGTTGCGTGGATCGTCGGATTCGCAGACGTCGCAGTGGCAGCCGATCATCGGCACGCCGACGCTGGTGCCGGTGCCCAGCAGCACGAGCTGCCTCGAGTGGGAGTCACCCATGCCTCAGGCGTCCTCGGCCGATTCGGGTTCCGGCTGCGGGTCGTCGGGATCCTGGGTCTCGAGCGATTCGTCGGAGTCCGACTCTGCCTCGTCCTCCGTCTCGCCCTGTTCTTCCTCTTCGGGTGAGTCCTCTTGTGGAGGATCGGCCGGCGTGTCGGCCTGCTCGAGGGTGGCCTGTTGGACCTGGACGAAGGCCATTCTCAGTTCATGGAGTGTTTGTTCGAGGCCTTCTTGTTCGGCTTCGTTGAGTTGATTGGCGGTCTTTTCATCGAGCAGCGCGAGCAGGTCGATGAAGTGGCGAGCCAGGTGCAGGTCGACTTCGGGCTCTTCCTGTCCCGGCGCGGGGACGATACCGAGCCCGGTCAGAGCGGGTGAAGAGCACATCGTGATGAGTTCGCCCATCGAGGCAGGCGGCCACGGATTGGGAGGACCCAGTTGGGGAGCGGGCTGGTCAGTGGTCATGAGTTCGTGGGTGGGATCGAGGAGTGACTGGGGTAGCGGTGATGGCAGGATACGGCGGCCTCGGAGTGCCGGTCAAGGCGGCTGAATACTCGGGGGGACCGGGGCCTGCCCGTGTGGTTCGATGGTCTCTAGACTGTGACTCGGTTCGACTGTCTTGGGCCTGTGATGTGTGAGTGAGAGCATGGGAGGCACTGGACCGCGAGTGCTGAGTTTCGAGAGTCGTCGCCAGTCGGAGATGGCGGCCTTGATTCTCCGTCACGGTGGGCAACCGACCGTAGCGGCTTCGATGCAGGAGATCCCGCTTGAGGAGAATCCTGCGGCGGGGGAATTCGTAAAAGCATTACGAGCCGGGACGGTCGACACGGTGGTGTTCTTGACGGGTGTCGGAGCTCGGACACTGGCCGAGGCGGTTGCGGGGGAGTGTTCCCTGGAGGAGCTGGTGGGTCTGCTGGATCGCTGCACGGTTGTGATCCGGGGTCCCAAGCCTGCGGCGGTTCTCAAGGAGTGGGGTTTGCCGGTCGACGGGCGGGCTGCAGAGCCCAACACCTGGGAGCAATTGCTGCCGGTGTTGGACGAGCTGAGTGCGGTGGCCGATCGGACCGTGGCGGTGCAGGAATATGGGGTGCCCAACACGCCGTTCTACGAGTCGATCGTCGAGCGAGGCGGTCGGGTGCTGCCGGTGCCGGTCTACCGCTGGGGGTTGCCCGATGAGACCGGTCCGCTGGAGGCGGGGATCCGTGGGACGGTAGCTGGCGACTTTGACGTGCTGCTGTTTACGAGTGCCCACCAGTTGACGAATGTGTTGGGGGTCGCCGAGGGGTTGGGCCTGGCCGAGGCGTTTCGTCGAGCGGCGGGCGAGTGCCTGGTGGGATCGGTAGGACCGACAGCCTCGTCGGCTCTACGGGACGCCGGCCTGCGGGTCGACATCGAGCCGACTCATCCCAAGATGGGTCCGTTGGTCCGCGAGACGCTTGCCGAGGCTATTTCGCGTACTCGACCACCTTCGTCTCGCGAAGCACCGTGACGCGGATTTCGCCCGGATAGGTCATGGTTTCCTCGATCGCCTTGGCCACCTCCTTGCACATCGCAGCAGCCTCGCGGTCGTTGACCTGACCCGAGTCGACCACCACTCTGACCTCACGCCCCGCCTGCACGGCGTAGGCCTGCCGGACACCGGGGAACCCGCAGGCGAGAGCTTCGAGTTCTTCGAGCCGCTTTACGTATCGTTCGAGTGTTTCTCGTCGGGCACCGGGTCTCGAGGCGGACACGGCATCGGCGGCGGCGACCAGCACGGTGTAGATGTAGTCCACCCGGATGTCGTCGTGGTGTCCAGCCGCGGCGTGCACGACCTCTTCGCCCTCTCCGTATCGTTTGAGCAGTTCGGCACCGACGGCCGGGTGCCCGCCTTCCATCTCGTGATCGGCCGCCTTGCCGATATCGTGCAGGAATCCGCATCGTCGTGCGAGGTGTGCGTCGAGGCCGAGTTGTTCGGCGATCAGCCCAGTGATGACTCCGACTTCGAGCGAGTGCTTGAGCACGTTCTGGCTGTAGCTGGTGCGGAAGTGCAGGCGTCCCATCAGGTAGACCAGTCGTTCGTGCAGGTCGGCGGCTCCGATTTCCAGGCAGGCTTCTCGGCCGAGTTTCTTGATGTGGTCGTCCATTTCCTTTTCGGTTTCGGCAACCACCTCGTCGATCCGCGTGGGGTGGATGCGACCGTCCTGGATCAGCTTGATGAGCGAGAGTCGTGCGATTTCGCGTCGAACCTTGTCGAAGGCACTGACGACGACGACTCCGGGCGTGTCATCGACAATGACATCGACACCGGTGGTCTTTTCGAAGGCACGGATGTTGCGACCCTCGCGGCCGATGATCCGGCCCTTCATGTCATCGTTGGGGATGTCGACGGTGGAGACGGTCATTTCGGAGGTGTGGGTTGAGGCACAGCGTTGTGCGGCCATCCCGATGATCTCCCGAGCCATCTCCTCCTGTTTCTCCTTCAACTCGGCCTCGAACTTGATCATCAGTGCCCCGGAGTCCTGCTTGAGCGTTCGGCCGAGCCGATCGAGCAGCATGTCCTTGGCGGTTTCGGGGTCCATGCCGCTGATCTTGTAGAGTTCTTCCTGCTCGTCGTGGAGCATGCGCTCGAGTTCCGACTCGCGGTTGTCGATGACCTTCTGTCGATCGGCGAGATTTTTCTGGGTCCCTTCGAGCATCCGCTCACGCTTCTTGAACTGATCCTGCTGTTCTTCCAGAG
>CAUZJR010000314.1:0-6556 GCA_963580005.1 Planctomycetota bacterium
TGGATGTCGACCTGGTCTGCCCCGGCGGCATCGCACGAGGGGTCGGAGAGGCTCACCCCGAGAAGTTGCTGGTGCTGCCCACGATCGCCTACGGATACACCGGGCACGTGATGGACTTTCCCGGCACCATCAACACCCACTACCAGACTTTCATCGAGCAGGTGCTGGATGTCACCCGCTCGCTGGCGTACCACGGCTTCAAGAAGATCATCCTGCTCAACGGCCACGGCTCGAACATGCCCAACCTCGACCTCGCCGCGCGGCGGACCAATCTCGAGACCGATGCCGAGTGCATCCTGGTGGCCTGGTGGCACCTGCTGTCGGTCGACCCCGACTTCCTGCCCGGCTGGCGCGAGAGCACCTTTCCCGGCGGCATGTCGCACGCCTGTGAACTCGAAACCTCGCTGTACCTGCACCTCGAAGGCGAACACGTCCGCACCGACCGGGTCCACAACCACATCAGCACGCTCAACGACGGCAACCCCTACATCTGGGGCGACCTGCTCAGCAAGGGACCCGCCGCCTTGACCTCCTGGACCAGTACCTACTCGCCCCGCGGAGTGATGGGCGAACCGGAACTGGCGACCGCCGAAAAAGGCGAGCAGGTCTATCTCGAGGCGGTCAAGCAACTGATCGGAGTGGTCGACTTCTTCCGCAACCGGCCTCGAGTCTCACGCACCCGCCACCAGGAACCCGCCCCGACGATGCCGATCCCCTGGGGCCAGCACGACCCAATCGACTAGCAGGCGACTCAACCGGCACGACAACCCGTTTTCCGGAGCACGATCATGGCACCCCTCGCTGGTCTCAAAGTGTCACGCCGCCGACCGCCTTCCGCGATCGCCTGCCTGATCGCCGTGGCACTGGCTGTTCCCTCGACCACCACCGCCTCCGAATGGGTCTCGGCCGTCGATGAACAGCGAGTCACCCGCAACGGACAGTGGAGCCCAAGCCGCTTCCGCTTCGCCGAAACCGAATCGTTGCAGTCCGTCGAGGACCGAGCCCACCTGGTGATGTCCTTCGAAGGCACCGGACTGTCGATTCGATTGGGAGGTCACAATGTGCCCGCCTACGGGTCACCCAACCTCGGTCGACTTGTCGTCGCAATCGATGGGAAGTTCGCTCGCGCCATCAGGCCGCTGAGCACACCGCGAGAACTGGTGCTGGCCCAGGGGCTCGAAGCAGGACGGCACCGGGTGAAAGTCACTCACAGGGTCGATAAGGAAAATTCGGGGTGCCGGATCGAGGGGTTCCGTACCTGGACCAAGCCACGCGGACAGCTCAATTTCCGACTCTCTGCAGAACACAACGCGTTCCTGGTCGATGCGCGAGCCGTGCTCAGCCGGGGCAAGACGGTGGTCCGCGAGGGACTGGTCCGCAACTGGTTGACCGGCCAATGCGGCCTGGCCGGGCTGCCGCCCGGTGAAGACTACTCGCTGAAAATCCACGCCAGTGGCTGGAGTACCGAGACGATCGAACCGATCCGGATTACCGCCGGCAAGACCACCTGGAAACCTCCGGTCTACCTGCAACGCGGACCCGAAACGGTGATCCGCCGCTTCCGGTTCCCACGTCTCAACCAGCAGGCCATCCGGCGGCCGGGCGAGACGTTTCGGGCGAGGTTCCTGGGCTTCGACACCACGATCGACTCGGTCCGACTGACTCGACACGAAGGACCGGCCGTGATTTCTCGGGAGGTCCCGTTCCAGGAAGACGTCGCGGCCAAGTACTACTACGACCGCGAGGTCACGGTGACGCTTCCCGATGACATGCCCGCGGGACTCTACGACCTCAGCGTCAACATCACCGGCGGCCGACGCACCGGCACCTGCCGTTCACCCCGCAGCGTGCACGTGGTCGCACAGTTCCCCGACGACCCGGTGCTGGTCACCTTCGGGCACCTGGACACCTCGGCCCAGTTCCAGGCCGAATACCTCGGCCGCCTGGCCGACATCTGCAACCTGGTCGGAGCCGACATGGTGCTGTGCAGCAACGCCTGCAACCCCGCCTACGTCTCCGGTTCCCTGGCCCGCCTGAAGATTCCCTGCGTCGTCAACTTCGGCAACCACCAGTTCGTCGGACACCAGGCGTGGTTCGGCGACCCGGTGGGGCGGGTCGACTTCGGCCCCCGGATCAGCGTGCTCAACTTCGGTCACCCCTGGCACGTGGGAACCGAGCGAGCCGACCGGTTGCTGGGCCAGAAACCCCAGGCGGACATCAAGATCATCAACGGCTTCGAAGCGAACGCGCCGGTCGAGTTCTTCGATCGGCATCGGATCTGCATGATCCACGATGGCCACGGGATCGGGGCCAAGGTCATGGATGTCGGTGACACGCCCACACGTCGGATCGGCAAGTCGAGCTCGGTCAGCTTCCGAGTGGTCCGCTTCAAGGAGAATCGCGTGGCCAGTTGTACCTACGACGGACACGACACCGCGCCAGTGCCGTTCTCGAGGACCGAAACTCCCCCGTTGGCAGCCCGCTTCCTGGCTCCCAACGACGGCATCCACGCCCACAACTCCGCAACCATCACCAATCGGCTCAAGGACCCCTTCCCCAATGGACGCGTGACTTTTGTGATGCCGGCTGGAAAATACACGGTGAAGAACGCGCGAGTGGAATCGAGGATCGAGAGCGACGACCGTCGCTTCGTGGTGCTCGTGGCACGCGTCGACATCCCCGCACAGGGCGAGGTCCAGGTGAGCATCGATCCCGCCAGGTGAGCCTCGTTCGTCCCCAACCACGACGGAACCCATCGGAATGACCCAGCACGCAGCCACGCAATCCCAGTTCGATCGTCGCACGTTTCTCGGTCAATCCGCCGCGGGGCTGGCGGTGCTGGGTTCAACGAGCGACTCGCAGGCGGCACCCCGCCGGCCGAGACTCCGATTCGGACTCAATGCCGATCCCCACCTTCAAGGTGCACGCCCCTCGGGCCGTGCGACGAAGTTCCTGCGGTTCGTCAACCAGATGAAGAAGTTCGATCCCGAGTTCGCCGTCGACCTCGGCGACTTCGGTATCCAGGTCTCCGAAGGACAGACCACCCGGGAAATGCACGACGGACAACTCGAAGGACTCAGGCACCACCTCGGCGTGTTCGCCCGGCTGAAATGCCCTCGCTTTCACGTGATGGGCAACCACGACATCGGCTGGTTGAAGGGGGGCAATGAGAAGATCTCGGCCGAGGACCTGATCGGTCGCAGCCATCCCGGTGAAGACATCACCAAGGAGGAATTCCTCAAGACGACCGGCATGCCCGGTCGGTTCTTTTCTACCGACATCCACGGTTTTCACCTGATCATCCTCGACGGCAACAACGCCAAGGACGAGTCCTCACCCAAGCCCGGCCACGATGGGCTGGTGGGTGGCTACTGGATCGACGCGGCACAGAAGAAGTGGTTGGCCGCGGATCTCGAGAAACACCGCAAGATGCCCAAGCTGGTGTTCTGTCACGAAGAACTGCATCACACGCCCGAGAAGGGATCAGGGCAGGGTGGCGACACGCCCTTTCGGCCCGTCGGCAAGCAGAATTCCTATGTCGACAACGGCTGGGAGATCCGCCGGATGTTTGCCGAGGACGGACATGTGCTGGCCTGCTTCCACGGCCACAAGCACCGCAGCCGCTGGACCGTCTACGACCAGACGAACTACATCACCATGGCCGCCACGCACTACGACGCCAGCTTCGCGGCGATCACGATCGACGACGCACTGGTGATCCAGGGATTCGGCAAACAGCGGACCTACCGGTTGCCGCTGCCGAAGTGGCTCAAGGCCACCGCCTGACTCGATTCGGCGAACCTAGAACAGTTCGTGGATCGGAGTGGGATCCTCGAGCACCGGTGTGGGTCGACCCTGGTGATCGAGCAGGTGCAGGGTCGGGTCCATGCCCAGTGCCTTGTAGATCGTCGCATGCAGGTTGCACGGCTTGACGGCTCGACTCAGAGGACGCTCGCCCTTGGCGTTGGTCGATCCGATCACCTGGCCACCACGGATGCCGCCGCCGGCCAGCAGGCAGAACAGCGAGTTGCCCCAGTGGTCCCGGCCCGGTGTACCCTTGGATCCGGCAGGACCTCCGTTGCCGCCGTTGTTCATGCGAGGCGTTCGGCTGAACTCGCCGCAGAGAATCACGAGGGTCGATTCGAGCATGCCGCGATCCGAGAGGTCCTTCAGGAGACCCGAGACGGCCATGTCGACTCGAGGCAATACGCTCTTGTAGCCCGACTCGAGATTCCAGTGGTGGTCCCAGCCTCCAAAATGAACCGTCACGAACGTCGAACCGGCTTCGACCAGCCGACGAGCCAGCATCGTGCTCTGGCCCCAGTTGCTGCGGCCGTACAGGTCTCGCTGCTTGGGATCCTCGCTGTTGATATCAAACGCCTTGCGTGCCCGGGCACCGGAAACAAACTCGAACGCGTCGCGGTCGAACTTGTCCATCGCCTCGAACAACGTGCCCCGCTCGACCGTCTTGTTGATCCGGTCCAACTGCTGGTTCAGATCACGACGGTTCGCCAGGCGATCAACTGTCATCCCGCCGGGGAGATTCAGGTTGGCCACCTTGAAGTTGGCATTGTTGGGATCGCCACCGGTCTGGAACGGGTCGTACTGCATCCCCATCCAGTTGCCGCCAAAGTAACCCGGCCGCAGGCCAATGCTGCTGGCCACCGGGACGCTGATGTAGGAAGGCATGCCGCTACGACGTGGGCCACGCTCGCGGGCGACGATCGAGCCGATCGAGGGGAACGTGCCGGTGTTGTTGGGACCCAGGGACTTGGTCGTCAGCATGTAATGACCACCATGGAAGTGGCCACCGGTGTCGTGGTGCAGAGATCGCACGATCGAGAACTTGTCCGCGTGCTGGGCCTGCAGAGGGAACAACTCGGTGACATCCATGCCCGGTACGTTCGTCGGGATCGGCGTCCAGATGCCGCGGTACTCCGACGGAGCCTTCGGCTTCAGGTCGTAGGTGTCCAGGTGACTGGGACCCCCGTCGAGCCAGATCAGGATCGCCGCATTGTCGTTGCCACGGCTGCCAGACTGCTTGGCACGAGCCACATCGCCCAGGCCCGCAGCAGCCATGCCCGCCACGCCCAACTGCACGAAGCTGCGACGGGACATCCCGTCGCAATAACGACCACTACCTCCGGCATCGATCCGCAACATTGCTCAACCTCGTCTCGTGTGTATTTTTAGCGTCCCTAACCAAGCACAACGACCCGGCTCCAGATCATATCAATCTACCATTATCTGTCGGTCATTGGGACCCCAGCGGATCAGCTGTCCCGACAATCGACCGGACCGTGACACCGTGGTACCACGCGAATCCCCTTGCGACCACGTACTTTACGCACGAAGAAGAATCGACCGACGGAGTGCATCAGCCGACGGACCCAGGTGGTCTTGAGCGGTGGAAACAGGATGGGGTCGACATGAGCCATCGACTCGCCGAAGAAGTGAGCGATCACGCCCATCTCCTCGCCAATGTCCAGCTGCAGGCAGGTGGCCTCGCCGATGTTCAACCAATCGTCGTAGGTGCACGAGTCGCCGACCCACTCGAAGTCCCGCTCGCCGAACGCCTCGACCGCCAGGCGATAGAACCTTTTGTCCTTTGCCGGATCGAGTCCCATCTTCATCATCCCCACCCGCTCGACCGCCAGCAGGTCGCGGCCGCCGATCATCGTATCGGTGCGGTGGATGTTTCCTTCGTTGAGCACCCGGCCGTCCTCGTCGCGGACGACATTGAAGCCCTCCTTGTACCCCAGAGGTCCGTCCAGGCTCCAGGTGGCATCGATCGCGGCAAAGTGCACCGGGAAGTGACGCAAGGCATCGATCGTCGCCTCGTCGACCTCTCGCTTCTGGTGGTACTCGGTGAACTTGTCCTTGGCCGGCAGGCACCCGTAGGTGTTCTTGATCACCAGGGTGCAGCGGGATACGTCGTGAGTCTTGTTCTTGGCGAAGGAGATGCGGAAGTCGGCGTCCCGCCACGACTCGCCCACGAAGTGCTCGCCCAGGATCCCGCCATAGTCAAACGGATACTGCTCGTCGGTCAGATCGTGAATCGAGTAACCCTCGCTCTCGAGCCCGATCACCCGTGCGACATGGTTCACACCTCGGTTGCGATACCACAACCCGTAGACGTTCTGAGCCTCAACGACCCGCACGTTGGTGTAACCGGCCTCGGCCATCCGAGCGATCCAGCGTTCGACCAGCTCGGGGTCGGTGTAGACCAGGGGCGGATCCTCGACCTTGATCGTCATCATGAAGTTCGGCTTCAACACGATCAGGAACTCGGAGGCCGACTTCCCCGACCTGGCACGCTCGGCCTCAAGAGTGTCCCAGAAGTGAGACTGCTCGAGCATCCCGTCCAAGGCGGCGAACTTGTCGGCGTCGCGGACCACCGCCACAACCGACGCCACGTCGAGATCTCGGACATCGGCTGTGCTCATTCGCTGTCCTTTGCGGTGGATGCTGCGGTGGATGCTGCGGTGGATGCTGCGGTGGATGCTGCGGTGGATGCTGCGGTGGATGCTGCGGTGGATGCTGCGGTGGATGCTGC
>CAUZJR010000315.1:0-6542 GCA_963580005.1 Planctomycetota bacterium
CCTCGTAATCGGGCTTCGAAGTTCCCTTTCCATTCTGTGAGTGCCACACATCGTTGATCCCGATGTAGATCACGACCAGCTGAGGCTTGTGGGCCAGCACGTCGCGCTCGAGCCGTTTCTCGAGATCGGGGACCTTGTGACCACCGATCCCCGCCCCGATCACCTCGAGTTCCAGCTCCGCGTGTCGAGTCTTCAGGAACTCGCGAACGACCTGGATGTAGCCACCGGGCTGATCCCCGGCCTGTGTGATCGAATCGCCGAGGAAGACGATCCTGTCGCCCTTCTTCAGCGCCTTCTCGGCCGACATCACCGGGTTGACCACCAGGGCCACGACGGCCAGCGTCACGGCGATGGCCAGGCACTGGGGAACCGATTCACGCAACAGCAGCGGCAGGGACAGCGGCATCATGGAGTCCAATCTGGTTGAAGAGTTGAAACGGCAACCGGGCGACTATTGCCCCAGCAGCCAGGGCACGGCCTCGAGCACCGCAGCACTCTCGCGACCACTTTGCGACACCACGTACTTGGGTCGTTTCATCGCCGCGTAGGTTTCCTTGACCCGGCCTGGCACCTGGCCCTTTTCGCCGGCGAGGAACAGCGGCAGGGGTGCCGCCAGCGACAGCAGCCCGGGCAGGTCGCCGTACTTGACGGCTCCGGGCAGGAACCCGGGATCACGGTAGCTCTTGACGTTGACGAAGCGGAACCCTCCGGTCCCCACGACCGCCTTGTCGACGAGGTCCTGGACGAGCACGCGAGCCGTGGCCACCAGCGGACCGGCTCCCCCGGTCCCCACCAACGCGACCGCACCCGCCTTGTCCTCCTCCTGGCCCTTCACAAACGCCAGCAGGGTCAGGATGTCGTGCACGCGACTGGCAAACACCGTGTGGTTGTACCCGAACGTGTAGGCGGCAAACTCGCGGTTGTTGCCCACCTTGGGAGTGACCGTCAGCGGCTTGCCGTCGGCCAGGAACTCGCCCTGGTACAACAGGTCGGCTCCCAGCACCGCGGCTCCTCCATCGAGCAGCTTCCGGATCGCCGGGATCGGACGTCCGTCCTCGCCATACAGACCCGCCTTGCCCTTCCCATCGACCCACACCACCGCCAGCCCGTTGTACTTGGTCTTGGTCGGGAAGAACGAGACGACCGGGAGTGTTTCGCCGTGAGGATTCAGCTTGAGGATGTCGGTGAATTCCAGGTATCCGCCCCGGTCATGCTCAGAGACCTTGGTCCGCTCGATCTGGTTGGCTCGAGGCAACCCGCGACCGATGATCGTCTTGATCGCACCGCCGACGATGCCCCGGTACAGAGTCATGTCCTCCCGCTGACGCGGGACCAGGGCGGCCAACTGGGCCTGTGAGTGCTTCGCAATGAACCCGGTCACCGACTTCTCGTGCTTCTCTCCACCCTCGGGAGCCGGGTGCTTCTTGTCCCAGACCGTGTACTCCTCTTTCGTCAACGGCTCGTAGTCGGTCTCGACAACCGGTTTGTCACCCAGCCCCAGGTGGCGGCTGAACAGGTCGTACATGATCGCCCGGCTGACGTAGTTGTAGTTGTGAGGGAATCGGACCAGCGAACGGCACAGCACATGGTCGCGTTTTCCGTAGAGCCCGTAGAGTTGCCTGAGCTCGGGGTAACCCTTGGTCATCATCTCCTTGGTCCAGTCGTTGGCCGCGGTCATGCCCTGGGGCTTGGGAGCAAACAGGGCCGCCAGTTCGACGTTGCCGGTCCCGATCCTCAACAGGCAGCAGTTCTCACACGTGCAGCCTCCCTGCATCGATGTCGAGACCATCCCGTTGGGGAATGCGACGACCGGTCGCGGGTCGATGGCACACAGCAGGATCGTCTGGGTCCCGCCCCCGCTGCCGCCGGTGACACCGATCCGCTTGGGGTCGACATCGGGAAGTCCGGCCAGGAAGTCGAGGCAGCGGATCGAGTTCCACGTCTGCAGACCCATGATGCTCTGCAGCCGCAGCTCAGCCTGAGTGCTGATGAACCCCCAGCCCTCGGGGCTGTTCAAATGAGGCCGCTGCTTCTGGAGCCGGTGGGCCACGCCCATGCCGATCTGCTGCGCGTCGGCATAACCTTCCATGTCGAAAATGAACGTCACGCAACCCATGCGGGCCAGGGTGGCGCAGCGAGCCAGCTTCGGAAATCGCCCCGACTTGCGGTACTTCTCGGCCCCACTCTTGATCAGCGCATCCATCGCACCCTCGCCGTAGTCCTGCAGCCGACCGCCGTGTCCGTGAGGACACAAGACGGCAGGATGCTTGCTACCGGCCGACTTGCCCGCAGGACGAAACAGCAGACCGGTGACGAAGTGACCCGGGACGCTCTCGATATACACCTTCTCAACCGTGAAACCCGGGCGGGTGACCTTGCCGAAAATGACCGGGTTCAGCGGTGTCCTGGAAGGCATCGGCCACAGACCGGTCGAGACCAGGATCCGCTGCTTCAACTCCCGCTTGCGGACCTCCCACGCCTCACGAGTCTTGGGGACCCGGAAGGGGAAGTAGTCGTTGAGGTCCTTTTGAGGCTTCAGGCGGGCGTCGCCGGGGAGCTTGCCCTTGGGAAAAACACGAGGCGAAGCGGCGTGGGTGGTCGAGGTGACCAGCAGGGTGAGCGTGGTGACGAGAGCCAACAGGGCATGATGAGCATGAAAAACATGCTGAGTCGAGCGAGCTGGGCGATTGGACATCGAGGTGTCTCCGGTTGCGGGCATCCGCGAATCAGCCTAACCGCGAGACCACCGAGTCGCAAATCTGCACGCCAGGGACTGGCTCAGACCGAGGCCCGCCGAGAGAGGTGCCTGTCCCGAGTATGGGGGTGGGGTTTTCTACTTCACACCCCACGCCTCGTCGAAGAAGTTCGCCTCGACGATCTTCCCCGGCCACACGGTGCCCGGAGGAACCGACAGGTCGACAATCGCCCAGTCAGGCAGCATCGGCACCTGGCGAGCATTATTCAGATACGCGTACTCGCGGTAGGTGAAGCTGCTGTTGAGCACCACGTAGCGCCTGGGATTCAGAGGATTCGGGTAGATCATCACCGGCATGTGGCCGGCCGCCGGATACGACTTGTCTCCGATCGACACCCCACCCTCGGCCCAAGACACCGGCAGATCCTCCACCAGCCTCGCCAACAGCCTGTTGCTCTGCGGATCACCCCACAGCACCAGGTTGGCTCCGGCAATGTCCGCGTCGGTCACCTCGGTATCGTCCTTGATCCGAGCGTAACCGCGGAACTGCTTCCGCCAGTGAACGATGGCCCGCTGGAGCTCCGATGCGACCCACGCTCCGGTCTTCTCGTGCATCGGCTTGCCGGTGGGACGTACGAACAGGAACGAGTCCATGAAGGCGTCGTCGATCGGTCCCTGCAGGTTGTGGCGTTTTCTCAGCCGTCCCCCGCGACCTCCCACGCGGCCACCCACCTGCCAACCACCCTCCTGCTTCGTCAGCCGACACGTCCACGACCGATCGGACCTGGGTCGAGGTGCGTCGAGTTCGATTCCATCCACCACCACGGTGACCGGTCGGCGGACATCAAGCGGAGCGAAACCCGGAGGAAACTCGAGCCGCACGCCGGTGACATTTTTCGTCGTCAGAGTCACACGGCTGCGTGACGTCACTTCGGCGGTGACCCGAGCCGCCTGCCAGTGTTCACCCATCCCCTCGACGGTCACCCAGTGCATCCGGTTGTACTTCAGGGTCCAGGTGGCCAGCACCACATGTCGCGGGAACCGCTCGCGACCCGCCCACGCCATGCTCGCCAACCGGCGGTCGATTTCCTGCTTGGAGTCCGGGTGGATGGCGTGCCTGGTCCCGGGTCCGATCACGTGCACCAGGTCGATCCCCTCGTCGGCCAACGCCTGCTCCATGATGTCGGCCGCCTGCTTCTGGCTGTCCAGTTCACCGCTGTAGGCCACCGTCGGGCAATGGACCAGGTTGACCGCCCAGTCGGTGCAGTCGTACCAGTGCCACAGCCGCTTCTCGAACCAGGTCGGGTTGAGCGTTTCCTTCTGGAAGAACTTCAGGAACTCGGGGGTCTCGGAAAACCCTGCACCCGGGTTGGCCGCGAACCAGCGGTCCGAGTAATGCACGGCAAACTGCCAGCAGGCGGCTCCGCCCATCGAAAAGCCCCGGACCGAGATCCGCCGGCCGTCGACTCGGTACCGCCGCTTGGCATCGGCCAACGCCTCGAGCACATCAACCTCGCCGGCAAACTTGAACGCGTTGGAGTAGCGGCCGTAGGGATGCAGCACGATCGTGTTGGCGGGAGTGTAGGAGCCGGCACTGCGAGTCCGCTGGTGGATGAAGTTCACCTCGCTGAGCGTCTCGCCTCGCCCGTGGAACCAGATGTCCAGTCGATGCCGCCGCGATGACCCGAAGTCGTAGGACCCGGGGATCACCAGTCCATAGGGTTGCACCGTGTGGTCGATCTTCGAAACGTAACCTCGCACGACCAGCCCCGTTTGAGTGGTCCAGGGTGCCCGCCCGGCGATCAGCTGATCGGCTCGATTCGCGCCCGTGGCGATCAGCTCGTGAGCCTTCTTGATGTCGGCCACCGAAAAGAACTCGTTGTAGGTCAACGCATCGTGGACCGCCCGGTAATAGATCTCCACATCGGGGATCAACGCGACGATGGCGGGGTTCTTCGAGGCGGCGGCCTTGCGGATCCTGGCGCGGAGGTCCTTGAGCTTGGCGGGCAATTGCAGGTAGCCGCTGCCGGGAGGCTTGACGCCCCGGCGAGGCACCGGGCGAACCGTCCTGGGGTCGTTGTCTCGAGGTCCATCGGCCAGGACGGGCGTCGCCGCCAGCGACAGCAGCACGGTGGCGATACAAAGCGGGCGATTCATGAGCGGGTGCCTGAAAGTGGGTGAGCCGCCGACCAGACTAGCGAGCGAAAGTCGTCAGGGCAAAGTGCGGGGGACGGTTGCCTGGGCGTGTTCAAACCGATCTGGCCGAGTCCGCTGCGGCTCGACTACCATCCCCCGCGCCGAAACGGCAAGCGTTGATCAAGGAGGAACACCGATCATGGACACACGCCCGCAGATCCCTGTCGGCCTCAGAATCCTAATGACGTTGGCCTCGGTGGTGGTGGTTGTGGCCGGAATGTCGGCCGCCCGGCCGATCCTGGTGCCGGTGCTGTTCGCCGCCTTCCTGGCCATCATCTGCGGACCGGCGATGGCCTGGCTGGTCAAGCGGAAGGTCCCCCGGCCGGCGGCGCTGTTGCTGGTGTTCCTGGCGATGGCCACGATCGGTGGCACGGTGGTCGTCGTGATCGGGCAGTCGGTCTACAGCTTTCGAGACAACCTCGATACCTACAAGGATCCCCTGCAGCAGAAGGTGGCCGCGCTCAGCGCTACGCTCAGCGAGGCCGGAATCGAGGTGCCCGCCAGTGTGCAATCCGGCAGCTTCAACACCGACTACGCCGTCGACTACCTCGGACAACTGCTCGGCGGGCTGACCGACCTCTTCGGCAAGGGACTGTTCGTACTCTTCTGCTTCGTGTTCATCGTGCTCGAAGCCTCGGGTTTCCCCGCCAAGGTCGCAGCGATGCCCGGTGATACCTCGGCCAGAAAGGGACGCTGGGAGAAGATCCTCACCGAGACCCGACGCTACGTGGCACTCAAGACTGTCATCAGCCTCTTCACCGGCGTCGCCATCGGATTCATGCTGCTGTGGCTCAAGGTCCCCTACGCACCCCTGTGGGCACTGCTGGCGTTCCTGTTCAACTTCATCCCCAACATCGGCTCGATCATCGCCGCCGTGCCACCCATCGTGGTCACCTTCATCGTGCTCGATACCTCCACGTTGATCTGGGTGATCGGGATCTACCTGGTCGTCAACCTGCTGGTCGGAAACATGATCGAACCGCGGATCATGGGTAAGGGACTGGGCCTCTCGGCTCTCGTCGTCTTCCTCTCGTTGGTCTTCTGGGGCTACGTGCTGGGCCCGATCGGGATGCTGCTCAGTGTCCCGCTGACGATGATCGTCAAGATCGTGCTCTCGGCCTCCGACGAAACACGCTGGCTGTCGATCCTGCTCAGCGACGAAGCCCCCGAACCGGCGTGATCGCGGTCGCCTCTGGAACACGCACCACGATGACAGTCGCCAAGCCACCCGGAAAGACGATAGAATAAGTAGTGGTTGATGGATCAGGGCTGACACCCCGGTCATCGCTGCCAGGACCACGAAGCCAATCGACCCCCCAACAGGGATTCCGGTCATGTCGTCGCTCGACTCTCGCTGCGGATGCTCAAGTCACTCACTCTCTCGCCGCAGCATGCTGCAGGCCTCAACGGCGGGGATCGCGGGCCTGGGCACCGCCGGGTTGATGGCACCCACGGCCGCTGCCGCGGGGCGGACCAGGGCCAAGCGAGTGATTTTCGTCTTCCTGACCGGGGGAATCTCACACCACGACACCTTCGACATGAAGCCGGGTGCTCCGGCGAAGGTCCGAGGCACCTTCGATCCGGTCTCGACTGATGTGGCCGGCATCCAGATCTCCGAGCACCTGCCGCTGTTCACCCAGAGAATGAAGCA
>CAUZJR010000316.1:0-6542 GCA_963580005.1 Planctomycetota bacterium
AGATCACGACCGCCACCGCGCAGACCACCAGCGTCTGCTCCTGGCACACTCTCTGAAGCCGATCCTCTCGCTCGATGAGCCACCGGGCCACTCGGCCACCACCCGCCAAGTAGCTCCCCAGACCCACGACTGCCAGCACTCCCGTCAGTACCAGCAGCCTGGGCCACCGCCGCCTGCGGCGACCGCTCGCCTGTCCAGCTTCGGCGGCGTTATTCTGCGGCTCGCACATCGTAAATGTGCAACGAGTCATTTTCGCGGAGATACAAACGGCCGCCGGCCAGAGCCGGATGTGACCAGCTGTCGTTGCCGGCTCCGGGCAACCGCAGTGTGCCCCTCAGCCGGAAGCCTTCCGGAGAGGCATCGACCAGGGCCACCACGCCATTGGAGTACCTCATGTAAAGGCTGCCGTCGGCGTAGATCACCGAGGCCGACCCGGCACCCGGGCCTCGCCGCTTCCACAGCACATCACCGGTCTCCAGCTCGATGCAGGTCGGCAACCCGTTGTTGCTGCCATGCCCGCCGTAGATATGCCCGTCGACATGCACGAAGCCGCCGTGGTGATTCTGGAACTCGCGGCCCCGCAGGTGGTATTCCTCCTTGATCACCACCCCGCCCTTCCCGTCACCCGACAGGTTCAGCAGTGCCGACCCGCAGTTGTAGCCGTTGGAGGCAAAGACCTGTTTGCCGATGACCACGGGGGTCGGAATGTTGGCCTGCGGGATCGCAATCCTGTTGTAGCCCCACATCAGCTTTCCGTCGCTGGCGCGAACGCCGATCACGCCGTAGCCGATGAACTGGATGTACATCCGCACACCATCGATGGTGGTTGCCACCGGCGAGGAAAACCCGGCGCCGACCCGGCCTCGAGGCCCCAGCTTCCCCACCGCACAACTCCACCTCGACTTCCCCGTCAGCTTGTCCAACAGGACCATCGTGTGCTCGGCACCTCCGGGAGTGCCCACCACCGCATCACCGTCGATCAACGGCGACTCGGCAAAGCCCCGGCCGTTTTGCAGCTTGCCGCCGAACTCGCCCGCGAAACTGCGTTTCCAGATCACCTTGCCATCTGACGCCTGCAGGCAGTGCAGGTTGCCGTCGGGATCCAGGGCATAGATCCGCTCACCGTCGATGGTGGGTGTCGAGAGTGCCTTGCGACCGGTCTCACCGATCCGGGTCGACCACTGCAGTTGACCGGTCTTCTCAGAAAAACACCTCGCGAAGACCACCGCACCATCCTTGCCGATGGTCACCACGCGACCCCCGGCCACCACCTGGCTGGCGTAGCCCTGGCCCAGTCCCGTCACGGTCCGCACCAGCGGAGGCCCTACCCCAGGCCACCGCTTCAGCAGGCCGCTGTCGGTGGAAATCCCGTTCCGTGTCGGCCCTCGCCACTGCGGCCAGTCAGCCGCCTGGCAACTCAATGGCCCAATCACAAGTGCCAACAACAGGGCGCGGAACAACTCGGACATTCAAAGCACACTCGGCAGGATTGCGGCGTCGGCCGGTCAGTATACGAGTGGCCACGAGCTCATCACAACCGGGCCGCCACTCCCCGCACTCGCACTCCCACTGACTTGTCTCAGCCCCGGGTCGCGGCGATGCTCTCTGCTGCCCACTGGTTCGTCGCAACACGCCACAGTGAGAAGACCTGATGCCTCGACATCCCCGCCTGATCTGCCTCGCAGTCCTGGCCTCGCTGATTCCCAGCGGATCCCCAGCCGCCGAACTGGACCACGAACCATTGGCCCGGGTCCTGGCAAGACGCCATTCCCAGCGATTCGGTGAACTGTCCCGGTTTGTTCCGATTGCCTGGAACCGGGACGCAGCCACCGGAACAGTCATCACCCTGACCGACGATCACCTCGACGCAAACGGCACCATCAAGCCCGACGTCCTCGCTTCGCTGGCGCTCAACAAGAACCTCGTCGGCCTCAGCCTGCGAAACACTTCTCTCAAGAGCCTGTCCGGTCTCGCATCGCTCAAGAACAGGCTCAGGCTCCTGGACCTCTACGGCACCCGCACCGATGACGCGTCGCTGAAGACGATTGCGACACTGGGCCAACTGCGGGAACTCGACCTGGGTGTCACCCGCATCACCGCCGCCGGACTCGCCTCACTCACCCTACTCGACAAGCTCCGCGTGCTGGACCTCTCGGGGAGACGCATGACCGACCAGGCCATCACTTCGATCACGTCGCCCACGTCCAACCGCCTGCCCGGTTCCCTGCACCACCTCTCGCTTTCGGGCACCCGTGTCACCGACGCCGGAGTCGCACGCCTGGCCAGGCTGCCACAGTTGCGGGCTCTCGCACTGGCCGGCACCCGCATCGAGGGCAGTTCACTTGACGCCCTGGTCAAGCTGCGGGCGCTCTCGCTGCTTGACCTGGCAGACACCGACATCACCGGCGACTCGCTGGCGAAGCTGGCCGCCTGTCGTCGACTGGTGGCTCTGAACCTCGAGAACTGCCCGCTGGTCATCGATGCCTCTACAGTCCATCTCGGACAGCTCAAGTCGCTGCGGGGCCTGGTCCTCCGCAAGACCGGTTTCGAAAAGGAATCGATCACCGGCGTGGGCCTGCTTCAGATCGCCAGGCTCACAGCACTCGAGCACCTCAATCTCAGTGCCACGAGAATCCAGGACGCCTCGCTGATCCCACTCACGCAGCTCAAACAGCTCCGCTCGATCAACCTCGGACTCACCGGCCTGACCAACGCCGGGCTGGTCCACCTGGCCAAGCTGCCCAGGCTCGAGTCCCTGGCGGTGATGTACCAGGAGGGCTTCGGGGGCACCAAGGTGACGGCCGCGGGCCTGAAACACCTGGCCGGTCACAAGACGCTCCGTGATCTCGACCTGACCGGCACCAGGATCGGTGATGCCGACCTGCCTCTTTTCGGCGGACTGTCTCAGCTGAGGCGACTGACGATCTCGGGCACCACGATCACCCCCGCGGGAGCGGCGAAACTGGCCCGGCAACTTTCCGACTGCCGGATCATCCGCTAGTCGAACGGCACGCCGGTCATCCGTGACACGTCCCGCAGGTCTTCAACCACGGCCGCCACCAGCGGGATCCCCTCCACACGCCTCACCACCTCGGCCTCGCGTTCGGGATCACCGGGGATGATCGGCCCATCGGTTCCCGGTGCCGGCTTCGTCTTGCGGAAGGTGCGGATCCAGTCGTCGATCTGCCGCTTGAACTCGTCGGGGTCGATGAAGGCATCGATCCTCATCGCACCAAACATGTGCCCCAGGCCGATACCGACCGTGCGGGGCGGGTCCTCAAAATCGGTGGTGAAGATCGGGGTGAACGGGCCCCAGTTGGCTCCGCTGAGCACTCCTGAGAGGATGTCGATCATCGCTCCCAGGCAATAGCCCTTGTGCCCGCCGGCCTCTCGAGTCGACCCCAGCGGCAGCATCGCCCCGCCGTCGGCCATCGCGTTGGGGTCGGTCGTGGGTTCTCCGTCCTTGTCGATGGCCCAGCCCTCGGGGATCGACTTCTGCTGCCGGATCGCCATTTCGATCTTGCCAAACGCGGCCGCCGGGGAGGCCATGTCGATCACAATCGGAGGCTCCTCGTGGCCGGGAAACGCGATCGCGATCGGGTTGGTCCCCAGCATCCGCTCGCCGCCCCACATCGGAGCCACGATCTTGGTCGTGTTGGTCATCGCCCAGCCCAATTGGTCTCGACCCAGAGCTTCGAGTACGTAGTACCCGGCAATCCCGAAGTGGTTGCTGCCCCGCACAGCGACCCAGCCGGTCCCCACCCCTTCGGCCTTATCCATCGCCAGCCGGTTCGACCAGGGACCCACGACCAGCCCCAGCCCGTTGTCCCCATCGACGGTGGCCGTCCCGGGAGTCTCGCGCACGATGCAGATCTCGGGGCGAGGGTTGATCCGGCCCTGTTCGAGCATTTCCGAGTAGGCATGCAGGCGTGCGATGCCGTGCGAGTCGATACCACGCAGGTCAGCCTGGGCGAGAATCTCGGCCGCCTCTGCCGCCTCCGATTCCCCCACACCGAACTGCTCGAAGACCCGCCGAGCGAATTCGCTCAGCCGCTCGACCGCAAACATCGTCACTTCCACTTCACTCACCGCCGCCACCTCCTCGGAATCACTCGAATCGCTCGGCCAATCGGTCGACCACCAGCCGCCCCACATTCAGCGACGCGGTGGCCGCCGGCGAGGGGGCATTCCCCACATTGACGACACGGGCATCGGACTGCAGCAGAAAATCGTCGACGAGCGTGCCGTCTCTCGAAAGCGCCTGGGCCCTCACGCCGGCCGGGGCCCGCTCGAGATGCTCGCCGCGGATCTCGGGCAGCAGCCGCGACAGCGCCCGCACAAACGCCGCCTTGCTGAAGGATCGCCACATCTCGCCCAGGCCGGTTCGCCAATGACGAGCGGCCATCCGGACAAAGCCGATGTAGGTCAACGACTCGCACAGATCACGCAGGTTGATGTCCCGCTTGCGATAACCCTCACGAGCAAATGCCAGCACCGCGTTCGGGCCGCATTCGACGCCGCCCTGGATCATCCGCGTGAAATGCACTCCCAGAAACGGGAACTTGGGGTCGGGGGTCGGGTAAATCAGGTTGCGACACAGGTGCTGTGCGGCCGGCTTCAGGTCGTAGTACTCGCCGCGGAACGGAACGATCTGTGCATCGGGCTTCACGCCCCCCATTCGTGCCACCCGGTCGCAGTGCAACCCGGTGCAATTGACCAACAGCTCCCCGATCACCTCGCCGGAGTCCGTTTCCACAACCACCTCGTCAGCACCCTGCCGTACACCGCGAACCCGGCTGCCCAGGCGGATCTCGGCTCCCGACGCGGCAATCAACTCGGCCAGCTTCTCGCACACCTCGCGGTAGTCCACGATCCCGGTCTCGGGGACATGCACCGCCTGGATGCCTGCTGCATGAGGCTCGAGCTCGGCCAGTCGTTCGGCTCCGATCAGCTCGCACGAGACCCCGTTGGCCTGGCCTCGCTCGTAAATCCGCTGCAGCGCCCCCAGCTCACTCTCGTCGATCGCCACGATCACCTTGCCGCAGCGATCAAATCGAATCCCGTGTTCGTCGCAGAACTGCTCCATCGCCAGCTTGCCGGCCCGGCAGTTGTTGGCTTTCAGCGACCCTGGCTTGTAGTAGATACCCGAGTGCAAGACGCCGGAGTTGTGACCGGTCTGGTGCTCGGCCACCCGCGATTCCTTTTCAATCACCACCACGCGTCGGCCGGGGAACCGTTCCAGGAACCGGTAGGCCGTCGCCAACCCCAGGATCCCACCGCCGGCAATCACCAGGTCGCACCCCGCCACGACAGACTCCTTGCACTCAGATCCTGGCTACGACTCAGCCCCGTCATTGACCGCCTCGACGGACTCGGGCCTCGCTGCCTCTTCGTCGACCCGATCCGACACACCGCACGCGGCGCACAGCGGATCATCGCGAGCACCGCACATCAGGGCCAGCCCTCCGCAGCTGCCCACCAACGCACGACCCCGCAACAGCACCCCGGCCGAGAGCCCCGCGATGGCCAGGCCCACCAGCACCAACGCCGGCAACCAGGTCCCCCACCAGCCCCCGCCGGAGCTCTGCGACACGATCGCACGGTACTCGGCAGTTGACTGCTCTCGTATCGCCGTTCCCTGGCGCGACAACAGCAACGCGGCCACACCGTGTTGTTTGGCCACGGCCAGTCCCTGTTCAGGGCCCAGCACCATCAACGCGGTGGCCCAGGCGTCGGCGGTCATGCAATCGGCCGCCACGACCGTCACCGCTGCCAAGGCATGCTCGATCGGCCGACCGCTGCGAGGGTCCAGCGTGTGCGAGACGACTCGACCGGCGACCGTCCTGCGGTTGCGGTAGTCGCCCGAGGTGGCCACCCCGCGGCGATGTCCCGAGAGTGACAGCACCGACCTCACGCGTCGCAGCCCCGCCACGGGCTGCTCGATCCCAATCCGCCAGGCCGTCCCGTCGGGACGACTCCCCTTCACTCGCGTCTCACCTCCCACCTCGACCAGGTAACCGGACACGAACACGGATTCCAGGTACTCGCCCAGCAGGTCCACGGCATAGCCCTTGGCGATGGCCGAGAGATCGATCGTCACGCCGGGGTCCGATTTCCGGATCGCCGGAGGCCGAGCACGCACCGTCAGTTTGCTCGATCCCACCAATCTCCGTGCGGCCTGCAGTTGAGCCGCCTCGGGAGCGTCTCTCGGGCCCCCGCTGCCGAATCCCCACAGCTCCACCAGCGGCGCAACCGTCACGTCGAAAGCCCCGCCGCTGGCCACGGAAATCTCAAGCGATCGGCTGACCACTCGGGCCGTCTCGGGCGACACCTCGAACCAGTCGGTCGACTCCGAGGCGTTGAAGCGGCTGACCTCCGAGTCGTCTCGCCAGGTCGACATCAGGCGGTTCACTCGCTCGAGAATGCGATCAAGCTCGTCGCTGATCACTCCCGAGGGGACCGGGTCGGTGCCCGTAGACGTGCCATGCCAGCGGGCCGTCCAGGTCGTGCCCATCGTGGCGCCACCGGTCGTCTCCTCGGCA
>CAUZJR010000317.1:0-6513 GCA_963580005.1 Planctomycetota bacterium
GGCCTGGAATCCGAAGTCGTCGGTCGCCCCGTGGGCCACGCCACCCTTCATCCCGCCTCCGGCCAGCCACATCGTGAAGCCGTAGTGGTTGTGGTCTCGACCGTCGGTGCCCTTGCCTTCCGAGAGATCGGTCGTCGGCGTGCGACCGAATTCGCCTCCCCAGACCACCAGCGTGTCCTCGAGCAACCCCGAGCGGGCCAGGTCGTCCAGCAGCGCGGCGATCGGCCGGTCGATGTCGCGACAGAGACTCGCCGCCCGAGCGTTGTGCCCGTGGTGAGTGTCCCAGGGCTGCCCGTTGCCGTAGTAGACCTGGACAAACCGCACGCCCCGCTCGACCAGTCTCCGAGCCAGCAGGCAGCCGTTGCCGAATTCACGCGTCCCGTACGCCTCGCGGACCGACTTGCTCTCGCGGGCCAGGTCGAAGGCAT
The DNA here is from genome assembly GCA_963580005.1 of Planctomycetota bacterium. GTDB lineage: Bacteria > Planctomycetota > Planctomycetia > Planctomycetales > Planctomycetaceae > UBA8437. The sequence goes on from CAUZJR010000317.1 coordinate 429, forward strand.
CGGTGGCGGCGAACTGCATCCGGAAGGCGGTCTCCATCGACTTCAGCCGGGCCGCCAGCTGCGGGTCTCCGTCGCGACGCTCGAGATGCCGCCGGTTCACTCGCCGCATCAGCTCCAGCTGCCGCGACTGGGTGGCCCGGTCGAGGTGGGCGTTGCGGAGGTAGGGGATCATCTGTTTCGGGTCGAGCGATTTGTGGTTGATGTAGGTGCCCTGGTGCTCGGCGGGCAGGAAGGCACTGGTCCAGAGCACCGAAAACCTGACCGGTCGGCCCGGGCACAGCACCACGTATCCGGGCAGGTTCTCGTTCTCGGTCCCCAGCCCGTAACTCAGCCAGCTGCCCATGCTGGGAACCGTCGGCGAGATGGTGCCGTTGTTGATCTGCAGCAGGGCGGGTCCGTGGTTGGGGTTGTCGGTGTGCAGGCTGCGGATCACGCACAGCCGGTCGGCATGCCGCGAGAGATGAGGCAGCAACTCGCTGATCGGCAGACCGCTTTCGCCATGCCGCCTGAAGCGGAACGGCGAGGGCATCAGGCCGGAAGTCTGCCGCTCGGTCCTCAGCCGCACCGCCTCGGGACGCTGGCCGGCGTACTTGTGCAACAACGGCTTGGGGTCGAACAGGTCGGCCTGGAACGGACCGCCATTCATGAACAGCTGGATCACTCGGCGGGCACGAGGCACAAAGTGCGGACCCCGGGCGGCATGCATTTCTCCGGCCATCGCCACCGTGCCCAGGCCGCCGCCCATGCGGGCGATCATCTGTCGTCGCGAGAGTGAGGTCATGGCGTGTCAGTCGATAAAGACGAATTCGTTGCTGCCCAGCAGGACCTGGACGTATTGAGCCCACCCCCGCGGTCCGGCCGTCGCCAGGAACTGGAGTGCCGTCTGGATCTCGAGGGGATCGGCGTGTCGATCAAAGAGCAACCGGTGCAGGCGATCGACGGCGTCACCGGGCTGAGTCCCCAGCGGAACCCGGGCTGCGGTCAGGGTCGAGTGCCTGGCTATGAAGGGGCTGTTGAGCACAAAGAGCTGCTGCAGAGGGGTGATGGTGCGGATCCGCTTGGGGCTATGGCCCGAGGGAATCGGGAAGTCGTAGAGCCTGAGCATGGTGTCGAGTTCGCGACGGTCGATTCTCGAGTACAGCGTGCGGCGGCGGTGCTCGGGATCCTCGACCTTCCTGGCCGGGCCGCCCAGGGCGGTGTCGAGTTCTCCGCTGGCACAGAGCATCGCATCTCGCCACGCCTCGATCGGCAGCCGACGCCGATTCATTCTCCACAAGAAACGGTTGTCCGGATCGATCGACCGGCCGGGTCCAGCCGAGCGACTGGCCTGGCGGTAGGTGGCCGAGAGCACCATGTCCCGGTGCAGCCATTTCAGCGACCAGCCGCTGTCGATGAAACGGGCCGCGAGGTCCTCGAGCAGGCGGGGGTGCGAGGGGAGTTCGCCCTGGAGACCGAAGTTCGAGGGAGTGGTGACCAGGCCGCGACCAAAGTGCTGACGCCAGATGCGGTTGACGATGACCCGAGCCATCAGCGATCCCCCCTGCCGGGGATCGACCAGAGCGTCGGCCAGCTCGAGTCGGCCACTTCCGTTTCGGAAGGGTCGGGTCTTGCCCGGTGAGAGCACCTCGATGAAGCGACGGGGCACGACCGGGCCGGGGCTGGAGGGGTTGCCTCGTCGATGAATCGCCAGGTCGCGGACTTCCCCAAGACGATATTCCAGCCGCGTCATGTCCTGGCCGTCGGCGAGCACGAACAGGCTGGCGTCTTCCAGCGAGTGGGCTCGCGGGGCGTCGAAGTCGGGGGTCGACTTCTTGATCTGTGTGATCTGTGCCTTGAGCCGCTTGACCTGCTGCTGCTTGTCGGTGGGAGCGGGGATCCTGAGAGTGACCTGGGTGATGGCCCGCTCGAGTCGACTGATCCGTCGATCGGCATCGCGGACCACCCGGGCTTGATCGGCCGGCAGCAGGGGTTGGTCGAAGAGCCGCGTGCTGGCCAGCACGCCGGCCAGGGCGTAGTAGTCGGCCTGGGTGATCGGGTCGAACTTGTGGTCATGGCATCTTGCGCACGCCAGTGTGAGTCCCAGGAAGGTGCGGCCGATGGTGTCGATCCGCTCCTCCCACTCCTCGGCCACCACGACCTTGATCAACCCCGGCGCCAGGCGAGGTTCCTTCCAGTAGGTGGGCGAGAGTCCCAGGAAACCCAACGCACGTCGCTGGTCGATGGGCAGGTTGTCGAGGTGGTCGGCGGCCAGCTGACGACGGACGAACTCGTCGAATGGCAGATCGGCGTTCAGCGCTTCGACCACCCAATCGCGGTACCGCCATGCCTGGGCGGTTGTCTTGAGCCAACTGGCGGTGGTGTCGGAATAGCGGGCCAGGTCGAGCCAGGCCCGGGCCCAGTGTTCTCCGTAGTGAGGGCTGGCCAGCAAGCGATCGACCAGGCGATCGTACGCGTCGGGCCGCTGATCGACGACGAATCGCTCGACCTGATCCGATGTCGGGGGCAGACCCAGCAGATCGAAGCTCAGGCGGCGGATCAGTGTTCGACGGTCGGCCTGGTGTGAAGGAGAGAGCTTCTGGTGTGCGAGACGTCCGAGTACGAAGTGATCGAGCCGGTGTCGCGGCCAGGTCGAGCGAATTGCGGGCGTGGGCGGAAGGTGACGTTTCAGAGGTTGGAACGACCAGAACTCGCGGGCTGCCTTGAGATCTGCGGGGGCGGTGGGGGTGTCGAGTGCACTGTCGGGGGGCATTGCCGCACCGCGACGGACCCACTCGATCAGCACAGCGATCTCCGAGGCCGGCAGCTTGCTCTTGGGAGGCATCTTCAGGTCGGCGTTGGTGTAACGCACCGCCTCGATCAACGGGCTCGAGTCGGGACGTCCCGGTACAAGGACGACTCCCGAGTCGCCTCCGCGACGGATCGCCGAGGACCGATCGAGTCTCAGGCCACCCTTGAGGGGTTTCGACTTCGCCGAGTGGCACGTGTAGCAGCGACGGACCAGTAGCGGCCGCACCCGTCGTTCGAAGAATTCGAGGTCCTTGGCCGACGGCTTGGGTGCTGCTGAGGACCGGGCCGGAGCCACAAGGGCCAGCAGCATCAGCAGGGCTGGGATCAGGCGGGTGAGGGTCAGAGGTTCAGTCCTTCGACAATGCCATTCCGCGGACCGTCTCGGCGTGGCGGAAGCCTTCACGCCAACGGGCGCGAGCGATCTCGGTCTCACCGACGTAGTCCTCGGGCAGGTCCTCGACCGAGGCGTAGCGATTGCCGACCACTCGCGAATAGTCAGCGATCCAGGTCACGAACGACTTGTACGACTGGTCGTTCATGTGCATCTTCGTGCCTCCCATGTGCGAGATGGGGTCGACCGAGGAGGCTGGCAGGAAGGTGCCGTCGGGGCGTTTTTCGGGAGCTTTGAGAGCGGCTTGAAAATCAGCAGGCTGCGGGCGGGGTTCTTGAGATCGACCGAAGCCAGGTGGCACTGGATGCAACTGGCCGGCTTGGGGGACCTGAAGATCGGCAGGATGCGGCTGTTGAAGAGGTCCAGTGGCGAGGGTTCCGCCGAGCGGGCCGGTGAAGTCCCTGTGACCAGCATCACGACGGTGACGGTTGCGAGAAAAAGGGCAATCGCATGAAAAAACTCCTCGAATGTCGCTGGAATGGGGGGGTCAGTGTGCAAGAGTCCGGAGGACCTCCATGCCTCGACGAAGCGTCTAGTAGAGCAGTCGCACTGCGGAGGCACAAACCCAGAATCACGCGTGGGGCCGAGAATCGAGGTCGCCGGCGATCGAAGCAACCCTCTCGCGCGTGCGATTCGCTGACATTACATGTCGACCCGGCCAATGTGTGATGAGGGGACTGTAGAATCCGAACTCTTGATCATGGTCATTGCACTCTTTGAACCACGCGGCAGGGAGAATTCCGATGCAACGCAATCGACGCGAGTTCCTGGAAAACGTTGGCAGCGGCATGCTGATCGCCGGCCTGGGCAGCTCGCTCGCCGGTGACCTCGGCGTCTCCTCGGCGTCTCCTCGGCGTCTCCTCGGCGTCTCCTCGGCGTCTCCTCGGCGTCTCCTCGGCGTCTCCTCGGCGTTCGCAGCCGACGCAGCCGAGTCGCTGGAGTTCGGCAAGCTGCGACCGCTGGTTGGTCTGTTGCAGGAGACCCCTGCCGAGAAGATCCAGCCGATCCTGGTCAAGAAGCTCAAGGACGGTGGCACAGATCTCAAGCAGCTGATCGCCGCGGCCGCGTTGGCCAACGCCGAGACATTTGGTGGTGAGGACTACGTGGGGTTCCACACCGAGACCGAGCCGTTCCCGCTCGAGAGTCATCTCGAGAAGATCAAGACGACCGATGCGGGCGAATTGCTCGAAACCGCCGCCGGTGCGATTCGCAAGAACGACCAGGGCCAGGCGGCCGCGGCGATCGCCGTGTATGGCCAGCAGGGTCACGCGCTGCGGCCGGTGCTCGACCTGATGCTGCGGTTTGGTTGCAGCGAGGACGGACGACTGCACGCCGAGAAGTACTTCCACACGGTGGGTGAGGAGTATCGCACGACGAGCAAGACGTTCCGCTGGCGGCAGATCGTCGGCCTGGCCCGAGTCACGGCCAGTTCTTACGGCTACAACCGCAAGGACGAGCACGGACACCGGGCTCCCGGTTACGAACAGGCCTGCAGCCTGCTGGGCGTCGACGCCTGATCCACGGACCGGGGACCTGTCCCCCCTCGACGCGATTTCGAATTGCGCATTCGAGGTGTCTTGATGTGGAACTCCGTTTGGGGTTCACAAATGTGTGCGGGCGTAGCCCGCCTGGCGGCGTGCCACACTGGGTATCTCGCTTGACGTCAGCGGCTCTGCTGCAGCTTGTCGCCGTGAGCGGCCATGCGGTCGACGAGGTGCTTGTGCAACATGGCCACCGTCCTCTTGATCGAGGGGTCCTGGGACCGGATCAGGTTTCTGGATTCGCCCGGGTCCTTGGCCAGGTGATACAACTCGTCGCGACGCGGGTTCATGAAGTCGCGGATCAGCTTCCATTTCCCGTTGCTGATCATGCGCATCCGGGTGTGCGACTGGTGGTGAGTGCTGTACTCGGCGAAGTAGGTGTTGTCCCATTGGGGCGGCTTGCGGCCACGCAACAACGGCGTCATGTCCCGTCCTCGGAGCTTCCAGACGGCGTCGGTCTTCAGACCGGCCATCGACAGGATCGTGGGGAACCAGTCGAGATTGGAAACGGTGTGGCGGATGATCGTGCCCGGCTTGATCACACCCGGCCAGCGGATCATCGTCGGGACCTTGATCGAGTTGTCATACATGTTCGGCCGCTGGCCACGCGGGATGTTCCTGGTTGCCGGCGGCGGTGGCTTCAGCACCCAGTGCCCGTTGCCCTTATGCCAGATGCCGTTGTGGCCCATGTTGTAGCCGTGATCGGAACTGAAGATCACGATCGTGTTGGAGACGAGTTTCAGCTCGTCGAGCAGCTTCAGCATCCGGCCGACGTTGCGATCGACGCTCCGCACACTCGCCAGGTACTCGCGGGTCATCCGCTTGACCCGCGGGACGTCGAGATTGGGGAAGTCGGGATTGGGGATCGCGACGTCCACGCCCTTGTACGGGGCCATGTCCTCGGGTGCCACCGGCAGCCAGCGTGCATGAGGCGCGCGAGTGTGCCAGCACAGCAGGAACGGCTGAGTGTTGCTGCCGGCAACATGCGTGTGGACAAAGGACAGGGCCTCGTCTGCAAGGACATCCGCCGTCAGGCCCTGGTACTTGCGGGGCTTGCCGTCGTGCTCGAGAGTCGGATTGACCGGGCTCCAGCCACCCTCGCGATGACCCATGAAGAAGTCGAACCCGTACCCCGTCGGGTGCTGGCTGTCCTGGCGACCCAGGTGCCACTTGCCCACAAGCCCGGTGTGATAGCCCGCCTTCTGCAACTGCCGGGGCCAGACCGGCAACTTCACGTCCAGGCCCAGCTCGGCCTCGCGACGTGGGTGAATCCAGTCGGTGATCCCCAACTCGGTGCCGTATCGACTCGTCATCAATGATGCCCGCGAGGGACTGCAGACCGGAGTGACCGTGTAGGCATTGGGCA
>CAUZJR010000318.1:0-6513 GCA_963580005.1 Planctomycetota bacterium
GACCATCGAAGGACTCGACCGAAACGCCCTCCAGGGCGACATCGCCTTTGTCGAGTGCCTGGAACGGATGGGGTGTACGGTCGAGGAATCGGGCCGGGGAGCTGATGCCTCGATCACGCTCTCCGGTGGCCAACTGACCGGGATCGATATCGACATGAACTCCATCAGCGACACGGCGCAGACCCTGGCCGTGGTGGCGGCCTTCGCCCATGGCCCCACCCGCATCCGAGGAATCGCACATGCCCGACTCAAGGAAACCGATCGGGTCGCCGCGATGGTGACAGAACTGGGCCGGCTGGGGCTGGAGATCGAAGAGCATGACGACGGGCTGACGGTTCACCCCGGACCCCTGCGGCCGGCCGAAATCCAGACCTACGACGACCACCGGATGGCGATGAGCTTCGCGGTGGCCGGGCTGGCCGCACCGGGGATCGTGATCACCGACCCCGACTGCACCCACAAGACCTACCCCGGCTTCTTCGACGACCTGGACCGTCTGTGCGGAGCGTCCCGATGACGGCTTTACCTCAGACGGCACGACAGATCGCCCTCGCGGTGCTCGGGCAATGGCGGGCAACCGGCCGCTTCGCCGCCGGCCTGCTGGAAACGGCGTTTTCCAGGTCCGAGCACATCTCGTCGGCCGACCGTGGTCTGGCCAGCGAGTTGACCTACGGAGTCATCCGCCGCCAGGCCACCCTCGACGCCGTCCTGCGACCGCAGATGAAGCGGCCGCCCGAGCAGGTCGAAGCGGAATTGTGGATGCTGCTGCAACTGGGCACCTACCAGCTGCTGTTCCTCTCGCCCGATTCACAACACGCGGCGATTCATGAAACGGTCGAGTTGACTCGCTGGCTGGGCAAGGACCGCTGGACCGGGTTTGCCAACGGCGTGTTGAGATCGGTGCAGCGAGCCCTCGGCGAGGGGACTGCAGAAGCCGCGGCGGCCGATGCGATTCCCACCAAAGCGGGCCGGTTCCTGAAACTGGCCCAGCCCCTGCTGCCCGACCCCAAGGCCGACCCCGCCGGCTACATCGCCGCCGCCGGCAGCCTGCCTGGCTGGCTGGTCGAGACCTGGTCACAGCGGCTCGACTTCGACGAACTGCTGCGGATGGCCACCTGGTTCAACTCGCCGCCGAACACCTGGTTGCGGATCAACCCCTTGCGAGCCAACCCCTCGGACGTGATCGCCGCATTGGCCGCTGCCGACATCGAGGCGACTCACCACGACGGCCCGATGATCCAGTTGGATGGCACCGCCTTTGTTCCCGGTCTGCCCGGTTTTGCCGAAGGTCACTTCTCGGTGCAGGACCCCTCGGCCGCCGCCGCCGCACAGTTGCTGGCTCCGAGGCCCGGCCAGAACGTGCTGGACCTCTGTGCCGCTCCGGGCACCAAGTCGGCCCACCTGGCCGAGCTGATGCAGAACCAGGGCCAGGTGCTGGCCGCCGACTCGCAACCCGATCGGCTGAAACTGATCGCCCCGGCAGCCGATCGGCTGGGGCTGTCGATCATCGAGCCGGTCCTGGTCAATGAGTCGGGAGAAGGGTTCCCCGAGGGTCCCTTTGACGCGGTGCTCGTCGATGTGCCGTGCTCCAATACCGGAGTCCTGGGCAAGCGGCCCGAGGCCCGCTGGCGACTGAAACCCGACGAACCGGCGAGACTGGCCCTGTTGCAGCAAAGACTGCTGCGACAGGCGGCGGCGACACTGGCACCAGGGGGCCGACTGGTCTACTCGACCTGCAGCATCGAGGAGATCGAGAACGACCTGGTGGTGGCCGGGTTCCTGGAACAGTTTCCACAATTCGAGCAAATCGAACGGCAGACTCACGTGCCCGGAATGCCGGCCGACGGAGGCTTTCAGGCTCTGCTGGTCTCGCGAGACGATTGACTCACTCGCCGTCGCTTGTCCACGACTCAGTTGCCGGATTACACTGATCGAAGCAATTGACCAGGTAGACATCAGGTACACACCAGGCGAACACCTCAGAAGCCACTCCGGGGACACCCACCATGCGTCGACTGACCAGCCTCCTCGCCCTCTTTGCCGTCCTGCTTGCCGTCCTGCTTGTCGGACAGGGCGGACCCGTCACGGCCCAGGACAAGAAAGACGACAAGGCCAAGAAAGCCAAGAAGGCGGACAAGGCCAAGAAGAAGGCTCCGGCCAAGAAGATCTTCACCGACGCGAAGCTCGAAGCCGTCATCAAGGCGATCCTGAAGAAGAAGCAGGCCAAGACCGATCCGATCCTGGAAGCCGACCTCAAGACGATCTTCTTCCTCGAGGCACCCGGCAAGTCGATCACCAACCTCGCGGGTCTCGAGAAGTGCCCGAACCTGGCCCTGATCAACCTCTCCAACAACGGCATCACCAACCTGAGCCCGCTGGCGGGCCTGAAGAACGTCCAGTCGCTGGACCTCTCGAAGAACAAGATCGCCGACGTCGCTCCGCTGGCAAAGCTCGAGAAGCTGCAGTACCTGCAATTGGAGCACAACCAGGTGCTGAAGCTCGATGGCCTGGCCGGCCTCAAGAAACTCTCGGCCCTGTACCTCAGCAACAACAAGGTCGCGTCGGTCGCACCGCTGAAGGGACTCGAGAAGCTCTCGAGCCTCTATCTCGACAACAACAAGGTCGCCGACCTCGCACCTCTGAAGGGACTCAAGTGGGTCGCCAACCTCGCCCTGAGAAACAACCAGGTCAAGGACGTCGCGGCACTGGGCAACATGACCGAGTTGCGGTACACGTTCCTGGAAGGCAACAAGGTGACCGACCTGGGTCCGCTGGTCACGATGGCCCAGAAGGACGCCAAGGGCGACCGACGCTTTGCTCCCTACTGGAACCTCTACGTCTCGGGCAACCCGCTCTCGGACGCCGCCAAGGGCGGACAGATCGCCGCACTGAAGAAGGTCGGCGTGCGAGTCGATCCCAAGCCGAAGGCCAAGGCAAAAGTGAAGGTCAAGGCGAAGGCGAAGGCGAAGAAGAAGAAGTAGAGACTATTCGCTGCTTGCCTGTGACCGCCACGACGAATCGGCGGCCGCCTGCGCTGCACAAACCGGGACCACCTCGGTCAGGCTGATCGCTCCGCCGAAGCAGACGTCGACATCGGTTCCCGGATCGCACGGTCGATTGAAGTAGTCGATCCCGTACATCACGCCCTGCCCGGCCGGGTGATAGGCAACCGGCAACGGATGCGGATCGAGAGGGCACTCGATGAGCCGAGCCGATTCGGTCACATCCCTGGGGTCGGGAAAGTTGACGTTGAAATACGCTCCGGTGGCCGGCCGACGTGCGAGCAGCGTTTCGAGCGTCGCGTGGAGCATCGCAGCCGACTTCGACCAGTCGAAGGGTCCGTCGTGGCGAATGAACTGCGACAAGGCGATCGCCGGCACATGGAACAGCCCCGCCTCGCGGGTGGCTCCGACCGTCCCCGACATGTAGACGTCGACCCCGAGATTGGCGCCGGCGTTGACCCCCGAGAGCACCCAGTCGATCTCGAGCTTCTTCTCGACCAATCCCATCCGCACGCAATCAGCAGGAGTTCCGTTGATCGAGAACAGGTTGCGGCCGTGCGTGTTGACCACCAGGGGCTTGTCGAGTGTCACCTGGTGGCTGCATCCCGAGAGCGGCGAGTCGGGAGCCATCACGACCACTTCGCCGAATTCGGCCGCCACCCCGCTCAGCAACTCCAGGCCCGGGCCACCGATCCCGTCATCGTTGGTCAGCAGGAGTCTCATGGGGTGGAGGTCTCCAGAGCAATTCCTGGGGCCGGGATACTGAGAATTCCGGCAAGTCTCGTTACGCTGCGAATCCTCACGAATTCGTCGCCGCGGATCAGCCGTGGTTTCCCGGTCCGACGCGGGGGCGAGTGTAGCAATTGGGACAGTCGACGGGGAGCAGGTCGATGACGGTGCGAGTGCTCGGAGATGCGGAGGTGACGAGCCTGATCACGATGGGTGAGTCGATCGAGGTGATGGCCGCGGCGTTTCGTCGTCACGCCCGGGGTCGCCTGGCAGCTCCGGCCCGCCTGGCGGCGCCGCTGGAGTGGGGCCAGCTGATCTTCACCGCCGGAGCCTACTGCGACGATGACGGAGGTCGGATCGGATTCCGGGTCTACGACATGCAGCACTTCGGCAGCTCGGACCGGGACGAGCTGGTGGCCGTCTTCGACACCGACAACGGGTCCCTGCTGGGGCTGGTGGCCGGAACGGCGTTGGGTCCCTTGAGAACCGGAGCGATCGGTGGCGTCGCCATCGACACCCTGGCCCGCTCCGATGCCACCACCCTGGCCCTGGTCGGGACCGGCAAGCAGGCCCGCACACAACTTCAGGCAGCCTGCGCCGTGCGGAACTTCGACGTGATCCGCGCCTTCAGCCGCAATGCGGACCGCCGCGAGTCGTTCTGCCGCGAGATGTCCGAGACGGTGGGAGTCGAGATCCAGGCGGTCGAATCGGCCCGGGCTGCAGTGACCGACGCCGACGTCGTGATCTGCTCGACCCTCAGCGATACCCCCGTGCTCGAAACCGACTGGATCGCTCGAGGCACTCACGTCCAGAACGTCGGACCCAAGTTCCGCGACAGCAGCGAACTGCCCGTGGACCTCTACGAATCCGCCGACGTGCTCGTGACCGATGCCCCGGCGCAGCTGGAGGACTACGGTGAGAAGTTCCTGGTGGCCGGAACCCGGCATGCCGATCGCATCGTGTCGCTGGGCGAGGTGGTCTCGGGTGCCGCAGGTCGCACCGATCCCGAGCAGATCACGGTGCTGTGTTCGCTGGGACTGGCCGGCACCGAAGTGGCCCTGGCCGATCGGTTGCTGCAGCGGGATGCCCTCTCTGAGAACCGACCGCTCGATTCGTGACACCAAAGACGCCCCGCCGCCGGGGCAGCGGATCGCTCACGACTGCGCCCGCATCGCCGCTACGGTGCTCTCGGCCCGCTCGGCATTTTCCCTCAAGTGTCCCTCATCCAGGCTGCCAACGATCAGCGAGCTGACTCCAGGCTGAGCCAGCACGAACCCGATCGCCTCGGACGCCGGCAGCTGACCCGATGCGAGTCCCTTCTTGACGACGACCCCGATGCCCCTGTGGTGAGCTTCCCGGATCACCTCCTCGTGAGACCGATCCTCGATGTGGAACTCGACCATCAGTACATCGGCCCACTCCAGCGACCGGAACGCCCCCTCGGTCGTCTTGCCCGAGAACCCGACTGCCCGCACCCGGCCTTCGGCCTTCAGAGCCAACAGCGTCTCGACCACGCCGCTGGAGTCCTGGATCGGCAGGTCATTGCCATCAGAGTGAACCAGCACGACATCGAGCACATCGCGCCCCAGTCGCAAGGCACTCCGCTCGACACTCGCACGAGTCGACTCGGGGGAATAGTCGAATTGCGACACCCCGTCCTGGAACGTCTCGCCGACCTTGGTCGAGATCACCACCTCGTCGGGCTCCTGGGCCAGCACTCTGCCAAGACGCTCTTCGCTGGTTCCGTAGGCGGGAGCGGTATCGATGTAGGAAATCCCCAGGCCGCGGACCGTGGCCATCAACCGGTCCACCTGCGGGTCATCGGGCAGCTCGTACCCCTGCTGGTACTTGATGCCCTGGTTGCGACCGATCTTGAAGGCTCCGAATCCCAGTACGGAGACTTCCAGGCCGGTGCGTCCCAGGGGTCGGATGTGCATGGAGGGCTCTTGCCTCAGGCCGCCTTGCGTACCACGGCCCCCGGGGCCAGCGGCAACCAGTCGGTGGCCGACTCCCACGGCGGACAAGCCACCTCGGGACGTGGCCAATCGATTGTCTCGAGGCTCCTCGACATGCCGCCAGGAGCTCGAGCCACCAGGTCTCCGATCGCAGCGGCGACCTCCAGCGCGAGCACCGGTGCCAGGGCCAGCTTGGTGGGAAACACCGTCAGCGTGTTCCCCTCAACCTGAAGGCTCTGGGTCTCGGGACGACCCCCGCCAGGTGTCGCAGCCTCGGCTCGGTCCACGCGGTAGGTGTTGACTTCGAGTCCACCGAGTTCCAGGCCCGGCAGGACCTCGGCCAGTTCCTTCGCGACATGATCAACCAGTTCCCGCCGGCTCATGCCCACGCCGTCCTCGGCCACCTGGCCCCCCAGTTGCCAGACGGTCCGGCCCTGGGAGTCGCGATCCGAGGTAATCGTGATGCGGGTGCGGGCCCCGTCGACCTGGTGCCCGAACAGCTCGGGCAACTGAGACGCTTCGCCGCGGACCATCACCATGTGCAGCGGCCGCTTCTGAGTCGCCGTGGCCGACAGGCCCAGCTGCTGGCGGAGCCTGGCATTGCCGGCACCAGCCGCCAGGACGACCGCTGAAGGGGCCAGTTGCAGCATCGAACCCGGCAGGTTGTCCCACGGATGCCAGATGCAGAGGCCACTCACCGCCCCGGGGCCCTCCAACTGCCAGCTGGCCCGATCCGGGTCATAAAGGAATAATCGCTGTCGGTGCCGCCTGGCGAGAGACTCGAGCAGGCTGACCGGGTCGATCACCGGCTCGTCCATCTCGGCCAC
>CAUZJR010000319.1:0-6505 GCA_963580005.1 Planctomycetota bacterium
CAGAGCCAGTCCCTGGGGTTACTTGCCGGTGACGAAGCGGGCGTTGGTGGTTTTGGCCGAGAGAGTGTCGTCGATGATCAGGCTCAGCGGGGCCTTGCGGACGCTGCGGTCCACGACAAGGGTCAGGCGGTGTCGGCCTTTGGGGAGCGTCCTTGTGGTGACCTGCTTCAGCGGCAGGGGATCGGTTCCGATCCAGGCCTTCAGTCCGGCGGTGTCGCCGACGGCGATCGCAACCGACCCACCGGCGATCACCTCGATCTCGCACCTCACCACGCTCAGCTTCCTGTCTCGCACCGTCAGCTGCGGCAAGTCGCTTAGCGGCAGTTGTCCTCCGACGGTGGCATACCGGGGTGTCCAGGTGAAGGCTTCATCATCGGTAGCCGCCTGGCCGTCGCGGGTCCGTCTGAGTCGGAAGCGGGCCTTCTGGGAATCGGCCAGCACCCGCCAACGTCTGGCGGTCGGTCGTCGGCTGATGGCGAATGGTCCGGGTTTGCCCAGTGCCGAGAGGAAGCTCACCAGGTCGACCAGTTCGTCTCGGGTCAGGATCTCGGACAACCCGGCCGGCATCAGCGAGGTGCCGATGACCTGTTCGTCGATCGACTTGCGTGGCACGGCGATCTCGCGGTCGTTGGAGTCTCTGAGCACCAGTTCGGTGTCGGTTTGTCTGAGCTTGATGCCGGTCACGACTTTTCCTTTTTTGGTGACGACGACCAGCGAGTGGTAGTTCTCTTTGACCTTGCTGTTGGGATCGAGCAACGAGTTGGCGATGTAGTCCACCGGGGCGCTGGCTCCGAGGCTGATCAGGTCGGGTCCGACCCGTCCTCCGGCTCCTCCGATCGCGTGGCAGGCCAGGCAACCCAGTTTTTGGCGTCGGTAGATCGCTTCACCGGTGTGCGGGTTGCCTCGCGATGTCACATCAGCGACCAGGGTCTTCATTTGCTGGGGAGACAGCTTGATCGGCCCGGTCTTCAAGCTGCCGGCGGTGCGGACGGCGGCGACGAGTTGGGGCAGTTTCCGTCCCGAGGCGTCGATGAGCCTGAGGATGAGCTTGGCGTGGTCGGCTCCCATCTTCTTGTCCTGCAGCGATTTGGCCAGCAGTCCTGGTCCGTCCTTGCGGGCCAGGAACGCCTCGATGACGACCGACGGATCGGCTGAGCCGGGGTCGGAGCCGAGGACTTTGGGCAGCAGGAGGGCGGCGGCCCCAGGGTCGATGGAGGCCAGTGCGGCGACGGCCTGCAGTCGGCCCTCCGAGGAGGGCAGTCGCACGGCCAGTTCGCCGAGTTGTTGGTGGCTGGAGGGTCCCCCCAGTGCGGACAGAGCCGAGAGCGTGGCGGCCCTCAATTCCCGGGAGGTCTTTTTGCCTCCGGCGAGCAACACCAGCGGGGCTCTCAGCGACTCGAGTTTCCAGAGCCCGGCGCAGCCGACGGCGGCCATTTGCACATGAGGCGATGGGGAATCGAAGAGTGCCTTGATGGGCTCGAGCGATCCGGACGGCTTGACGTTTCGGGTGGCGGCGGTCCGGGCGAGTGCATCGAGCAGGTGGGCAGCCTGGGGTGCGGGGGTCTGTTGATCGAGGGCTAATTCCAGCGCGATTCTCAGCTGGGCAGGTCCGCCGAGGTCGGCCAGCAGGGCCACCGCACGGTTGCTGTCGGTTTCGGACAACTCCCCACGGCTCAGTAGTCCGAGCACGGCGGGGACGACCGCGGCGTCCTTGATGCTCGAGTAGATGAAGAGTCGTCCGGTGTCGTCGAGTTGCTTGCTGAGCAGCGGGTTGCCGTTCTTGAGTTGATCGAGCCACTGGGAGCGTTGTTCCCAGGCGGTCAGCCACAGTGCGTACTCGAGCGGCGTGTCGCGGTCCAGGGGCAATGCGGCCATGGCCAGCGGCAGCACGTCGCGGCCGCGTCGTGCGATGGCACGGACCGCCTCGAGTCGGACTCGAGGATGAGGATCACGGACCCGCTGGGCCAATGTGCTCGGAGAGAGGTCACTCCAGTAACCGGCCACCCGGCAGGCTGCGGCCCGCACGCGGGGGTCGTGTGCCGTCAGCAGTCGTTCGAGCAGTTTCGGGGCCTGGGTGTTCAGTGCCTGGAAGGTCCAGAGCACTTCCAGCGCGGTCGATTCTCCCTGGAGGTCGCTGCCGTCGGCGGAATCGGGCGGATCGAGTCCGTCGAGGAGTCGTTTGAGAGCGGCGAGGATTTGCGGGCGGGTGGTGTGGGGTCGTTCCTGCAGCACGCGACGCGAGTGGCGTCGGACCCAGAGTTCTCGGGCCGAGAGGTTTCCGACCAGTTGGGCAATTGACGCTTTGGGCAGGTTCTGCCGTTTGACCAGCGGTCGTCCTTTGGCGGTGACTCGCCAGATCCGGCCGTGGACGTGGTCTCGTCGCGGGTCGCGGAAATCGACCTCGCCGTGCTGGATGATCGGGTTGTACCAGTCGGCGATGTAGATCGCTCCGTCGGGTCCCATCTTGATGTCGATGGGTCGGAAGGCGATGTGTTTGGTGCGGATCAGATCGGGCATCAGCTTGGCCTGGTAGCTGGATCCGCTGGGGGTGACCTTGAACCGGCAGACCCGGTTGGCTCGGAAGTCATTGGTCAGCAGGTCGCCTCGCCAGTCAGGGGGCAGGTGGGTGCCGCTGGTGATTTCGAGTCCACAGAACTTGGGGCTGCCGGGGTTGAGTCCTCGCAGGATCCGCGGCACGCCTCGAGCGGTGAGGTAGGCGGCACCGGGCACCATGTGGTTGATACCCTCACCTCCGGCCCCGTCGGTCACGAACGACTGTCCGAATCGGTCGTGGTGGTGTCCCCAGCTGTTGACCCATCCGCGGGCCAGTACATCCAGCCTCATGGTCTCGGGATGGAATCTCCAGATGCCTCCGGCATTCAGTCGCCGGGTGCCCCAGGGAGTTTCGATGTGGCTGTGGATGTAGATCGACTGGTTGAGATACAGGCGTCCGTCGGGTCCCCAGCGGAGCGTGTGCAGGATGTGGTGGGTGTCTTCGGTGCCGAATCCCG
Source organism: Planctomycetota bacterium (assembly GCA_963580005.1). Classification (GTDB taxonomy): domain Bacteria; phylum Planctomycetota; class Planctomycetia; order Planctomycetales; family Planctomycetaceae; genus UBA8437. The sequence continues at coordinate 3,012 of CAUZJR010000319.1, forward strand.
AGAGTACGACTCGTCGGGAATCGGCTTTCAGGTCGCCGTTGGAATCGCCCAGGTGCAGCAGTTCGGTCGAGTTGGCGACATAGCAGCCGTCGTCGCCGGGTACGACACCGGTGGGGATCAGCAGTCCGCTGGCGAACACGGTGGTTTTTTCGGCCACTCCGTCGCCGTCGGTGTCCTCGACGACCAGGATCCGGTCGTTGGCTTTTTGGCCGGGCTTGATCTGCGGGTAGGTCTCGGAGCTGGCGATCCAGAGTCGACCGGCGGCGTCGAAGTTCATCTGGATCGGCTTGGCGATCTTGGGGTCGGAGGCGTAGAGGTTGACTTCGAAGCCGGGTGCGACCTGGAACGACTTGCGTTCGATCTCGGGATCCGGCGGCGGGATGTTCTTGAGGTTGCGTTGGGCGGGGGCCGGCGCGGCGGCGGCCAGCAGGCAGGCCACCGCGAGCAGGTGGGTGAGCGTGGTGCGGACGGGTTGGGTCATGAAGGGGCTGCGATTTTGTCGGTTCTGTCTGTTCATCGGATCGGCTCGATCGTGATCCGGTACAGGACCCGGGTCTTGAGTCGGTCGATCGTGGCTTCGGCGGCCGCCACCAGCTTTTCGAACTGGGCGACTTCCTTGGCGTTGTTTCCCTGTTCGTGCTTTCGGAATCCGAAGAGGTAGGTGGTGTTCTGAGGTCGCCAGCGGTGGAAGTAGAGCCGGTTCTTGGCAATGACGGCCTTGCGAAGTGCCTGGAACCCGGCCGGGGGCCGCGACGATGCCAGGCCGAATCCGGCGGCGAGGGTGTTTGAGGAGACCTTGCCGAAGTCGTCCTGGCCGATCTTCAGCCGGTAGCGGCCTCGTGGCAGGCCTTGCACTCTCAGCACGAAGCGGCCGGGACGTGCACTCAGCTGGAGCCGGCCGTCGCGGTAGGTGGCCTGGGACGTGGCCAGGGGGCCGATGACCCGGGGAGGCTGCTTGTCCTGGAGCTGGACCGTCAGCGGACTCATCGCGTGCAGCTGGTCGAGAATGCCGGTTGAGAGGATCTGGTAGCCGGTGGAATTCAGGGCCCGGCCCTCGACGGTGAACTGCAGCCGGTATCTGCCGAGTTGCTCGTTCCAGAGGCTCTCGAAGGGGGTGTTGAGGTCCAGGAGCGAGTGGCGGTTGGTTTTAGCGAACTGGGCCAGGGCCGCGTTGTATTCTTTGATCTGCCGGTTGCGGGCGACGGGTGAGTCGAGTTGAGAGCGGGTGAACGAGGGTGAGGCGGAGGTGGTGACCCCTTTGAACTGCAGCGTGAGTCGACCGGTTTTGAGCCGGCCGGTTTTGAGTCGACCGAGGCCCGGTTGCTGTTGGGGGGGGATCGAGAGGATGACGACTCGGGCCGACGGGGCTGCGCGGGCACGCAGGTCGGCGATCAGCTTGCTGTATTGTCGGAGAAACTTCGCCAGCCCCTTGGGGCCGTCAAACGACTCGTTGCTGCCGTAGCCGAGGATCAGCACGGTGGGTTTCAGCCGAGCGACGTGCTCGAGTAGTCGCTGGTAGCCCTTGGCGGGGGTGTCGAAGATGCCTCGCGATTCGGCAAACACCGTATCACCGCTCCAGCCGAGGTTTCGGAAGGTGAGTTTCAGCGGGGCGAGACGGGCCACGAGGGCGGATTCCAGGTGACCGAATCGCTGAGCTCGCTCGATCAGCGTGTTCCCGATCAGCACGACTCGATCGCCGTCGGCGAAGCGGAATCGCGAGGTCGGTGGCGGTGCGGGACCGGCGGCGGCCAGCGGGAGGTTGAGCACCAGGAGCAGCGTCGGGATGCAAAACAGGCTGGTCAACGGGTGTCGGGAGTGGTCAAACATGGCCGCATGGTATCGGGGGGATCATCTGATTGACAGTGCCGAGGAAACGGGGCTATAGTAAGCTCGAGTCAACACATATGCCGATACCTTGATCTATCAGGGGAGCGGCAGGCTGCTCTGCGAATCGGGTCCTTCGGTGTCGGAGGCGATTCACGGGGCGAGAACTCAGGATTGCGTCAAGGAGAGGCTCGATGCTTGGTATCACCGGACACAATGGGCAGGACTTGTGCGACGGCATTTCGCGTCGCGACATACTGAAGGTCGGCGGCACGGCCGCGTTTGGCCTGAGTCTGCCTGAGATGCTGCGGTTGCAGGACGTGACGGCGGCCGAGGGTGCTCGCTACGGCGGACCCGGATTCGGCAAGGCCAAGCACGTGATCATGCTGTACCTGCAGGGTGGCCCGAGTCACCTGGACCTGTGGGACCCGAAGCCGAACGTGCCCGACAACGTCAAGAGTGTCTTCAAGCCGATCGACACGAAGTTGCCCGGTGTTCAGTTCACCGAGAACATGCCGAAGCTGGCGACGGTCAACGACAAGTTCACGATGATCCGTTCGATGAGCTACACGCCGATCGGTTTGTTCAATCACACCGCGGCGATCTACATGATGTTGACCGGCTACACGGCCGACAAGGTTTCCCCCTCGGGCCAGCTCGAGCCTCCCAGCCCCAAGGACTTCCCCAACTTCGGTTGCAACATCATCAAGCTGCGTCCTCCGACGGTTCCGATGTTGCCCTACGTGATGATGCCGCGTCCGTTGCAGGAGAGTTCGGTGATCGGCAAGGCGGGGACCGCGGGGTTCCTGGGCCGCGCCTACGATCCGTACTACCTGTACCCCAGCGGTGGGGACATGGACATGGCCAAGATGGACAAGATCAACGTCGACGATCTGAAGCTTCGCAAGGAAGTGCCTCTGGCCCGCCTGCAGCGTCGCGCGTCGTTGCGAGACAAGATCAACGCCGGCCTGGGTGACCTGGAAGTCGCCGTCCAGAAGTACGCTCTGAACGAGTACTACGACAAGGCTCTGGGCTTGGTGCTTTCGGGCCGTGCCCGCGACGCGTTCAACCTGGGTGCGGAGAAGAAGGAAGTCCGCGAGCGGTATGGCAAGAACACGTTTGGCCAGAGCTGCCTGCTGGCTCGTCGGCTGATCGAAGCGGGCACGCGGGTGGTCGAGGTCAACTGGCCCAAGGTGGCCAACTCGGACAACCACTCGTGGGACGTCCACGTCGGCCTGTCCAAGCGGATGAAGACCCAGAACAGCCCGATGCTCGATTCGGGACTCTCGACCCTGATCGCCGATCTCGACGAGCGGGGTCTGTTGGACGAGACGCTGGTGATCGCCGTGGGCGAGTTTGGCCGCAGTCCCAAGCGTGGAGTGTCCACCTCGGGCAACTCGAACTCCAACGACGGTCGCGACCACTGGCCCTACTGCTACACGGCCGTGATGGCCGGTGCGGGCGTGAAGCGTGGCATTGTCTACGGCAAGAGCGACAAGACGGCGTCGGCTCCGGTCGAGAACCCGGTGCATCCGCGCGAGTTGCTGGCGACGATTTATCACAGCGTGGGGATCAACCCTCGCACGATCGTCCACAACCATCTCGATCAGCCCCGCGACTTGGTCAAGGCCGAAGCATTGACCGGGATCCTGGGCTAAGCCAATCCGCAT
>CAUZJR010000320.1:0-6470 GCA_963580005.1 Planctomycetota bacterium
GATCATGAAGATGCAACCCAAGGAACGGGAGGAGTTGTTGCAGGGATTGCGCGAGGAAAGACCCAAGGCCTACCGAGGCTTCATCCGCGACTACTTCAAGAAGTTGTCGCGGGCCCGGTCGAAAGTGCCGAAGAAATGACTCCGAGTCCGGCTCGTTGAGCCGACCACGGAGGGGGGGCGTAGTCCGAGGATGCTCGAGTCGTTGTTGCGGTCGATCGGCGTGGCCGATGAGATGGTCGAAAACATCTCCGATGCCCACGTCGCCTTCCAACGCCCGTTGTGGCTTTATGCCCTGCTGCTGTTGATTCCCGCCGCCTGGTTCATCTACACCCGGCAGCGGAGCAACCTGGCGACGGTCCGTCGCGGTTTCCGCATTGCGTTGACCGTGACGCGAATCTTCGTGCTGGCGATGCTGATCCTGGTGCTGGCCAGCCCGGTGCTGAGGTTGACCGAGGAGATCAACAAGAAACCGATCCTGGCCGTCGTGTTCGATGCCTCACAGAGCATGCAGCTTCCGGCGGGTCCGTTCGCGAGCGATGAAGAGCGTCTGGCGGTCGCGAAGGCTGCCGGGCTGGCCGTCGGGGACGACGGCACGATGGACGCCGAGATTCGCTCGACGATCAATGGCTACGGCCGGGTGCAGCTGGCCCAGGAGGCCGTCGAGGTGGCTCGTGCCGCGGTCTTCGACAAGCTGGCCGAAAAGTACGACGTGCAGTACTTCGCCTTCGCACGTCGGCTCGAGCCGATCGAGTTGAAGTCCGACGGTGCTGGCGGAACCGGCTCGGAAGCCGATGCGGGGATCTCCGTCAGCCAGCCCAACGCTTCCTACCTCGGAGACGCGGTCCTGGCCGTGCTCGATCGAGCCGCCGGCCAGCGGGTCAGCGGGATCCTGCTGTTTTCTGACGGCCAGAACACCGGCGGTGCCAGCCCGGCTGATGCCGCGGCGGTGGCACGATCCTACCGCCGCGATGGGGCACCGGTTTATGCCGTGCCGGTCGGTTCGACCGCCGACATCCAGGACGTCGCCATCATCGATGTCTACACCAGTGGGCTGGTGGCCAAGAAGGACACCGTGCGGGTGCACGCCACGATCGAAGCGCACGGCTTCGACGGCCAGGCCACCAAAGTCGAACTCGTCGCCCACTCGCGCGAAGGCGAAACCGTGCTGGCGACCAAGGAACTGGTGCTCAGCGGGACCGAGCAGCAGCAGGTCGAGTTGACCTTCGTGGCCGAGGAATCGGGGCCGCAGTACCTGGAAGTGCGGGTTCCCGAGCATCCCAACGAGAGTCAGCAGCTGCGGGCCAATAACCACGACGTGGCCTACGTGCGGGTCAGCGAAAAGAAACTGAAAGTGCTGCTGGTGGACGGACGACCCCGCTGGGACTTCCGCTTCCTGAAGAACGCGCTCAGACGAGACAACGGAGTGGCCGGGCGGCTCAGTACCGAAGACCCCGAGGTGGTGGTCGAAACCGAGTGGCGGCGGCAGCCCGAAGCCGAACAGGTCAAGGCGCTGCCGGCAACAATCGAGGAGATCAGCGAGTACGACGTGATCATCCTCGGTGATGTCTCGCCAGAACTGCTCACCCGCGAACGCGAAGACCTGCTGATCCGCGCCGTGCAGGAACACGGGGTCGGGCTGATCGTCGAGGCGGGACCCGAATACATGCCTCACGCCTACGGAGCCGACTTCCAGGAACTGCTGCCGGTGGTGGTCAAGGAGGGCGTGGCCGGCCGCGAGGCGAAAGTGTTCGAGCCGTTCCGGATGGAAGTCTCGGCCAGCGGCTCGGTTCACGAGGCGATGCGGCTGTACGAGGACATCGGGCGGAACCAGGTGGTCTGGAGCCGGATGCCGGAATACTACTGGTGTGCCGCCGTCGAACGACCCGCGGCCGGAGCCGAGGTGCTGGCCTGGAACCCGTCGGTGCGGCTGGCCCAGGGCAAGCTGCCTCTGATCTCCTGGCACCTCGCCGGAGAAGGCAAGGTGATGTTCATCGCCACCGACTCGACCTGGCTGTGGCGACGCACCGTCGGTGACCGCTTCTTCTACAAGTTCTGGGGCCAGAGCCTGAGATCGATGGCGCCACGAGACGAGTCGGGTGGAGCAAAAAGCTTCATCGAGGTGCGGCCGGTGAGAGTGCAGCCCGGTGAGGACGCCACGATCGAACTGACCGCGTTTGCCGACGCCGAAGGGAAACCTCGCGAGGAACCAGAGCTGGTGGTGGCCATCAACGGGCCCGGAGGAAGTGAGTCGATCAAGCTGCAACTCGACCCCAGGCAGATGGGCCGCTACCGCGGTAGCTTCCTGCCGTCGGAGGCGGGTAAGCACGCCGTGAGCTACACGCCGCCCAGCGGTGACCCCGAACAGGGGGCCGAGGCGCTGCTCAACGTGATGATCGCTCCCGAGGAATTCCGGCAACCGCAGCTCAATCGCGCCACCCTCGAAGGACTCGCACAAGCCACCGGCGGTTCCCTGATTCCCCTCGATCAACTCGGATCACTCGAACGAAAACTGACCGGAAAGACCCTGACCACCAAGCGGCAGGACCAGGCCACGATCTGGGACAACTGGCTGGTGCTCGTGATCCTGGTGCTCGTCTACTCGATCGATGTCGGCATCCGTCGCCTGATGGGACTCTCCTGAGAACAACCAGCCGGCACACCCAAGCGACCCGTTCATCGACACACACGACACAATCATCGGACAACTCATGCAGCTTCCTCGCATCACTCTCCGCTGGTCGACCGCAACAGTGCTGGGAGGCCTGGTGGCGGTCGTGGCCTGGGGCGTGTTTGTTGCCGGCTCGACCCACATGGCCCGCGTCCAGGCCCAGCCCAAAAAAAAATCCGCTGCCAAGTCGGCGACGGCCGACATCCTGACCGAGACCGATATCATCAAGCGGGTGACCGGATCGCTGGATCGGTCGGTCAAGTACCTCGAGGGGGTCCAGATCCGCGACGGGTCCCCGATGGACGGGGCGTGGGACGACTGCAACGCTCCCAATGCCATGGCGATTCTGTCGATCATGGGCCGGGGACACGTGCCCGGCCGGGGTCCCTACGCCGATGTGCTCGATCGGGCCAAGAAGTACATCCTGAGGACGCAGCAGGACAGCGGCCTGTTCCGGTCGAAGCGGATCCCCGGCTCCGGACCGATGTACTCGCACGGATTGACCACCCTGTGCATGGCCGAAATGTACGGCATGGACCCCGACCCCGAGCTCGAGGAGAAACTGAGGAAGGCGGTCGACCTGATCGTCCGCTGCCAGTCCGCAGCCGGAGGCTGGCGCTACCAGCCCAACCCCAGCACGCAGGACGTCAGCGTGTCGGTGATGCAGGTGGTGGCACTGCGAGCGGCCAACAACGCCGAAATCCCCGTGCCGCAGAAGACGATCGACAACGCGGTGAAGTACATCAAGAGTTGCGCACATCCCAAGGGTGGGTTCGGCTACACCGGCCCCGCCCAGGGACCGCACACCACCGCCGCCGGGATCCTCTCGCTGCAACTCCTGGGACACTACAACGACCCCACCGTCACCAAGGCCCTCGAATTCATGTCCAAGGTGCCGGTGACCTGGGGCAAGTCCGGGGGAGTCACCTACTTCTATTACTTCCATTACTACGCGATCCAGGGCAACTACCAGGCCGGTGGCAAGTACTGGAACCAGTGGCACCCGCAGGTTCGCGAGATGTTTCTCGAGAAACAACTTGAGGACGGTAGCTGGGACATGCCCGCCGGGATGTCCGAGTCGGCCAGCGTGGTCGGCCGCAACAGGGTCTACTGGACCGCCATGGCCTCGCTGGTGCTCGAGGTCTACATGCACTACCTGCCCGCCTATCAACGGTGATCTCAATTGGGTGATCCCATGAATCGCAACACCCTCGCCTGCCTGGTTGTTCCGCTCGCCGCTGCGCTGGTCTGCTCGCTGCCCACGCAGGTGGCTGCCCAGGCCACACCGAGAATCACCGGCGTGGTCACCCCGGCCAAGGGTCTGAGTGCGGTGGCGGTGATCGAGAGGAAGACTCGAAAGCGAACCACCGGCAAGATCGTCGACGCGGCGACCGGCCGCTTCGCGGTTGCCGGACTCACAGTCGGCAAGATCTACGACCTGCAATTGGACTTCGGAGCCCAGACTCGCCTCGAAGGCATCAACCTCAAGGTGCCTCGCTCGGACTACGTCGAGGAGCAGCCGCTGGCGGCCGAGGACATCGAGGTCATCACCAAGAAGGTCAACCGGCTCAACAAGTTCGAAGACGAAATTCGGATCCTGACCATCGAAGGCAACATCCAGCACGCCGCCATCCTGATCAGCAAGCTCCGCACTCGGCCCTTCTTCGGATCGAAGCCGGGCGAGCTGATCTGGAGAGCCGAGCTGTGGCACTTCGAGCGGCCCGAGGAAACCTGGTTGAAGCGGACTGATGAGTTGTTTACGGTGCTGTATCGGGAACGTATGCAGAAAAGTCGATATATCCAGAAGTCGGTCACATTCGACGGCCGGCTGGGAGGGATTGCGGTATCATCCAAGTTGCCTCGAGTCGAGCTGGGCCGGATCGCGGCCCCCTCGACAAAAGCCGGGGTGAGATTGCGTGGTGCCAAGGGAGCTCCCGGAGCTGAAAAGAAGAAACCTGCCCGGGGAGCCAGTAAGCCCTGAGCGGGTTTGAGCGAATGTGAAGGAATTTGAGCGAAGAAGCGAAGAGTTACTGCGAGTAATGGGCGGTCATTGGACGCGGATTCCCGTGAAGAGGACGAGGCCATGAAGCGGATGACGAAGCTGGAAGCTGGAATGGGAGGCCGCATCCTGAAGGCGGCCCTGGTCCTGGTACTCGCCGTGGGCGTGGTGACACTGGCCACCGCCCAGCAGGCTCAGCCGAAGAAGCCTCGTCGGCTGGGCACCTGTGGTCCTCCGCCGCGCAAGAACCCTCAACGTCACACTTCCGCCGAGGGATTTCCTCCGTTGCCGTTGCCGGTGACCCCGTTGCGTCGCAGCGAACCGAAGGCCGAGCCGGCTCCGCCGTTGATGATGGCCAAGCTCGAGTACGGCACGACCCAGGACTGGAACACCGATCCCGGCGACGTCGACAACCTGATGCGGCACTGCCGCTACGAACTGGGCCTGTGGTACGGCTGGCGTCACCTGTCGATCAAGGAGGTGGTGGCCAACCACAAGGCGAACAAGAAGACCAAGGTCCCCATCCTTTATATAAGCGGCCACGAGATGTTCGGGTTCAGCCCCGACGAGCGAGTCGCATTGCGGCAGTACATTCTTGACGGTGGCACGCTGTTGGGAGACGCCTGCTGTGGCCGCGAGGAGTTTCGGCGGTCGTTCATGGGCGAGGTGGTGCGGATGTTCCCCAACCGCTCGTTCGACAACCTCGAGCTCGATCACCCGGTCTTCCGTGCCTACCACAAGTACACCAACGTGCATTACCGGACATTCGAGGACGGTGTGCAGCACGACTTCCAGGGCCCGCCCCAGTTGCTGGGCATGAACATCGGCTGTCGGACCGCCGTGATCCTGACGCCCTGGGACATGAGTTGTGGTTGGGACGAGCACGTGCACCCTCACGGCTCACGCCTGCTGCCCGGCGATGCGATCCGGCTGGGAGTGAACATCATCAGCTACGTCGCCGGCCTGCGTCAGCTGGGCGAGGTCCAGGCGGTGACCCGTCAGCTGCAGGCCCCCGTTGCTCGCTCGCGGCAACGATTCCAGATGGCCCAGCTCAAGCACAGCGGCGACTGGAACCCCGACCCCAACAGCACTCAGCAGTGGCTGCGTCACCTGGCGGTCGATTCGAGCTTGGCGGTACACTTTGACCTGCGAGGTGTCGAGGCCAAGCCCGAGCGGTTGGTCAACTACCCGTTCGTCTACATGACCGGCCACCGCAACCCGAGGCTGAACGCTTCGGAGGTGGTTTCGTTGCGGGCTCACCTGCAGGCCGGCGGCTTCCTGTTCGTCAACAACTGCTGTGGCCGCAGTGCCTTCGACCAGCACGCCCGGTCGCTGGCCAGCACCCTGTTCCCTCAGCAGAAACTCGAACTGATCCAGGCCGACCACCCGCTGCTGCGATCGTTTTACAAGGTGGCTGGTGTCCGAGACCGCCAGTCCGGCGGCCAGCGGCCCCTGGAACTCTGGGGCGTCACGCTCGGCAAACGTCTCGTGATGGTCTACTCGCCTCACGACATGATCACTCACCTCAAGCAGGTCAGCGATCCCTACGGCAATGGTTACGACGCCGAGAGTTGTCGGCGGCTGGCCATCAACGTGGTCGCCTACGCACTGCAGAACTGACAGCTTCCAGAACGACCTGATTCCGCCTGCCATGGACGGTTTGCGGTCTCCTGCCCAGGGACGGGTACGACACGAGGACCCGATTCCTGGGCCTCCGGTGGCGAATCAGCCGTCGGGCGTCCTCGATGGACGAGACGCAAGGAGATCCCGATGTCCGTCGGCTCGAACGACACCCCCCAATCC
>CAUZJR010000321.1:0-6467 GCA_963580005.1 Planctomycetota bacterium
AGGCGGTTTCCAGGTGAGTGATAGCCTGGAGCATCATCGCGGGGTCGGAGTCGACGCGGGCGGATTGTCCGAGCAGCATGCCGAGGTTGTTGTGCACTCGAGCGGTCTCGACGTGGCCGGCCCCGAACTGGTGTTCGATCAACCGGAGTGCCTCGAGGTAATGTTGCCTGGCGTCGTCGACCTTCTGGCTGGAATTGACCAGGTTGGCCAGTTGGTTGTGAGCCAGCCAGCAGCCGGGGTTCCTGGCCAGGGTGTCGCGCCAGAGCTGTTGCGGGGTCTGGTAGATGTCGACCTGTTGCCAGGTCAACCCTCCGAGCACCGCGACGAGTCCCAGCGATGCCACGCGCAGCGTGACACGGTCGATGGTGTGGCGGTGGGCGAAGCGGGCTGCCGCAGCGACAACGAGCACGATGAGGCCGGGCATGGCGACGTACTGGTAATGGTCGGCGACGAGCGAGTAGCGGAAGTAGTAGATGTCGACGAGTCCCAGCACTGGTCCGAGGCAGAAGAGGGTGTAGAGCACCGCGGCCAGCGGTCCTCGATCCAGGCCCTTTCGTGTGGCCCAGATGAGGGTGCCGAGCACGGCGAGTCCGGCGGCCAGAGGCAGCCACTGCGCGGCCTGGGAGGTGTCGAATTGCCAGAGTGGGTAGACGAAGGCCAACTCGATTGGCAGCAGTGCCTTCTGAAGATAGAACCAGGCGACCGGCCCGGTGGCCATCAATCTCTCGACCAGCCCCGCGTCTCGGATCGTCTCCTCGCCAATCGCCTTGACCTGCTGGAACCAGATCTCGACTCCGCTCATCACCACGGCCACCACCAGGAAGGGGATGCTGCACAGGAGGTCTTTGCGGGTCACTCGACCGCGTCGCCACCAGGCCAGGAGCAGCAGCACCAGCGGCAGCGCCACGACGGCTCCCTTGCTGAGCATGGCCAGCAGAAACGCTGCGACGGCGGCCACGAGGCGGAGTGGTCGGTTCGTGCGTTCGAATTCGAGGAACTGGCACAGTGCCAGGAGGTAGAAGACCATGGCCAGGACGTTTTTTCGTTGAGTGATCCAGGCGACCGATTCGACGTTGACCGGATGGACGGCGAAGACCGCCGCGGCCAACCAGGCTCCGGAGATCTCCAGCCGCAGCAACACTCGCCACAGCAGCAGGCTGGCGGCAGCATGCAGCAGGACATTGACAACGTGGTAGCTGGTGGGATCGGGCAGGCCGGTGGCCGGATCGTTGCCCAGCAGCTGGTGTTCGATCCAGTAACTGGACCAGGTCATCGGCCAGTAGTTGAAGGCTTCGGACGAGAACCACACGGCCGAGAGTCCCTGCTGTTGGATCAGGGCCAGGATTGCGGTCAGGTCGTCGTCGTTCCAGACGAAGCCGGCGCTGGCGACGGGGAGGTAGGCCAGCAGGGTGATGGCCAGCAGTGCCACGGCCTGCCACAGGGTTGCCGGCTGCTGGGGATTGGCGTGAGAGGGCGTGAAGTCGGTCATGGCGACTGGGACGCTTGTGGCAGGGATGCGTCCGCGGCAATCAGCGTGCGAAGGAACTTCTCGAGCGAGGCTGCGGCGAGGTCGTGAGCGATCTCGTTGGGGTGGTGGTCGGTGGGGTGAACCCAGAGCTGGTGGTCGCTGTGTCCCTGGAAGGCACTCAGCAGGTCGTGGACGGGCATCCCGATCTCTTTACAGGTCTCCTCGACAAACGCGTGGATCGCGGTGAAGGGGTAATCCTCAAGCGACATCAACTCGGGGAAGATGGCCAGTCCGACCTGGAACCCGTGTGTCCTGGCCAACTCGACGATCCGCACCAGTGCGGCTCGAGATGCGGACCAGTCCATCGGTTGCGAGCGAGAGACGGGCTTGGCGAAGAAGGACCTCGGATCGGTGAAGTAGGCCTGGCTGTAGTGAGCGATCATTCTCTGTCGCAGCTCTTTTGCCCGCCACGAGTACTGGCACCAGTCGATGAGGTGCGAGTGTCGAGCGAGTCCGGTGGGTTGCAGGTAGACCCCGTGTCCCTCGCCATTGTTCCAGAAGGCGACGGCCGATTCGTCGCGGTAGATGTCATTGAGGTAGAAGACGACGAGCACGAGGTCGGGCTTGAGTTCGAGCCATCGGTTTTCGAGGGTGATCTGTTGATCGCGTGTGTTGTAGCCCTGGGTGCCGGCGTTGAGTACTTCGACGAGTTGGTATTGGTTGAGGCGGCCTTCGAGTCGTCTGAGGAAGGTGTGTTCATCGCGGACCCCGACGCCGAAGGTGAACGAGTCGCCCAGCCCGATCACACGCAGTGTGCCGGCGGTTTTTTCAGCGGAGACCTCGGGGCCGCGCAGGCCCATTGGGTTGACGGTCATCTCGACTCCGTTGTCGGAGTCGAAGTAGTCTCTCGGATTCGAGGCGTACTCGATGCGAAAGCGTGCACCGGGTGTGTACTGTCCCATGTCGATCCTGGCAAACGGGCTGGGCTGCTTGATCCGTCCGTCGCCCCACATGTCGCTGCGGCGAAACGCAGTGCCGTCGAAGGCGCTCCAGCGAGGTGCCCGGTAGCGTTCGGGTCGGACGTCGCCGATCCTCAACAGAGCCTCGGCCACGACCACGCCCACGATCACTCCTCCGGCGAGTGCCAGCAGGCGAATCCGGCCGCGGGTGGAGGGAGAGGACATGGGTGTCGGGCGGATTACGAGTGGGTCTCGGCCGGCGGGCGGATCCGGTTGCCGATCCAGCAGCCGGTGTAGCCCACAGCGATGTTGACGGCCAGGGCCATCGGTGAAATCCACTGGAAGCTGATCGGGTCGTTGCAACTGGAGCGAATCTCACCGGTCACCTTGTCGGTGATCTGGATGAACTCGGTCCCAAACACCTCCGGCTGGATCCCGAACTGGTCGAACAGCAGGTAGGCCAGGGGACCCGAGAAGGCGATCACCACGGCGGTGGCGGTTCCGGAAATCACGCCGGCCCAGACGGCCCAGGGCCTGGGGTTCTTGACGAACAGGGCAAAGAAGAACAGGCCGAAAATCGGCACGGTCAGCAGGTTGACCGTCTTGCCGGTCATCTCGGTGATGTTGCCCTGGATGAACCGCATCAGGGTGCTGCTGAGCACGACGATGCCGCCGATTGTGAAGGCCAGGAAACGCGCCAGCTTCAGTTGTCCGCTCTCAGAGACCTCGGTCTTGCGGAAGCGGCCGATGAAGTCCTTGAGCACCACGGCGGTGACCGAGTTGACTCCCGAGTCGATACTCGACATCGCCGCGGCGAACATCGCCGAGACGACCAGTCCCGAGACCCCCACGGGCAGGTGGTAGGCGATGTAGTGGGGGAACAGCTTGTCGGCGTTCTGCTTGAGCTTGATCGAGTCGGGGAGTTGGTCGAAGTGTTTTTCGAAGTACCCCAGCAGGGCAAACCCGACGGCACACAGCGTCAGGCTGACGGTGGCTCCGACGACCAGCTGCGTGCCCAGGGCCTTGCGGGCCGCGCGGGCGTCGGTCGTCGCCATGAATCTCTGGACGGTCGTCTGGTCTCCGCCGAGGGTGGCGATGTACCAGATGGTCGAGCTGAGCAGAGCGCCCAGTCCCGAAATCCTCAGCTTGAAACTGACCGCTCCGTCCTCGATCGGCAGCATCGGCTGAGAGTCCCAGTTGGCGTGCCAGGCGGTGGGGAACCAGCCGAATCCGCCGAAGTCATGGGTCACCGTCAGCACGACCAGCACCGCGCCTGCGAAGAGCAGCACGGTCTGGAGCAGGTCGGTGATCACGACGGCCTGCAGGCCGCCGAGCGAGGTGTAGATGACGGCGACGACCCCGGTGACGGCCGCCACGGCGGGGATCCACTTGGGATCGAGGCCCATCATCACGGTCATGGCTTCTGAAGCGAGGTAGACCAGCAGGGTCATCCAGACCAGCCGCAGCGCCAGGAACATCGTCGCCCCCAGCAGCCTCAAACCCACCCCGAGTTTGTCCTCGAGCAACTCGTACGCACTGGTCACTCGGGTCTTCATGTAGATCGGCAACATCACGAAGCCGACGACGCAGAAGACCACCGGCAGTCCGAGCATCGCGATCAGGTTGACCGGGCCCTTGCCGGCGGCTTCGCCGGGGACCGACAGGTACGAAATCGTGCTCAGCAGAGTCGCGAACAATGAGACCCCGATCAGTATCGGGTTCATGTTCCCGCCGCCGGTGAAGTACTCCTGCATCGACTTCTGTCGACGGCTGAAGTACAGACCCAGGCCGATCGTCGACAGTGCGTACAGCACGATCAGCACCCAGTCGAACGTTTGCAGCCCGACGGCCTGCTCGAGTGCCTGAGGAGCCTCCGCATCATTCATGTCATGTCACCGTTTTCACCTGGAGCCATCGCCGATTAGACCTTCAGGCGGTCGTACTTCACAAGCCGCCCCGACATTCACTCGGCAAGGTACTCGGCCAAAGCCAGTGCCATGTGCGACATCCCCATGCCACCTCGAGTCAGGTGCTCGCGCATCTGCGGAGCAAAGGCTTCGAGCGTCTGCTTGGCGTAGGTGCGGTACTTCGCATCTCCGGTTCGCTTGGCCAGCCGGACCAGGTTGCGAACGCTGGTGCTGTTGCCCGAGGGGATCACGCTGTCGAAGCCGTTCTGGGTGCGGGCCAGCAGCTCCTCGTGATTGTGCGAGGTGAAGTAGAAGCCGTGACGGGTCTTGTCCCAGTAGAGGTCGATCTGTTCGTCGGTCAGCTTTCGGGCCTGGTTCAACCACTTCTCATCCCCGGTGGCCTGGTGCAGAGCGAGCAGGCCTTCGACCAGGAAGGCGTAGTCGACCAGGTAGGCGTGCAGCTTGGACTTGCCCTTGCGGTGGGTTCTCAGCAGGTGCCCCTTCGAGGCGTCCCGGAGATTGGCGAGCAGGAAGTCGGCTGCCCGTGCGGCGGCGGCGGTGTATGCCGGCTTCTTCAGCACGCGGCCGCCGTCGGCGAGGCTGCGGATCATCAACCCGTTCCAGCTCGTCAGCACCTTGTCGTCCAGCAGCGGGGCCTTCCGCTTACCGCGTGCGGCGAGCAGTGTCTTGCGCATGCGGGCGAGCTGGGCGGTCGTCGAGGCGTCCTCGATCGATGTTTCCAGCGGCACCTTGCGGAACAGCACGTTGCCGTGTTCAAAATCGGGCTTGTCGACGACTCCGAACTGCTTGCGAAACACCGCGGCGTTCTTGCCGAGCAGCTGGTCGATCTGGGCCGCCGACCAGACGTAGTACTTGCCTTCGATCGCGTCGGTCTCGGCGTCCTGGGCCGAGAAGAACGGGCCCAGCGGGTCGGTCATGTCGCGGAGCACGTAGCTGAAGATGCCCTCGGCGACGGCACGGTAGGCGGGTTGGCCGGTGCGGGCAAACGCGGCGACGTAGAGCCCGGCGAGTTGAGCGTTGTCGTAGAGCATTTTCTCGAAGTGAGGCACAAGCCAGCGGCGGTCGGTGCTGTAGCGATGAAAGCCTCCGCCCACCTGGTCGTGGATGCCTCCGTTGGCAATCGCCAGCAGCGTGTGGTCGATCACCTCGGTCGCCGGAGTCTCCTCGGGCGTCTCGCTCTTGCCGTCCTTCTTGCCGTCTTTCTTGTTCGTATCGCTGTTGACGGTCTTCTCGAGTCCGGCGGCGTAGGCCAGCAGTTCGAGCTTGGGGGGGGAGGGGAATTTCGGGCGGTCGGCTCGGCGAGGGTTGAAGCCGATGCCGCCGAAGCGGGTGTCGTGCGAGTTGAGCAGTGAGTCGACCGAGCGGACGACGAGATCGCCTTCGAGTTCCGCGGAGGCGAGCACCAGTCGGCGACGCAGCGACTGTCTCAGGGCCTGCGTCAGCACCTTGGCATTCCCCTCGGCCGCCTCCTTGTCCTCGGTCCACAGCTTGTGCATCGCCTTGAGCACTCCGAGGAAACCGGGCGGCCGATTGGGCTCGTCGCGGGGTGGGAAGTAGGTCCCACCGGCGACAGGTCGGGTGTCGGGTGTGAGGAACATTGAGAGCGGCCAGCCGGTGCCGCCTCCGGTCTGGGAGACATAGATGCCCAGGGCGGTCATGTAGATGTCGTCGATGTCGGGCCGTTCTTCTCGATCGATCTTGATGTTCACGAAGTTCGCGTTCATGAACTTGGCGATCTCGGGGTCCGAGAAACTCTCACGCTCCATCACGTGGCACCAGTAGCAGCTGCTGTAGCCGATCGAGATGAAGATCATCTTCCCCTCCTTCCGCGCCCTCTCGAGCGCCTCGGGACCCCACGGGTACCAGTCGACGGGGTTGTGAGCGTGCAGCAAGAGGTAGGGGCTGGTCTCGCCGGCCAGTCGATTGGATCGCGGTTTTTCGGAGGACTTTGCCGTCTTGGGGTCATCGTGCCCGGCGGGCGGCTTGGAGTCTGTCTTGGAGTCTGTCTTGGAGTCTGTCTTGGAGTCTGTCTTGGAGCCTGTTTTGGTCAGCTCGGGATCCGAGGTGGCTGTCGTCGCCTGGGCCTGGGGTTCGGACTGGGGCTGGGAAGGG